>DASRLE010000370.1:0-4406 GCA_035648615.1 Saccharimonadales bacterium (SeqCode) | reverse complement strand
ACCCTCAGCCGCAAGCTTGAAGTGGCCCTCAACTGGGCGGTAAATATTCCGTTTCCGCCGAATATTGTTCAGCTTCGTTTGTCGCAGCGGCATACGAAGGAGCAGAAATCCATTCATCAACACAAAGACTCCCATGAATATCAAACTTGACGGTAAACGCGCCCTGGTCACGGGGGCCAATTCCGGGCTTGGCGCGGCCATGGCGCTGGCTCTCGCCGAGGCCGGAGCAAAAGTGGCGATTAACTATGTCGCGCATCCCGAGGCGACGGACAAGCTGCTGCAAAAGATCAATAAAAAGCGCGGCAAAGCCATTGCAATCCAAGCGGATGTGTCCGACGCCAATGCGGTCGAGGATATGTTCCTGCAAATCGATAAAGCCTGGGGCGGCATCGATATTCTTATCAACAATGCCGGCATTGACGGTCCCCGCGCCATGGGCTGGAAGGCTGACATCACAGCGTGGCGAAAAGTGATCGAGATCAATTTGTTTGGCGCGTTCTACTGCGCCCGTGAAGCCCTCAAGCGCATGGTGACGCAGAAGAGCGGCGTCGTGTTGTCCATGACTTCGGTGCATGAAGAAATCGCCTGGTCCGGCTACAGCGCCTACACGAGCAGCAAGGCAGCCATCAGCATGTTGACCAAAACCCTGGCCCAGGAAGCGGCGCCCCATGGGGTTCGCGTCCTGGCCGTCGGCCCCGGGGCCATCAAGACACCCATCAATCGCGCGGTTTGGAGCAATCCGCAAAACGTGAAAAATTTACTGGAGAAAATCCCGCTCAAACGCATTGGCAAACCGGACGAAATTGCCCGCATGGTCGTGGTGCTCGTTTCGGACACTGCCTCCTACGTTACGGGCGGCACGGTCTTTGTTGACGGCGGCATGACCGACTATCCTGATTTTGCCCATGGCGGCTGATCTCAAAAAGCGCGGCGGATTCTCCAGTTGGTTCGGCGAGGCAGTCAACCGCCTTGGTTTGCGGGGTGGCCCGCCGCCCCTTCCTGCACGGTCGCACCGGCTGGCTTGCAAATTTGTAATGTCCGGGAAAGCATCCGGCAACGCGGCGATGTTCTATTATGGGAGAAACGAGTGCCGATGGTCGTTAGCGCGCAGTCGTTCCTCAACATAAATAAAAGAATATGCAAAGCTTTACGAAATCAAAACTGTTCGTGCCCGCGGTCATTGCCATGCTGGCCTCTCTTGTGCTCGCCGGGGTCGTCACGGCTGCCACTTTGGCAAGTTCAACGGTCTCGCCTGCGGCGCGCGCCAACGACCCGACCGACGCCAACATCACGCGGCTCACCGCAGGTCTGCTCGAGCAATCCCAATTCTCGCATCATCAGCTCGATGACGAACAGGCCGCGAAATTTCTCGAACGTTATCTTGATTCACTCGACCCTTCCCATCTCCTGTTTCTGCAATCGGATGTGCTGGCGTTTGACGACTTCCGCCCGCACCTATCCGATATGACCCGCCGCGAAGGGGACGTCACCCCGGCGCACGCCATCTTCGGACGCTATTTGGAACGGCTCGACCAGCGCGCCGCCTATGTCACGAACCTTCTGCATAGCGAGAAGTTCGATTTTACCGGGGCCGAGACCTACTCGTTCGACCGCGAAAAAGCGCCGCGTCCGGCGGACCTCGCCGCCGCCTATCAACTATGGCGGCAGACGTTGCGCGCGGAGTATTTGCAGGAAAAGCTTGCGGGCAAGAAACCGGCCGAGATCGCAGCCGTCCTGACGGGACGCTATATTCGGCTTTCGCAGACGATGAAGAAATTTACCTCCGAGGAAGTGCTGGAAGTGTATCTGAATGCCTTGGCCCACGTTTATGATCCCCATTCGGATTACTTCGGTTCGGAGCAAATGGATGATTTTTCCATTGCGATGAACCTGTCCTTGTTCGGCATCGGGGCGACGCTCCAGGCGGACGACGGCTACTGCAAAATTGTCCAACTGGTGCCCGGCAGCCCGGCGGCCCGCAGCGGGCTGCTTAAGCCCGGCGACCGCATTGTCGCGGTTGGGCAGGCCGGCCAAAAGCCCGTTGACATCGTGGATATGCCGTTGTCCGACGCCGTGAAGTTGATTCGCGGCCCAAAGGGCACCAGCGTCCGCTTGACGATCATTCCTACCGCTGCCGCCGACGACTCCGTCCGTAAAACGGTTCTGCTGGTGCGCGATGAAGTAAAACTGGAAGATCAGCAGGCCAAAGCGAAGATCGTGGACCTGCCCCAAAGGAACGGCTCTGCTCTGCGCTTGGGGATAATTAACCTTCCTTCCTTTTATCACAGTTCCGACGGGCCGACGCATCCCACCCCCAGCAGCGCGACAGCCGACGTTGCGAAACTTATCCGCAAACTGGAGGCCGAATATATCCAAGGCCTTGTCTTGGACCTGCGCAACAACGGTGGCGGATCCCTGAAAGAAGCCATTAGCCTCACCGGCCTGTTTATTCATAAAGGCCCGGTGGTGCAGACCCGCGAGTTGGACGGACGCACGGCCATCGATGCAGACACCGATGCTTCAGAGCTTTACGAGGGGCCGCTGGTTGTGCTGACCAGCCGGTTTAGCGCGTCGGCCTCGGAGATTCTGGCCGGGGCGCTGCAGGATTATGGGCGGGCGTTCATTGTTGGCGACAAGTCAACTTTTGGAAAGGGCACCGTGCAAACCGTAATTCCGCTGGCGACGTTGATGGACGAGAATCATTTCGCGCATTCCGTTGATCCTGGAGCGCTCAAAGTCACGATTCAAAAGTTTTACCGTCCGAGCGGCGCCTCGACTCAACTTCGGGGCGTGACGGCTGACATCGCGCTGCCCTCCCTGAGCGAAGCATCCGGCGCGGGCGAAGCCGAGTTGAAAGACCCGCTGCCTTGGGATGTCATTCCGCGATCTGACTTCACCCGCGAAGACCAGGTCAGCGCTTTCCTTCCAGAACTCCGCACGCGTTCTGGCGCGCGGGTGGCCACAGATAAGGACTTCGCCTACGTCCGCGAGGATATCGCGAAAATGAAGAAGAGTCTCGACACGAAAACCGTGGACCTGAACGAAGCGGATCGCCGTCATGAAAAAGAAGAAGCCAAGGCGCTGGACCAACTTCGGACGCAGGAACGCGCCGCCCGCAAAGAAAGCCAGCCTGTAACCTACGAAATCACACTCCAAAATGCGGGCAATTCGGGTCTGCCTGCGGCGGAAAGCGTCACAAGTTCGCCCAAGGGCAAGTTACCGAAGTTGCCGGCGAACGAAATGGGCGATTCCGAAACCACCGGTCCGCAAAGCGACCCCGACCTGCGCGAGTGTGAACTCATCCTGGCCGATTACGCAGCCTTGCGGCGCCACGTCTCCTTGATGGTCGTGACCGCGCATTGATGGCGAAACCTTTTAAGGGTATCTTTGGGCCGGGATCAGGGTACTCTCGTCCTGCTTGAATTTATGCGCGTGCTGGTAGTTGAAGATGACAGCAAGATCGCCTCGTTCGTGGTCAATGGCCTGAAGCAAAATGGCTTTACCGCCGACCATGCCTCGGATGGTGAACGCGGTCTGGCCTTGGCCCAAACGGTCACCTATGACGCGGCCGTGCTCGACCTCATGCTGCCAAAGCTCGGCGGGCTTTCCTTGCTGCGCCAAATGCGCGAGAGCAAAATCCTCACGCCAGTGCTCATCCTCAGCGCGAAGGCCACAGTGAATGACCGCGTGAATGGCTTGCAAGCGGGTGGCGACGATTATTTGACCAAGCCGTTTGCTTTTTCCGAGTTGCTGGCGCGGGTGCAGGCACTCGTCCGCCGGGGTACAAACACCGCTGTGCCCACTAAACTCATCGCGGGCGGCCTATCCATGGACTTGCTGACGCGCGAGGTCGCGCGTGACGGGCAAAAGCTGGAACTAAAACCCCGCGAATTCGCCCTCCTTGAACTCCTTCTCCGCCATCCGGGCCGCGCCATCACCAAGACCATGATCCTGGAGCAGCTTTGGGATTACAGCTTCGATCCGCAAACCAACGTCGTGGATGTTCTCGTCCACAGGTTGCGGGCCAAGATCGACAAGGATTTTCCGGTGAAACTCATCCAGACCATCCGCGGAGTCGGCTATGTCCTCAAATCCGCTTGAACGACTGGCCCGAAGTTTCACTTTTCGCCTGAGTGCGGGTTACGCGGCGCTCTTCACGCTCAGCGCGGCGATTCTTTTCTGCCTGCTTTATTTGCTGTTGGCTGCGACGATGCAACGCACGGATCGCGAGATTATTGAAGCCCGGCTCAGGGAGTGCCAGGCGGTCTATGAGAACGGCGGTCTCACCGCGTTGCAGGCGCTCGTCCAGCGCAGTGGCGTGTCGGACCGGGACAAGTCCTTTTTCGTGCGTCTGGCCGGGCAACGCGGCAGTGTGCTCTTGCTGGCCGCTCCCGACGATTGGGTTC
>DASRLE010000369.1:0-14972 GCA_035648615.1 Saccharimonadales bacterium (SeqCode) | reverse complement strand
CGTGCCGGCAACGATCTTGTCGCCTTCGTTGACCACGATGTGCGCGCCCGAAGGGATCGGATAATTGGCCATCGGCTCGCCCTTATCGGTCAGAATAACGATTTGCGGGTGGAGATCTTCTTTGTGTTCGATGATCACCATGGCTTCCTGGCCGGTGGTTTCGTCCGCTTCCTGCTTCATCGTTACGCCTTCGATGATGTCCATAAACTTCACGCGTCCGGCTTTCTCGGAGAGAATCGGGACGTTGTAGGGATCCCATTGCACAAACGGTTCGCCTTTTTTGACCTTGTCGCCGTTCTTGACCGAAATGATCGAACCGATGACCAGGTTGTGAACTTCCAATTCGCGGCCCCCCTCTTCGGAGAGAATGGAAATGGAGCCGTTTTTGTTCAGCACAATGGCGTTGCCGTCTTCCAATTCCACCATGCGGATGTCGTTGTAACGGACCAAGCCCTCGAACTTCGCCTTAATCTGCGGCTGTTTGAAGACCTGCGACGCGGTGCCGCCGATGTGGAACGTGCGCATGGTCAATTGCGTGCCGGGTTCGCCGATGGATTGGGCGGCAATAATGCCGACGGCTTCGCCGCGCTTGATCATGCCACCGGTGGCCAAATTGCGGCCATAGCAAGCCGCGCAAATGCCGTGTTTGCTTTCGCAAGTGAGCACGGAACGGATGCGGACGCGTTCGACGCCGCTGTTTTCAATCAGGCGCGCCTTGACTTCGTCGATCATTTCGCCGGAGCGAACCAGCGCTGTTTTGACGTTGGCCGGATCGTAAATATCGTCGCAACCGATGCGCCCGTTAATCCGCTCGCTCAACTTGACGACTTCGTCTTCGCCTTCGTAAATGGCCTGCACCCAAATGCCGTTGGAGGTGCCGCAATCTTCCATGCGGATGATGACATCCTGGGCGACATCGACCAGCTTGCGGGTCATGTAGCCGGAGTCGGCGGTTTTGAGGGCGGTATCGGCCAATCCCTTGCGGGCGCCGTGAGTGGAAATGAAGTATTCGAGCACAGTCAAACCTTCGCGGAAGTTGGACAAAATCGGCTTTTCGATAATGTCGCCGCTGGGCTTGGCCATGAGGCCGCGCACGCCGGCCAATTGGCGGACCTGCTGGCGGTTGCCGCGCGCGCCGGAATCGACCATGAGCGAGACGGGATTGTACTCGTGCTTGCCTTGATTGAATTCGAGGGTGCGCAACATGACGCTGGCGATTTGATCCGTGCAATGGGTCCAGATGTCGATGACCTTGTTGTAACGTTCGCCCGGAGTAATGACGCCTTTGCGATATTGTTTTTCCACTTCGGAAATCTGCTTTTGCGCGTTGTGGATTTCCTGGTCTTTTTCCTTGGGAATGATCATGTCGTCAATTCCGATGGAGCAACCCGAGCGGGTGGCGGAACGGAAGCCCAACTCTTTGAGCAGGTCGAGCATGATGACGGTCTTTTCGTGTCCGCAGACCTTGTAGCAAGTCCAGATGAGTTCGCCCAATTGCGATTTGCCGGCGACTTTGTTGAAGAAACCCATTTCGTCGGGCCAGATTTCGCTGAAGATGACTCGGCCCACCGTCGTGTCGATCGCATTGCGTTCGGCATCGCCGTAAATGGTCTTCTTGCCGCGATTAGGATTGGCCAGGCGAATCCGGTCATGGATGCGCACGCCGCCGTCATTGTAGGCAAAAATGACTTCGGACTTGGACCCAAACAGCATCCAGTTTTTCGGCTCTTTCTTGGCGCGGGGTTCGGCTGTCAAGTAGTAGCAGCCCAGCGTGATGTCCTGCGTCGGGGTCATGATCGGCCGTCCGCTGGACGGGCTGAAAATGTTGTTCGGCGCCATCATGAGCAGGCGGGCTTCCATTTGCGCCTCGACGGAGAGCGGAACGTGGACGGCCATTTGGTCGCCGTCGAAGTCGGCATTGTAAGCCGTGCAAACCAGCGGATGAATACGAATGGCTTCGCCTTCGATCAGAATCGGCTCGAAAGCCTGAATGGAAAGGCGGTGCAGCGTCGGCGCGCGGTTGAGCAGGACAGGATGGCCGCGAGTGACTTCTTCGAGAATGTCCCAGACCTCGGGCGACTGGCGTTCGATCATTTTTTTGGCCGAGCGGACGGTATGGACGTAGCCCAACTCCTTCAAACGGCGGATAATGAAAGGCTCGAACAGGACGAGGGCCATTTTCTTGGGCAACCCGCACTGATGCAGCTTCAACTCGGGGCCGATGACAATGACCGAACGGCCGGAGTAATCGACGCGCTTGCCGAGCAGATTTTGACGGAACCGCCCGCTCTTGCCTTTGAGCATGTCGCTCAGGGATTTGAGGGCGCGATTGCCCGCGCCGGTGACAGCGCGACCATGGCGGCCGTTGTCGAAGAGAGCATCGACGGCTTCCTGCAACATGCGCTTTTCATTGCGGATGATGACTTCCGGCGTCTTGAGTTGCAGCAGGTTTTTCAACCGGTTGTTGCGGTTGATGACGCGGCGATAGAGATCGTTGAGATCGGACGTGGCAAAGCGCCCGCCTTCCAGCGGAACCAACGGACGCAAGTCGGGTGGGATCACCGGCAGAACAGTCAGAATCATCCACTCGGGCCGGGCCTTGGAGTCACGGAAAGCGGCCAGCAACTTGGTGCGCTTGGCAATTTTCTTGCGAATTTGTTTGCTCTTGGTCTCGGTCATGGCGATGGCCAGATGATCCACCTGCTTTTGCAGATCGACGTTGGCCAGGCCTTCGCGCACCGCTTCAGCGCCCATTTTAGCCACAAAACCGTCCGCGCCGTAGGTCTCGCGCGCTTCGCGGTATTCGTGTTCGCTGAGCAGTTGATGGAGCTTGAGCGGGGTCGAACCGGGATTAATCACCATGTAATCCTCGTAGTAAATGACCCGCTCCAAATTGCGCGCGGTCATGTCCAGCACCAAACCGAGGCGGGACGGCATGCACTTGAAAAACCAGATATGCGAAACCGGCACAGCCAATTCAATGTGGCCCATGCGCTCGCGGCGGACGCGCGCCAGAGTCACCTCGACGCCGCAACGATCGCAGACCACGCCGCGATGTTTGATGCGTTTATACTTGCCGCAAGAGCATTCCCAGTCCTTGACCGGACCGAAAATACGTTCGCAAAACAAGCCGCCCTTTTCCGGCTTGAAAGTCCGGTAGTTGATGGTCTCGGGGTTCTTGACTTCACCTTTGGACCAGGCGCGGATGGCTTCGGGGGAAGCGACAGAAATGGCAACGTATTCAACCTGGTTGACCTTATCCAGGCCGAGCAGTTCGCGGGCATTTTCTTTAGTGTTCATGGTAAGAATAGCAATGACAAATATGCGTTGGGATTATTTCAGGCTGCTCAAAGTCAGCGCTTGGGCTGCGGCAGCTTGTTCCACCGGGTTTGAATAACCCACCTTGACGTCCATGGCCAAAGACTGCATTTCCTTGACCAGCACGTTGAAAGACTCCGGCACGCCGGCTTCGAGGCAGTTGTCGCCTTTGACAATGCTCTCGTAGATGCGGGTGCGGCCCTGGACATCGTCGGATTTGACGGTCAACAATTCCTGCAAGCTGTAGGCCGCCCCGTAGGCTTCCATGGCCCAGACTTCCATTTCGCCGAAACGCTGGCCGCCGTATTGCGCCTTGCCGCCCAGCGGTTGCTGGGTGACCAGCGAATAAGGCCCCACCGCGCGGGCATGGATTTTATCGGCGACCAAATGGCCCAGCTTCATCATATAGATGTTGCCCACCACGATCTCCTGGTCGAAGGCTTCGCCCGTGCGGCCGTCGATCAGGATCGTCTTGCCGTGTTCGGGCAATTTGGCTTCCTTCAAGTAGGCGCGAATTTCCTTTTCCTTGATGCCGTCGAAAACGGGCGTGGCGAACTTTAGGCCGAGGAACTTTGCGGCCCAACCCAAGTGGGTTTCCAGCACCTGTCCGACGTTCATGCGCGAAGGCACGCCGAGCGGATTCAAAACGATGTCCACCGGCGTTCCATCGGAGAGGAATGGCATGTCTTCTTCCGGCACGATCTTGGCGACGACGCCCTTGTTGCCGTGACGGCCGGCCATTTTGTCGCCGACGGACAATTTCCGTTTGGAAGCGATATAGACTTTGACCGACTTGATGACGCCGCTGTCCATTTCCTCGCCGGCTTCGGCGCGTTCGATTTCTTCGTCGTGCTGCATTTGCAGATCGTCGAATTTCTTTTTGAAGGTGCCGATGATTTCGCTGATTTTATTGCGAATAGGCGAGGGATCGATCTCGATGCGATCATAAACCTGGGCCAGCTTGCGCAGGAGCGTCTTGGTGATCTTGCGGTTGGCCGGGATGATGATTTCGCCGGTCTCGGAATTGACGACGTCGAGCGGAATTTTTTCGCCGAGAAGAATGTTGCTCAAGGCCTCGGTCAATTGCTCGCGCAACTCGTCGGTCTTGGTTTTGTGTTCGTCCTGGACTTCTTTGGCATGGCGTTTGGCCTCGGGCGCCACTTTGACTTCCGCCTCGCGCTCTTTCTTGGACGAGACTTTGACGTCCATGACAATGCCGTAAGTGCCGGAAGGAACTTTGAGGGACGTGTCTTTGACGTCCGCCGCTTTTTCGCCGAAGATGGCGCGCAGCAAACGTTCTTCGGGAGCCAATTCAGTTTCGCTCTTGGGCGTGATTTTGCCGACGAGGATGTCGCCGGGTTTGACCTCCGCGCCAATGCGAATGACGCCGTCCGGGCCGAGATTCTTCAAAGCCTCGTCGCCGAGGTTGGGAATATCGCGGGTGATTTCCTCGGGCCCGAGCTTGGTGTCGCGAGCGCCGACTTCAAATTCATCGATGTGGATGGACGTAAAGACGTCGTCTTTGACGATGCGTTCGCTGATGAGAATCGCGTCCTCGAAGTTATAACCATTCCAAGGCATAAAGGCGCAGAGCACGTTGCGGCCCAAAGCCAGTTCGCCGCCTTGCGTGCATGGTCCGTCGGCAATGACCTGGCCCTTTTTGATCGAATCGCCCTTGGCCACCAGGATTTTTTGATTGATGCAGGTCGCCGCGTTGGAACGCATGAATTTGCGAATGGGATAAACCCAAATGCCATTGCCCGGATCGGTGCGAAGCTTCTTCTTCGTTTCGGGAACCTTGCCGTCCGAAGTAATGATGACGAGGTTGCCGGTGACGGAGGCCACTTTGCCGGCCTCTTCGGCCACCAAGACAGCGCGTGAATCTCGGGCGACGCGCTCTTCCAAGCCGGTGGCCACGTAAGGCGACTCAGTGATGAGCAGCGGCACCGCCTGGCGTTGCATGTTGGAACCCATCAAGGCGCGGTTGGCGTCGTCGTGCTCCAGAAATGGAATCAAGCTGGCCGCGACCGAAACAAGCTGTTTGGGCGAAACGTCCATGTAATCCACTCGGGCGGGTTCAACATCGATGAAGTCGCCCTTGCAACGGCAAGTGACGCGCTCGCCCAAAAAGTTTCCCTTTTCGTCGATGGGCGCGTTAGCCTGGGCAACGATGTAAGTTTCCTCGCGATCAGCTGTCAAGTAATCGAGGTGATTGCTGACCCGGCCTTTTTCCACGCGCCGATAGGGCGTTTCCAGAAAGCCGAAATCATTGACCTGGGCAAAGGTCGCCAGGGACGCAATCAAACCGATGTTAGGCCCTTCGGGCGTTTCCACCGGGCAGATGCGGCCATAGTGCGACGGATGGACGTCGCGGACTTCAAACCCGGCGCGATCCCGCGACAAACCTCCCGGCCCGAGGGCGGACAGGCGGCGCTTGTGCGTCAGTTCGGCCAATGGGTTGATCTGGTCCATGAATTGCGAGAGCTGGCTGCGGCCGAAGAAATCTCGAATCACGGCGGAGAGCGCCTTGGGATTGATCAATTTCTGCGGAGACATGCTTTCCAGACTTTGATCGAACAAGGTCATGCGCTCCTTGACCAGGCGTTCGGTGCGGGCCAGGCCGACCCGGCATTGATTGGCCAAAAGTTCGCCCACGGTCCGAATACGGCGGCTGCCCAAGTGATCAATGTCGTCCAACGAGCCTTCGCCCTTTTTCAGGCGCAGGAGGTATTTAGTGGCGGCGACCAGGTCTTCCTTGGTCAGGATGCGGGAATCGCCACCCTTGATGCCAAGTTTCTGGTTGATCTTGTAACGGCCGACGCGGCCGAGGTCATAACGCTTCGCGTCGAAAAAGAGACGCTTGATCAACGCGCGGGCGTTGGCGGCAGTGGGCGGGTCGCCCGGGCGCAAGCGGCGATAAATATCCTTGAGAGCTTCCTCTTCGTTCTTGGTCGGGTCCTTTTTGAGGCATTTAATGACAATGCCATCGTCCACTGTGGTATCGACTACGCGGATTTTATGGATGCCCAATTCGGCAATCTGTTTGACGACCGCTTTGGAAAGCGGTTCGAAAGCGCGGGCGACCACAATCGCCTTGTCGTTATCCAACGCATCCTCGATCAGGACCTTGTTCTGGATGTCTTCGAGCTTTTCGGCCTCTTTGACGCTCAGGTCTTCGATGTCATAGAACAGCTTGAGAATCTCGGCGTCCGTGCCGTAACCCAGCGCGCGGAAAAACGTCGTCGTCAAAAATTTCCGGCGGCGTTTTTTGCGGTCGAGATAAACATAAAGCAAGTCGCTGGTGTCGAACTGCGCTTCATACCACGAACCGCGGTCGGGGATGATGCGGAAAGAATGCAAAGTTTTGCCGTTCGGATGCTGGGTCGCTTCAAAAGCCAGACCCGGCGAGCGGTGCAATTGGCTGACGATGACGCGCTCCGCGCCGTTGATGACGAAAGTTCCCTGCGGCGTCATCAAAGGCAATTCGCCCATGAAAACCTTCTCTTCCTTGGCGCCCTTCTCTTCCTTGAGCAGAAAAGTGACGTGCAGCGGCGCGCCATAGGTAATGCCCTCGCGCAGGCACTCGAGCCAATCGTGCTTGGGATCGCTGATTTCGTAGCTGTGAAAGTCAAGAATGCACTTGCCATCATAACTTTCGATGGGAAAAACTTCCGTGAAAACGGCCTGCAACCCGGTATTCTTGCGCTTGGAAGGCGGGGCGTCGGTTTGCAGGAATTCCCGATAGGAATTGGTCTGCAACTCGATTAAATTCGGCGGGGCAATGACCTCTTTGATTTTTCCAAAGTGGACGCGTTCAGTTAATCGTGATGGCATGTTATAACCTCTGATCTCTCCAGCCCGGGCTGGGATTTTTATTTAGTTCAAACGACAAAAGGCCCGTTCTCTGTCTTCCAGAAAACGCGCCGAATCAAAATTACTCGCTGAGACGATAGAATTCGTTTTAGAAATCGCTCTTTGGATTGTTCAAATCGAGCGGCGGGAATGACTCCCGCCACTCTACAATACACCATTATTATTTAACTTCAACTTTGGCGCCGGCATCTTCCAATTTCTTCTTGGCGGCGTCCGAGTCTGCTTTGTTGGCCCCTTCCAGCACGGGCTTGGGAGCGCCTTCGACAAGGGCTTTGGCATCGGCCAAACCGAGGCCGGCCTTGACTTCGCGCACTGCTTTAATCGCGGCAATTTTCTTGTCCGCGGGCACGGAAACCAAAATGACGTCGAAAGCGGTTTTCGCTTCGGCGGCCGGGGCGGCGGCAGCGCCTCCACCTGCGGCGGGTGCGGCAGCGGCAGCCGGAGCTGCGGCGGTAACGCCCCATGCGGTTTCAAGTTGTTTGACCAAGTCAGCGGCTTCAATGACCGTCAACTTGCCTAATTGTTCGACTATTCCTGCTATATCAGCCATATTTTTGTCTTTCAGTCTCGTCGCCATCCGCGGCAGCGGACGTATTCTGCTCGCGAGCCCGCGAGCCGACGATTTACTTTGTTCTTGTTGTTTTCCTCATCTCCATTTTGTCACGGAGACGAAATTGTTTGCTCGCCTTTTTCGACCCGGGCCGCCAGCACGCGGGCCAATTGCGTGGCCGGTGTGTTGATAATAGCCGCCACGCGAGTGGCGGGCGCCATGATCACACCCATGAGCCTCGAACGCAGCACTTCGATCGAGGGCAAATCGGCCAGGGCGACGATGTCGGCGCTTTCCAGGCGCTGGTTATTCAGATAACCAAAACGAATCTTGGGCTTGTCGAATTCGGCGCTAAAGGTCTTGACGACTTTGGCGGCGGACGAAACGTCCTTCTTGCCGGTGACGACGGCCAATTGGCCAGTCAAGGCTGTGCCCAGGTCCACGCCGGCTTCTTTGACCGCCAGGCGGAAAATGGAATTTTTTACGACGTGCATTTCCGCTCCAGCCTTGTTCAGGCGCTGGCGAAGCTCGGTGATCGGCCCGACTTTCAAGCCGCGATAGTCCACCACGATAAAGTAAGGCGAAGCGTTGAGGCGGCTCAGATACTCATTGCTAATATTTTGTTTTTCGGCGCGCATGATAGTATTTCCTCTCGGTTAGGCCGCTTCCAGAAATTCGCGCACATCCACCCGCACCGGCGGACTCATGGTGGCGGAAATGGTGCAGCTATGAATAAACGTCCCCTTCGAGCTGCTCGGCTTGGCCTTGGCCACCGCCTCGATCACGGCCCGGGCATTCTCCACGATCTGGTTCTGCGGAAAGGAGGCCTTGCCGATCGGGACGTGAATATTGCCGCCCTTGTCGATCTTGAATTCGACCCGGCCCGCTTTGACTTCTTTAACCGCTTTGCCGGTGTCTTCGGTCACGGTGCCGGTCTTGGGATTGGGCATCAAACCGCGAGGGCCGAGGGCTTTGCCCAGTTTGCGCACTTCGGACATGGCTTCAGGAGTGGCGATGGCAACGTCGAAATCTGTCCAGCCTTCATTGCATTTCTTGATCAGATCATCGAAGCCGACATACTCCGCCCCCGCTGCGCGAGCCGACTCGGCCGCCGCCCCCGGCTTGGCGAAAACGAGAACGCGCACGGTCTTGCCGCTGCCGTGAGGCAAGGGAACCGTGCCGC
Organism: Saccharimonadales bacterium (SeqCode); assembly: GCA_035648615.1. Taxonomy (GTDB): domain Bacteria; phylum Verrucomicrobiota; class Verrucomicrobiia; order Limisphaerales; family Palsa-1400; genus DASRLE01. Next base: position 6,048 of record DASRLE010000369.1, on the reverse strand, counting down.
GGACCATCTGGTCGGATTGCTTGGGATCGACTCCCAATTTAAAAGCCATGTCAATGGTTTCATTGAACTTGGCCTTGGGAAATTTGGTGAGAACCTCGACGGCGGACTTCAATGGGTAAAGCTTTTTGGCTTCCACCAGTTCAATCCCTTTATTGTATCTTTTGCTTGGCATAGTATAAGCGGTGCAAACGAATGCCGCCCCAAAGGACGGAACTCTCCCGCGGTTGATTATTCCTGGACTTCGATCCCCATGCTGCGAGCGGTGCCCGCAATGACCCGGAAACCCGCCTCGTCGGAAGCGGAGTTTAAATCTTTCGCCTTTAGTTTGACAATCTCCATGACCTGCTTGCGGGTCACTTTGCCCACTTTGTCTTTGTTCGGCACTTTGGAACCGGAGGCGATCCCGGCTGCTTTCTTGAGCAAAATGGAAGCCGGCGGCGACTTGGTAATGAAAGTAAACGACTTGTCGGCATAGACGGTGATGACCACTGGAATCACCATTCCGGCCTGGTCCTTGGTCGCGGCATTGAACTCTTTGCAGAACGCCATGATGTTGACGCCCTGTTGGCCGAGGGCCGGGCCGACGGGCGGCGCCGGGTTGGCTTGTCCCGCCGGAATCTGCAATTTGATCTGTCCAGTAATCTTCTTTGCCATAAAATCTTGCTATGCTTTCTCGACCTGCCAGTACTCCAGCTCGACCGGAGTGTTGCGGCCAAAGATATTCACGGTGACTTTGAGTTTGCCGCGGTCCGGCTCGATCTCTTCAATCACCCCGCTAAAATTCAAAAACGGCCCGTCATTGATCTTGACCGTCTCGCCCACTTCAAAATGCACTTTCGGCTTCTCGACGTCTTCGGACTCGGAAATCTGCGCCTTGATCGTCGCGATCTCATCCGGCGTCACCGGCAGCGGACGGTCGCCCCCGACAATGCCGATCTTTCCCGGCGTATCCTGGATGAAATACCATGGCTTCTCCAGAATCCGATTGCCCTCATCCAGCAGCACCATGTCAATATAGACGTAACCCGGATGCAGCTTGCGGCTGGTGATGGTTTTCTTGCCGCCGCGCACATCGACCACTTTTTCAACCGGAACGAGGACCTCTTTAATATACTCGCCCATCTCTTCCGCCTTGAGGCGCTTCTCGATGTTCTCTTTGACCTTCTGCTCCTGGCCGGACAAAGTATGGATGACAAACCACTGGCTTTTTGACATGGGCAAATCCTTAAACGATTAACCGAATCAGGTTGGCCACCAGGAAATCAACCGCCACGGTGAAGCAACCCAGGAACGCAACCGAGACGAGGACCACCGCTGTCGAGCCCATCAGTTCCTCCCAAGTGGGCCAGGTGCATTTCTTCAATTCTTCCTGCGTTTCGCGGAAGTAATTGGAAATGCGCAGGAAAGCGCCTTGGCGCAAAAGCAGAACGAAGACCGCCACAGCGATCGCCCCAATAATTATAATCGGCAAATATTCTCTCATCTCATTTCTTCTTATGGCGGAGGGGGAGGGATTCGAACCCCCGGTGCGGTTTCCCGCACAACGGTTTTCAAGACCGTCGCGATAGACCACTCTGCCACCCCTCCGGCAACCCTTCCAAGGTCACTTCCCTCGTGGCAGGGCGGGAGGGACTCGAACCCACAACCGACGGTTTTGGAGACCGCTACTCTACCAATTGAGCTACCGCCCTACGCCGTCGAGTGGTTCCTCATCCCGGACGGAGCTGCTTTTCGCGCCCCAGCCGCAAAATTACGTTACGATATCGGACACGCGACCCGCGCCAATCGTTCGACCGCCTTCGCGAATGGCGAAGCGCTGGCCTTTTTCCATCGCGACTGGCGCGATCAATTCGATTTCCACGGCAACGTTGTCGCCAGGCATGACCATTTCCACGCCGTCGGCCAATTTAACGGTGCCGGTGACATCCGTCGTCCGAAAATAAAACTGCGGACGATAGTTGGTGAAGAACGGCGTATGCCGGCCACCTTCATCTTTCGACAAAACATAGACTTCCGCCTTGAACTTGGTGTGCGGGGTGATGCTGCCCGGCTTGGCCAAGACCATGCCGCGCTCGACGTCTTCCTTGCGGGTGCCGCGCAGCAGGACGCCGACGTTGTCGCCCGCGCTCGCTTTGTCGAGCAATTTGCGGAACATTTCGATGTCGGTCGCCACTGTTTTCTTGGTGTCCTTCAACCCGATGATTTCCACATCGGACATTTTGTTCAGTTCACCGCGCTCGACGCGTCCAGTGACCACCGTTCCGCGGCCTTCAATGTTGAACACGTCTTCGATGCACATCAGGAACGGCTTGTCGATTTCGCGAGGAGGCAGCGGGATAAAGTTGTCCACCGCCGCCAGCAAATCATCAATGGCCTTGAGGCCCTCGGGGGTATGATTCATGGCCGCCGTCGCACTGCCGCGCACCACCGGGGTCTTGTCGCCGGGGAATTGATACTTGTTGAGCAAATCGCGAATTTCCATCTCGACCAGGTCCAGCAATTCCGGGTCATCGACCAAATCGACTTTATTGAGGAAAACAACGACCGCCGGGACGCCGACTTGGCGGGCCAGCAAAATATGCTCGCGGGTCTGGGGCATCGGGCCGTCCGCCGCGCTGACCACCAGGATCGCGCCGTCCATTTGCGCCGCGCCGGTAATCATGTTCTTGACGTAGTCGGCGTGCCCAGGGCAATCGACGTGGGCGTAATGGCGGCTGGGAGATTCGTATTCGACATGTGAAACGGCGATGGTCACCGTCTTGGTCGCGTCGCGCACCGTGCCGCCCTTGGTGATGTCCGCATAGCTGATGGGAGTGGCCATGCCCTTTTTGCTTTGGACTTCAACAATCGCGGCGGTCAGCGTGGACTTGCCGTGGTCAACGTGACCGATGGTTCCGACGTTGACGTGAGGTTTAGTTCTATTAAAGGCTTCTTTTGCCATAATCTCTTGCTATTTCTGTTTGTATTTAACGATCCGTTGCAAAATTTGCGACATCCGCGATTCTCGACACTTTCTTATCTGGAGCCCATGATCAGGATCGAACTGATGACCTCGTCCTTACCAAGGACGTGCTCTGCCAACTGAGCTACATGGGCAAAAGCCAAATTTTCTCTTGCGTCCTGACCGCGCCAAACGACAAAAAACCATTACCCCTGCCTCTTTCATTTCGAAAGACTCTCGGGGCGTAATGGTCCTGATTGTGTCCAATCCCGATAACTGTGGATAAATTTAGACGCGCTCAAAAATATGTCAATGGGTTTTTTCAGGTTTTTTCTGAGGCTTGGGCTCAGGGCTTAACAGAACGACAAATTCCCCTTTGACGGCCCGTTGTTGCATCTCTTGCAACAACTTCGCCGGACTTCCTCCAGACACTTCCTCGAACTTCTTCGTCAATTCCCGCGCCAATATGACTCGCCGTCCCGGATATAACTCCACCAATTCCTGCAAAAGCTTCAGCACCCGATAGGGCGACTCATATAGTATAAGCGTGCCCGGCACGGACGCAAGTTCCTCCAACCGCCGCCGACGCTGGCTCGATTTGTGGGGGAGAAAGCCCGCGAAATGAAACTCTTCCGTGGACAAGCCGCACGAAGTCAAAGCCGCCACCAACGCGCACGGCCCGGGCACCGCCTCCACTCGCAGGCCCGCCGCCAGCGCCGCATTGACCACTCGCGTCCCCGGATCGCTGATTCCCGGCGTGCCGGCATCGGTCACCAGGGCGATCTTCGCGCCTTGCTTGAGTCGTTCCAGGATTTCTTCGCTGCGCCGCGCTTCGTTGAATTGAAAATAGCTTAACATCGGTTTGCTGATGCCGAAATGTTTCAAAAGCTGCCCTGAATGCCGCGTGTCTTCGGCTGCCACCAAGTCGCACTCTTTGAGCACCCGCAACGCGCGCAACGTGATGTCCTCCAGATTGCCAATCGGCGTGGCCACCAGGTAAAGCGTGCCTGGCCGCAACGGGGGTAATGGTGATTCGGTGCTGCTACTCAATCCCGGCAGAGTTGCGCAATCGCCCTCGACAGTCAAAAATTTTCCTGAAAAACTGCCGCGATGAAACAATCAATGGTTGTGCTGGACCTGGAGGGCGTGCTGGTGCCGGAAATCTGGATTGCCGTCGCCGAAAAAACCAAAATCCCGGAGTTGCGCCGCACCACCCGCGATGAACCCGACTACGATAAATTGATGCGCGCCCGAATCGAAATCCTCGACCGGCACGGTTTAAAACTGGCCGATATCCAGAACGTAATAGCCACGATGCAACCCTTGGGCGGCGCGCTGGAATTCCTGCGCGAACTTCGTTCCCTCACCCAGGTAATCATCCTCTCCGACACCTTCGAGGAATTTGCCAAGCCAGTCATGCGGCAACTCGACTGGCCCACGATCTTCTGCAATCGGCTCGTGGTGGAAGAGGGCCGCATTGCCGGTTACAAACTCCGCCAGGGACAGCCCAAACAAAGCGCCGTCTCCGCGCTCAAAAGCCTGCATTATTTTGTCATCGCCGCAGGCGATTCCTTCAACGACATCGGCATGTTGACGGAGTCAAACATTGGTTTTCTTTTCCACGCCCCGCCCGCTATTCAAAAGCAATTCCCGCAATTCCAAGCCATCGAAGACTACGGCGTTCTTTTGGCCGCCATGGAGAAAGCCATGGAACAACGGGCCTAATCCTCTTCTTTCATATCGCGGCTCATCAGGTCATGGACGGCTTCGCGCACATTTTTTTGCTCGTAAAGCATGGCGTACACTTCCTCGATAATCGGCGTTTCGATATTTAGTTGCCGCGCCAGCCGATGAGAGGCGCGCGCCGTCGGATAGCCTTCTGCCACGGTCAAAGTGTTGGCGACGATGGACTCCACTTTTTCGCCCTGGCCAATGCGCTCCCCAAAACCGCGATTGCGGCTCAAGCGGGAAAAACATGTGACCGTCAGGTCCCCCAACCCGCTCAGACCTGAAAAGGTTTTCGCAGAGGCGCCGCAAGCCACGCCCAAGCGGCGCATTTCCGAGATTGCCCGCGTGATCAAACCAGCCTTGGCGTTGTCGCCGAAGCCAAGCCCATCGCCAACCCCGGCGGCAATGGCCACGACATTTTTCAACGCGCCTCCCAATTCCACCCCTAACACATCGTCGCTCGTGTAAACCCTAAAGGCGGGCCGGTGAAACAGTTGTTGCACTCCCCTGGCCACCGCGATATCGGGATGAGCCACCACGATGGCGGCCGGAATTTCCCGCGCCACTTCCATGGCCAGCGTCGGACCCGAAAGAGGAGCACAGGTCGCGCGCGGCATCGTTGTCTTTAAAACGCCCGACATGCTCAACCCCGATTCATACTCAATGCCCTTGGTGACACTGACAGCGATGCCTCGAAAAGCCGAAATGCGCCCGGTGACCTCGCGAAAAAATTTCGAGGGCACGGCCAGCACAACGCACTCGCTCCCCTCCACCGCCAAGGCCAGCTCAGGCTGGTATTTTAGGTCAGGGGCGAGCGGAATGCCGGGAAGAAAAACCTCATTGCACCCCGCGCGCTTCATCTCGTCGAGGCGGGCCGTGTCATGCCCCCACAGAGTGACCTCGTTTTTATTTTGACACAGTAAATTGGCCAGGGCCGTGCCCCAGCCTCCTGCCCCGATGACAGTCACTTTCATGAACTTTTCTTCGTCCCCACCCTGTTTTCGGTGCCGTTGAGCAGGCGTTGGATATTTCCTTTATGTTTGACAATGGCCAGCGTGCTCAAGGCGGCCATCACCAGCGTCATGGCGCCGCTTCCGCTAAAAAACCAAACCGCCAGCGGCAGAATGATGGCCGCCGCAATCGAGGCGAGCGAAACAAATTTCGTCGCCAGAAAAACCAATCCCCAGAAAGCCAGCGCCGTCAGCGCCGCCGCAGGCGCCCACGCCAGCACGACCCCCGCCGACGTGGCAATCCCTTTGCCGCCCTTAAAATTCAGCCAGCAAGTAAAATTGTGGCCCAGAATCACGGCCACCCCCGCCGCCAGGGCGAGATTCTCCCGTTGCGCCGTGCCCGGGAAGATTTGCAACACCAGCAACGGC
>DASRLE010000368.1:0-7307 GCA_035648615.1 Saccharimonadales bacterium (SeqCode) | reverse complement strand
GATCTATCCCATGGGTATGCTTGGCTTCTACCTTTGTGGATTCGCCTTCATGTTTGGCGGCATGAATTCCCCTATGACGCCCAATCCAGGGACAATCTCCACCATGGGCGGTTATGGTGGATTGAACCACGAACTTGGCTTTACGCTAGGCGGCCACTTCATTGGTTTGTTAGGTTGGAAAGGATTTTTGCTGCAAGGCGCTGGTTATGACACGGCCGCCTTCGCTCTCTTCCTGTTCCAAATGGTGTTTATGGATACCACCGCAACAATACCAACCGGAGGCGCCGCCGAACGATGGAAATTCTCGGCCTTTATGATCTATGGCTGCTGCATCGGCACCATCATGTATCCCGTCTTTGGCAATTGGGTTTGGGGCAACGGATGGCTCTCGCAGATGGGTGTCAATTGGGGTATCGGGCATGGCCACGTTGACTTCGCCGGTTCTTCGGTGGTGCATATGCAAGGCGGCGTTATTTGTCTGATCTTCTGCTGGCTGATTGGGCCACGGTACGGCAAATATGACGCCAACGGCAAACTTGTTCGTCCGATTGTGCCCCACAACATTCCCTACGTGATGCTCGGCACCTTCATCCTGGCCTTCGGATGGTTCGGGTTCAACCCCGGCTCCAGCCTGGCTGGCACGGAACTGCGCATCGCCGTGGTGGCGGTCAACACCATGCTCGCGTCGGCCACCGGCGCTTTGGGCGCGACGCTGTGGATGTGGTGGGTGCGCACCAAGAAACCGGATCCCTCGATGATGTGCAACGGCATGTTGGCCGGCTTGGTGGCGATCACCTGCCCCTGCGCCTTTGTCAGCGCGGGCGGCGCCTCCCTGCTCGGTTTAATCGCCGGCGTTCTCTGCGTGGAATCGGTTTTCTTCTTCGACAAAATCGGCATTGACGATTGCGTCGGGGCGATTTCGGTTCACGGCGTCAATGGCGCCTGGGGTTGTCTATCCCTTGGCTTGTTTGCCGACGGAACCTATGGCGAAGGCTGGAACGGGGTGGCCGGAAAAGTGACCGGTTTGTTCTATGGCGGCGGTTTTGGCCAGTTAGAGGCGGAAACCATCGGGGTCGTGGTCTGTTTTGTCACCCTGACCGTGCTCTCCCTCCTGGTCTATTACATTGCTGAAGCAATCGTCGGCAATCGTGTTTCCCGCGAGGTCGAGATCGAAGGGTTGGATGTTCCTGAAATGGGGGTCACCGGCTATTCTGGCATGGTGATGGACAAAGCGGCCGAGACACCCATGCCTGCAGGACACAACACGGGAACCTAATACCGAATAACTTGAGACCATCACTGAAAACAAAAGAGAAAAGAATATGCAAATTGTAAATCAAATACTAGTGCCGGTTACCGGGTTCGTGGCGGGCCTCTCCATTGGGTATGCGTTCGGGCTGATCCAGGACGCCGCCGCGCGGCAAAACCAGCGACGCCAGGAAAGAGGCCTTCTCCAAAGCGGCTGGAGGTTGATGCCCGGATCCATGACTCGCGTGGCGATGCTGCTTCTGGCGCTGGCGCTGGTGCAGTTTGCCTGTCCTCTGCTCTTCACCCCTTACAGCCAGTGGTGTGTTTCAGGCGGGGTTGTCGTGGGTTATGGCGCCGTGTTATATCAGCAATTACGCAAACGCATGGCGGCCTGTCGTTAATGGGCCGTCTTGTTGAAAACTTGACGTGCGGTTTTTAAGCATATCTTCCGCGCGCCTTATGCGGCGTGAATCTGTGGTGGGTTCACGCCGCTTTCTTTTCTTGTAAAATTCTCCAAATGGGCGCGCAATCTGAATCGATCATGGTCAACCCATGGATGATGCTGCCGTTTGGCGCTTTGCTGGCCGCCATTGCGATGGCCCCGCTTTTTTTTGCCGACTGGTGGGGCCGGCATTATCCCAAAGTGGTCGGCGTGCTCGCTGGAATTGTGGTCATCTATTATGTGGCCGGGTTGGGCGCGCCCATGCGAGTCTGGCACACCGCGCACGAATATCTGAGTTTCATTGCGTTGATCGGGTCGCTCTTTGTCATTTCCGGGGGAATCCATATCAACGTCAAAGGAGAAGCGACCCCGACGGTCAACGTCCTGTTTCTTTTCCTCGGCGCGTTGCTGGCCAACGTGCTTGGGACAACGGGCGCCTCCATGCTGCTCATCCGGCCCTGGTTGCGCATGAACAAATACCGCGTCAGCGCCCACCATGTGATGTTTTTTATTTTTATCGTGTCGAACGTGGGCGGCTGTCTGACCCCGGTGGGCGATCCGCCGCTTTTCCTCGGTTACTTGATGGGCGTGCCGTTCTGGTGGGTGGCGGCGCGGGGCATCCACATCTGGCTGGCGGGCGTCGGGATGCTGCTCGCGTTTTTCTTTTGTGTTGACTACCATAACTATTTGCGCGCACCCCGGCAAGTGCGGGCGGAACAGACCGGGCGCGGTGAGGAATGGCGTTTTGACGGTATGGAAAACCTGTTTTTCCTGGGGATTGTTTTGGCCGCCGTGTTTATCAACCGGCCAATCTTCTTGCGCGAGGGAGTGATGATTGCCGCCGCTGCCGCTTCCTATTTCATGACTAGGAAGCCGGTGCATGAATCCAATCATTTTTCGCTGGGCCCGGTCAAGGAAGTCGCCATTCTTTTCGCCGGGATTTTTGCCACGATGATGCCCGCCTTGGAGTGGCTGCAGGGGAATGCCTCGCAACTTCATGGGGCCTCGGTGGGTTTCTTTTATTTCGGTTCCGGCAGCCTCTCCAGTGTTCTGGACAACGCGCCGACGTATCTTTGCTTTCTAAAAGCTCTTTTCGGCCGGCACATCCAGCCGGAGGTCGTGACCCTGGTCACGCATCTGGTGCAAACAGGGGGCGCCGGTCTGGCGACGTTGACCGGTCCGCACGCGGAGCAAGTTCGAAACACCTTTGCCGCTCTCCAACAATATCATCCTTCGGATCTGGCCGCCCGTTCGGTCAATTCGGACGAGATTCAGGTCGCTTATTTGCTGGGAAACACCAATCTCAACCCCTACTTGCTGGCGGTAAGCGTTGGGTCGGTGTTTTTTGGGGCGAACACCTATATCGGCAACGGCCCGAACTTTATGGTCAAGGCGATTGCCGATCATGAAAAGGTTCATACGCCAAGTTTCCTGGGCTATATTGTGCGTTTTACAGTGCCCTACATGATTCCGGTGGTTGTCATCGTGTGGTGGTTCTTCTTTCGATAATGCTGAGCGGCGTAAAATTCATTGCTACTTTGACGAAACGGCGGCCGCCGGTTAACCTCAGGCCAACTGCTATGGACTCCACACCGGCAAAGACCGTCGTTCTGTTCATTGACGATGAAATACAGATTCGCCGCCTGATCCGCGCTTGCCTGGAGAAGAACGGCTACGAAGCCCTGGAAGCGGCCACCGGCAAAGACGGCCTCGCCGCCGCCATCGATTCCCAACCCGGCATCATCATCCTGGACCTGGGTCTGCCCGATATGGATGGCATGACCGTATTGCGCCGCCTGCGCGAGTGGAGCAAGATTCCCGTGATTGTGCTCTCGGTGCGGGATCGCGATAGCGACAAAGTGCTGGCGTTGGACAGCGGAGCGAACGACTACCTTTCAAAGCCTTTCAGCACCAACGAACTGCTGGCCCGCTTGCGTGTCCTCCAGCGATACCATCAGCCTGCCGAAAAACCATCCGTCTTCAATTCAAGCCAATTGCAAGTGGATTTGGCCGCGCGCACCGTCAAGGTTCGGGGCCATCCGGTGCAACTCGCCCGGACTGAGTATGCGCTGCTGCGGTATTTTGTGCAGCATGCCGGACGCGTGCTGACCCACCGCCAGTTATTGCGTGAAGTCTGGCATTTGGAGGATGCCGGGAAGACGGCGCGGCTGCGAGTTTACGTGACCTATCTTCGCGAGAAGCTAGAACTCAATCCCTCCAAGCCCGAATTACTCATCACGGTGCCCGGAGTAGGGTACCGGCTGAACGTTAGTGAGTAGCCGCAGCGCCCTTGGGGCAGCAGGAGCTTGTCTTTCGACGTTGTGAGATGAGAGCTTTAAAGGCGATTTCCCGGAAAAAAGCGATTGTTATGTATGCGATTTCTTGCCTGGGCGTTGTCGCGAAGTACCGTAAATGGCTTTTTGTGGATGTTTAGGGAGTTCCGTCAATGAGAAATTGTCTTTTAACACGCACTCCTCATCCGATAGGACGATCGAGGCCCGCGGGCTCGCCGCCGCATGATACAAACAAAAATTTTCCGCAGGTTCAAGTGGGGTGGCTTTTTGACCACTAACGGTATCGCTAGAAAAAAGTTCCAAATGGTTATTCAGGACAAGCGTTTTTTTGGCTTTCACGTAATCTCCCATGGGGCGGCTGCCCGATCTGAGCCGTTCCCGGATAGTATCTATTGCTTCGTTGCTGTTATCGATTCCAATCCACCGCCGTCCCAAATTGCCGGCAGCAACGAGTGTTGTTCCAGAACCGGCAAAGCAATCCAGCACCAAGCCTTCTGACTCGGAGGAAGCGCTGATGATTTGCTCCAACATTTCAACGTTCTTTTCCGTGGGATAACCGGTTATCTCGATGTTCTGGTTATGGGCGTCTTTGAAGTCCAGCCAGATGTCTTGAATCGGAATGCCGCCGCTCTCATCGAGAAAGATTTTGCGGCGGGGATTGCCGTTCGAGGACCAGAAAATTTCACCGCGACGATCCATCTCTTCCAAGGTGCTCGGCGGAAATTGCCAATGCTTCCCAGGAGGCGGCAACATTTCCCGCCAAGGCTTTCCTGTCGCCCCATTTCGGACGCCAGGAGCGTGCAGCGGGACTTTTTTGAATCTGCGGCCCGTTGAGGCCTCCGCATAGCTGTATTCCTTTTTCGCTGTCTCCTCCGACCAGGCGGTCATGGGACGATTCCAGATATACGTTTGGGTTTTCGAGTAAAACAAAATATAATCCGAAATATTCCCGTAAGTTCGCCGCGTGTAATTCTTCGTATTACATTTCTTTCGTGTTATAAAGTTGCGGAAATTCTCCGGGCCAAACACTTCGTCCATCACGATTTTCATGGGGAAGGCCATGTTTTCGTCCAGATGCACGTAGATTGATCCTTGTTCCGAAAGCAATTCGCGAAGCAAAATCAGCCTCGCACGCAAGAACTCTACAAACGCCGCGCCCACCAGCAGATCGTCGTAAGCGGCTTTTTGTTCTCGTGATTCAAAGACGCTGTTCGTCGAATACGGTGGGTCAATATAAATGAGCGATACTTGCCCCCGGACGGCCGCGTCATCCAAAAGAGTTCCGAGAACATCCAAGTTGTTGCCGAAATAAAGTCTATTTGCCCACCCGTGCGAAGGTTTTGGCGGTTGCGCGACAGTCAAGTTCGCCCGCGGACAACTCGCAATGATTTCGGAGGCGTCTCGTTTGCCCTCATAATCCAGATTAAATGAAGCCTTCTTTCGACAATCGGCCGGGTTTTCCGCAGAGTCGATCTTTCTTGGTTTTGGAATGCCCGTTGCCATAAACAAAGTTTCAGCTTCGCAACCAGTCTAAAGTTAGTCGCTCGGGTATCATTCGCAAGGTCAACACCACAATTTTTCCTTTCTGGTGTTGCTCAAGGCGGGCGTAATCGTCCCACATTGAACCGAGCAGAAGACCCGGGCCGTCGTTTAGGAAAATTAATTTGGTTCGAAGTTTGTTCAGCTTGATATACATGAAAAGTTCTTGGGCGCAGTTGAAATAGCCGCCGGTGCGGTCATCTTCTTGCGCACCGCCGCGGTCGGAATCATATCGCGCCAAACCAATCGCGAGAATCGAAGTTTTGTCTTCATCGAAGACGACGAAGTCAACAGGACGTGAAAGATTTGGGTATCCGGTAAAGACATCGTGGAGAAGAATATCCCTGCCCGCGCCCTCCGGGCCCTTGACTGTCAAAGAAGGAAATCGGTTACGCAGTATTTTGAAAAGCTTGGCGGTAAGATCGTAACCTTTTTTGCCACGGTCCTTATACTCCCACAGGATTGCGCAAAGCGCTTCATCCGGAATCGGGCGCGTCTTATAGGCCTTTTGAACCTCTTGAATAGGCCGGAACTCCTTCCCGAAGTATTCGATGATTTTTTCACAAGCCGTTTTCTTTTTTAGCATTTCCACCGGAGTGTTTGGGCTGACATATTTCCGAAAAACGCGCGCGAGTTGAATTCGCATCCAACCTTCTGAGACGTCGCATATCTGCCGGAACAAAGTCGGAGATGATTCGGACGATTGGATATACTGATCGAACAAAATCAAGACCGGTTTATATAGCTGGCACGCTTGCGGCAAAATATCAGGATAAAACTCGCCTGTGGCCAGTGTAATCCAATTGTGAGCGTCGTCTTTATAATCGCCGAAATTTGTTCGGATTGTTTTATTTCTTCGATTCACGCCGGTTGCTTTCTAGCAGCTTTTATTAGCGAGTCACGACCGAAATAATCAAAGAACGATGAATCTTCGCGCAAGCCGTAGTTTTGCCCTGAGTCTTGCCCAACACCAGTCTTCCCACCGCGAATTTTAAGTGGTAGGATTTTCGCGTGACCAAAACGCCGCCTTCGATCTGGTGAGATAACATGAGCAAGCCAGCTAAAACCGCCGCTGATTATATGGTCATTGCGCTGAGTCCGGCGTTGATCATGGCGCTGGTGGGGAGTCTCTGTTTTTTTCTGATCGAGGTTTTTTATCGGGGGCGCATGGCGGACGGGGTGCAGTGGGTGATGTTTTGGTACGTGCTCGCCAGTGTGCTGATCTCGCGCATCGCGATTGAGGAGACGCCGGAATATGCGGCGGTTTATGGAGCGGCGCTGGCCGTGGCCACCTGGCTTTACCTGGTGCGGACGCAGCCGGCTTATTTGTTGGGGATCGTTTTGCTGGCGGTGGTTTGGTTTTGCGCGCACAAGCTGGTCTGGGATTGCACTTTGATTGATGAGGACCAGGATTCGTCGGGGCGGGGTTTGTTGCAGGCCGCTCCTGCTAACGTAGAGAAACCAGCCAAACCCGTTAATGCGGTCAAAGCCGCGGCGCGGGTGGCCGGCCAGAAGGTGGGGAGAAAGAAAGCGGTGGTGTCGCAGTCGCCGGGGCGGTGGGTGGTTTATTTTTCGCTGGCGGCGCTGCCTTTGTTCGGGATTGGGCAAATGCTTTTGCCGGGCAGTGACGCAAGGGCGCGGCGGATGGGCTTTTTTTATTTGACGGTTTATTTGGGAGCGGCGTTGGGGTTGTTGGTGACGACCAGTTTTCTGGGGTTGCGGCGGTATTTGCGGCAGCGTTACCTGAAAATGCCGCCGGTCGTTGCGGCGGGCTGGCTTAAGTT
>DASRLE010000367.1:0-22708 GCA_035648615.1 Saccharimonadales bacterium (SeqCode) | reverse complement strand
AAAGTTCAAAGTTCAAAGTTCAAAGTTCAAAGTTCAGACCGCTGTGACATCGTTCCCTGAAATCGAATGGCGGCTCGACTGAGTCTCGCCCTGCCGTCAAGAATAGTTATGTGGACCGGCGCAGAAAGCGCATGAGGGTGTCGCCGTGTTTGAGAACTTTGCCGTCCTCCCACGGCGGCGCAAGGCTCAAGGTGTCGCGCTTGGTGTGACCGAGAATGAAGAGGCCGCCCGGTTGAAGCAACTTAGGCAACGTGGCGTCGTCGAGCAATTGCTGCGCGAAAGACGTCGAGCGGCGTCCGACGTTTTTTTCGCCGTAGGGCGGATCGGCTAGAATCAAAGCAAAGGTTTGTCCCACTCCCGCGAGTTGCGCAAGGGCCGGGAAAGCGTCTTGCGTCCGAATTTCCAGCGAGGAACCGGGCAGGCCGGCGAGTTCGAGATTCTGGCGAATGAACTGGGCGTGGCGGCTGGACTTTTCCACGCACACAGCATGAGCGGCGCCGCGGCTCAAACACTCCAGGCTCAACGCGCCCGTCCCCGCAAATAATTCCAGCACTGTCGCGCCGACGACCCGCACGCCGAGACTGTTAAAGATGGCCTGCCGCACCAAATCGGGCGTGGGACGGACGTCGAAGCCTTTCGGCGCCTTCAAGATCGTGCCAGCCGCGCTTCCGCCAATGATCCTCATCGCGAGGCGGAGGACTACAGTCCTTTGGAAAGCATGAACTTAAGCAAGTCGGCCACGCGGCAGCTATAACCCCATTCGTTATCGTACCAACTGACCAGCTTGAAAAAGCGTTTGTTAAGTTCGATGCCAGAGCCGGCGTCGAAGATCGAAGAAAACGACGAATGGATGAAATCGGAGCTAACCACTTCGTCGAGGGTGTAATCGAGAATGCCCTTCAAATAGGTTTGACTGGCCTTCTTCATCGCCGCCGAGATTTCCGCATAGCTGGTGTCTTTGCCGGTGCGCACCGTGAGGTCCACGCAGGAGGAGGTCGGCGTCGGCACCCGAAAAGCCATCCCGGTCAATTTGCCTTTGACTTCCGGGCAAACCAAACCGACCGCGCGCGCCGCCCCGGTGGCCGAAGGAATAATATTGATCGCGGCGCTGCGTCCGCCTTTCCAATCTTTTCTGCTGGGGCCATCGACTGTTTTTTGAGTGGCGGTGTAGGCGTGAATCGTGGTCATCAACCCTTCCTCGATGCCAAAACCTTCCTTGAGCAACACATGGACAAGCGGCGCAAGACAATTGGTTGTGCAAGAGGCGTTGGAAATAATATTGTGCTTGGCCGGGTCGTACTTTTCATTGTTGACGCCCATGACGACCGTGATGTCTTCGTTCTTGGCCGGGGCCGAAATGATGACCTTCTTGGCGCCCGCCGCCAAATGGCCTTTGGCCTTTTCGCCATCGGTGAAAAGTCCGGTCGATTCAATCACCAGCTCGACGCCCAACTCCTTCCACGGCAACCCGGAAGGCTCTTTGGCGCTCACGACATGAATATCGCGTCCATTGACCACCAAAATATCATCGTCCGCCTTAACGGGAGCTGATTTGCGCGAGGAAACCTCGCCCTTAAAACGGCCCTGGGTCGAATCGTATTTAAGAAGATAAGCCAGGTTATCGGCGGGAACAATATCGCCCACGGCGACGACTTCCACGTCTTTGCCAATGAGTCCCTGTTCCGCGATGGCGCGAAAAACAAGCCGTCCGATGCGTCCGAATCCGTTTATTGCAACTTTAACTGCCATATTTTAATTCTTTCTTTCAGGGTAGGGACACCGTGATGCGGCATCCAGGCCAGCATCGCGCCGGCCCCACCAAAATTGAGATGCGCCCAATCACGACAATTGTTCATCGCCCCCTTTTCTTCGTCAAGCGATTTGAGAGTTGGGTAATGACACATATGGGAGCGCCCGCCTGTTGTCCGGGTGAAAAGTCTTTTAACAAGGCGAAAGCGCGCTGCAGACTCGGCGAAAACCGACACGCGGTTTCAACGTTCCACCCCTCGTTGATGAAAGAAGCTAATCGTTCCGTGTATCCTGGGCCAGTTGGCCAGATTGAGCCTTCATCAGGCACGATATCTTCTCTCGTCCGCCTATATCTGCATCTTCTCGCTAATTGAGTAATGGTGCGCTTTGGGTCAACAATTTGCTCTGGATGAGAAGGCACTAAATCAATCGAAATTCCCAAGAATCGCGCGAATCCTGCGCGATCCGCAAGAAGCCAGGACTCTATTTCCCGGACGGCCACACAAAACAAAAGATTAGGGTGTTTGCGCGACGGATAGTCGGCCAACTTGCATCCAAACCAATTCTCGATCAAATCTGGCGGACACTCACCATTGTCTAGATCGGTCACGAGCAGGTAGGGCTTGATACGGGCCGCTTGGTTAAAGGCCAAAATCTTCTGCCTTAGATAGGTGAACCCTCCCTTGCAATAGACCGCGTCAACGCTGTAGGGAAGCGCCGTTGTTTTTAACACGACGCGCAACACATGTTCTGTCAATGCGTCTTCCACCGCCAGATTAATAGGAATTGTCGCAGTCATTCGAAACCAAGCAACATTTGGTTGGCTTCTTTCGCGACTGTTCTGGGAATTACCGCTTCCGCGATGTTCATTCCGCCCGCCAACAATTCCCGAATTTCCTGGTCACTTGAGGCAGACACTATAGTTGTAGTGCCGTCTTTTCCTGGTACTAGCATCAACACCTCTCGCGGATCAATCTGATGGTTTGAGAGGAGCGCCTCACTGTGGGTACTCACGATGACCTGTCGTTTGCCGCTCTTGGTTCGCTGCAAACGGCGGATCAATGGCGCCAACTGCTTCACGATTCCGGTGTGAAGGGAAAGTTCAGGTTCTTCCAGCAACAGCAAAGAATCACTCTCCATT
Organism: Saccharimonadales bacterium (SeqCode); assembly: GCA_035648615.1. GTDB lineage: Bacteria > Verrucomicrobiota > Verrucomicrobiia > Limisphaerales > Palsa-1400 > DASRLE01. Next base: position 19,818 of record DASRLE010000367.1, on the reverse strand, counting down.
AGCGACCAAAGCAAGCCGATCAATCGTAATGTACCGTCTGAGAACTGGTTCTCGCGCTGTTTCCCCGCGCTAGGCCGCCAGTGCTTGAATCGTGCTTCCAAATGGGGTACTCCGAAGGTATCGTCTGGACGATAGTTCAATTCGCATAACTGCGGAACGACTAAGTTGAGCGCACGGTCAATCTTGCGAAGGCGTGCGTCGCGCGTGCGAGCAGTCGTGGCCGCCACCCGCTCCAGAAAGCTGTGTCCGTAAGGATCGCCGGCTAACTTCTTTCCCCGAAACTCCTCGGGGTATTTTACAACCTGCGGAATCAAATGGAGATAGTTGATTTCTTGAAAAAATAAGGCCATTTCGCGAAATTCGGCGTTCGCGCTGATTTGTTCCAGATAAGTTTGGGTAAGGCGTTTAGGATCCTTGTTGTCGATCGTATCGGGGCGGCGTTTAAAGGGCTCAGTTTCGCCGTTCCGCCAGACCGTCTCGTGGGTGAGGTAAGGCTCTCGCTCTCCTCGGACCTGCAACTTAATGCCGATGGAGTATCGCCAGGCAAAAGTCCTCGAGCCCGGCTCTCCAAGTTCCACAGTTATACCTATATCAGATTCCTTTCGAGCAGACAAACATCGCATTTGGGGCACTCCGCCCCGATTTGAAATAGCGCGCTGAAGGCCTCCGGGTTGGGCAAGGTCGTGCAGAAACTTGAAAACATCGAGCAAGTTGGATTTGCCTGAAGCGTTTGGTCCCACAAGAAACATTCGTTCGTCGAGTTCAACTTCCGCATGCTCGAAGTTGCGCCAGTTTTTCAATTCCACTTTGGAGATAATCATATGTTTACTCTCAGGCCTCGAGGAAACGTCACAATCTTCAAACTGTTCAGAATCTAAGACGCGTTCGTGACTAGCGTATTAGGCCGCAAGAATTCAATCAGCGAGCTGATGAATTAGCAATGCGGAAGCAAAATTATGCGAACGTCCTGTTTTTGCGTGTAGCCGAGTTGAGGTCGAGTCGAGTATGGAGAAAATTACCTTCGATGAGGCTCAACGGGGCAGTCGGTCGACGGTGTCCGCTGCTTCGTAAGCCATCACCGCCATCGCCGCCGCGCACGCGCTGAGTTCGTGGGGGTCGAGCTTGTCCATGGTGTCGGCGTCGGTGTGGTGGAACCAAAAATATTTGCTGGGGTCGTCGAGCAGCGACATGGTTGGCACACCGTCGGGCCGCAATTCACCAACATCCGCCTCTTCTTCGCCGGTGGTGAGTTTGGCCGCGCCGAGGGACTGCAAGGGCGCGATGAACTTGTGGAGCACCGGCAAAGCGCGCGGGTTGCCATTAAAACTAAACCCCAGCGGACGAAATGTGCCGATGTCGGATTCAATGGCCAGGATGTGTTGGGCCAATTCGCTTTTGTGGCGGCGTTCGTAAGCGCGAGCGCCCGCCAAGCCATTTTCTTCGTTGGTCCACAGCACGACGCGCACGGTGCGGCGCGGGCGCAATCCCAATTCGTGCATTAGCCGCACGGCTTCCCAAGCCGCCATGGCGCCGCCGCCGTCGTCCATCGCGCCCTGGCCGACGTCCCATGAATCAATATGGCCGCTGACAATAATAATTTCTTCGGGCTTTTCGCGTCCTGTGATTTCGGCCACGACATTGCGGGACGGAGCGTCCGGCAAAGTTTGCGCGCCCATCTTAAGGCGGACGACAATTTTTTGCCCGCGCTCCTGCATGCGCTGCATCATCTCCGCGTCTTCGACCGTGACGGCGGCGTGGGGAATTTTTGTGACGGCTCCCTTGTAAGACATGCCGCCTGTGTGCGGCGATTGAATGGAACGCGGCGTGATCGACCGAACCAAACTCGCCACAGCGCCAACTTCCGCCGCCGCAGCCGCGCCATGCACGCGAATTTGCACCGTCTCGGGATAGGTCGTGAACGGAACATTGAAGACGACAATTTTTCCCTTGGCTTCGCGGGCGCGCTCTTTCAAATCCGCCATGCTTTTGACCACCAGCACTTCGGCGGTAATGCCTTCGGGAGGCGTGGCAATGCTTCCCCCCAAGCCCAGCATCGGCAGCGCGCGAGGTCGTGGCTCCAGCATCTCGGCCGATTCCGCGCCGCGCACCCAATGCGGCACGGCCGCGTCTTCGCCATGAACGTTGTCGAGGCCGTCGCGGCGCATTTCGTCGAGAATCCAATCGATGGCCGCTTCAAGATTGGTTGTGCCGCTGAAACGCGGGCCGAACGTATCGCACATTCGCGCCAGTCGTTGATAAGCGAAATCCGTGTGGGTCGCGGCCTGAATTAATTGCTGCGCCGGGAGGGGGTCCTGAACGCTGGCGCAGGCTGTGAACAGCCCGATGGCAGTCGCCATGAAAATAATTCGCTTCATATCATCCGCTTGCGATTTGCCCTCGAGTGATACAGCATTCGACCCTTCGCTCAAATGAAAAAACGGCTCGTCCTCGGAATCATGTCCGGCACCAGCATCGACGGCGTTGATTACGCGCTCTGCGAAATCGGCCCGAAGAATATTCGCTTGCGCCGATTGTGGACGGCGCGTTTTCCCGCAAAACTGCAAGCGACGTTGCATGCCGCCGCCCGGGGTGACTTGAAAAGCCATCCTCTGGCCCAGGCGCACCACGACCTTGGACGCTTTTACGCGCTACACGCGCAAAAGGGCATGGCCCATTTCCGCCCACACTTTGTCGGACTGCACGGGCAAACCATCTACCACAATCCTTCGCCGGCCACTCCCGCCACATTGCAATTGGGCGAACCGGCTTACCTGGCGGAGGCGTTGCGCGTGCCCGTGGTGAGCAATTTTCGCGCGGCCGACATGGCGGCGGGCGGACAAGGCGCGCCGCTGGCCACGCGGTTTCACCAATTTGTCTTCGCGCAGCCGGGCCGGCATGTCTGCGTCAACAATTTGGGTGGGATCAGCAATGTCACGTCCTTGGATGGCCCCAAAACCCTCGCCTTCGATACCGGTCCCGCCAATGTTTTGATTGACCTTGCCATGCGATATTTGAGCAATGGCCGGCTCACCTTCGACAAAGGCGGACGCCACGCCGCGCGCGGCAAACCATCGGAAAAACTGCTCGAAGGCTGGTTGAAGCACGACTACTTCGCCGCCAAACCGCCCAAGAGCACCGGTCGCGAACTCTTCGGCGAGCCATTTTTTAAAATGGCCCTTCGCCAAATGCGGTCGCTTTCCCCATACGACAAAGTGGCGACCCTCACCGCCTTCACCGCGCGTTCGCTGGCCTTGAATTATCGCTTGCACCTGGGTTCAACGCCCGACCGGATCATCTTGACAGGAGGAGGCGCATCAAATCCTTCACTGGTGCGCGCCATCACGGCGCAATTCCCGCCCAGCGTGGAAGTGCTGACCAGCGAAGCATTGGGATGGCCGGTGGAATCCATCGAGCCGGCGGCCTTCGCGCTGCTGGCCTGGCTGCGGATGGAGGGCCAGCCGGGAAACCTGCCCCGCACCACCGGCGCAAGACGGCCGGCGCTCCTGGGGCAAGTGAGCGAATATTAAGTTATTGAAAAGCGGGCGGGAGTGCATCAGTGTAGGAGAAGTTGTCCGCAACTGGCCGGGGCGTAGCGTAGCTTGGTAGCGCGTCTGAATGGGGTTCAGAAGGTCGTGAGTTCAAATCTCACCGCCCCGACCATCTCCTTTGCAACTTATTATACCACAATCCAGTTGGCAGGCACTTTTTGAAATCGGATCGCTTCGAGACAAAATTTGGAATCTCTGCTTCAGCCTAAATGAGGTTTTCACCTGTCAACCCGAAATAAGCGGCTGCGGTCAGTAGCCGTGAGTCATTAGAATACATCTTGGTGAATCCCCTTTCGGCTGCGCACGCCAGGTGTATGGCATCGGCCGCCCGCAGGGCAACGACAGTGGGAAGTTTTGCAAAGGTCGACGCGACCCGGGCCACGACAGCCGGAGATAACGGGAGCCAGCGATAAGCCACTGCGTCGGAATCCTTTTCGAATTCGGCCAGCAGCGTTTCCAATCCCTTCTGCGAAAGCCCGCCTTCCCTGAATTTGCGGTGAAATGCTGCTACGCTTTCTGCGTGGCCATGGATGCAACAGGCAATGCTGTCGGTTTTGGCAAGGGCCCGCACCTTTTCCCAGCCGACATCCTTCGTGTAAAGCCGCACCAGATAACTGGTGTCGAAATAGACCACTAGACCCGGTCCTCTCGATCCTGGGAAATTAACTGAGTGGCGTCGGTTCCGCGACCAGTGTCGCCGCTTGCATCCAATTTGACGAAGGCCGCCGAAGGTTTGCGTTGTGCAAAATAGGGAACGCCGGGTTCATTTGTTTCCGGCACTATCTTCGCGATCAATCGTCCATTGTCGGTCACCAAAATGTGCCCATGGCGCGATGCATCGCGCACTAGCTCACCGGTTTTGGCATGGAGCTCTCGGATCGTTACCGTTTTCATGTGTCTCAGTGTGACACATTACTTCAACAATGTCAACACTGCGGCGAGGTTGCGCTTAGTTTGAATTGGTTCACAAGGTCGTGAGTTCAAATTTCACTATCCCGATCATCTTTCCACAACGAAAACCGAGCCGTGTTGAACGGGGAGTTGGCGTCGGACGGGGACTTTTGATACGTTGAGCAAATGAGATTAAAGGATTGGATTTGGCCATGGATGGTTGCCCTTGCGTGTTTCCTTTCGGGCGGAGCGGTCATGGCGGGAGACGCGTTTGTTCATCCGGGTTTGCTCCAGACCGAAGCGCAATTGGATTTCATGCGGGCGAAAGTCCAGGCGAAGGAGGAACCTTGGAAGATCGCTTATGACACGCTCTGCGCCCAGTCTTATTCCTCGATGGATTTTCAACCCAAAGCGATTGCGCATATTATTCGCGGGCCGTATGGACGTCCGGGCATCGGCGACCAGGATCTGATGGCGAGCGCAAAGGCTGCTTATAGCCAGGCGCTGCAATGGTTTATCACGCGCGATCCCGCGCACGCGCGCAAGGCGGGGCAAATCATCGACGCATGGTCCGGCACGTTGCAGGATTTTTCCGGCAACGACGCCAAACTGCTGGACGGATGGACCGGGCATGTGTTTTGCAACGCGGCGGAGATTTTGCGGCACTCGGGGGCGGCCTGGGACGACGGCCATTTCCGAAAGATGTTATTGACTGTCTATTATCCGCTGATCGAAGACTTTTTTCCGCAGGCCAACGGTAATTGGGATGCAGCCATCATGGACACGATGTTGTCCATGGGTGTCTATCTGGATGACCGGGCGATGTTTCAGCGGGCGGTTGATCATTTTTTGCGCGGCCAGGGCAACGGAGGCATCGGCAAGTATGTTTATCCAAGCGGCCAATGCGAGGAAAGTTCGCGCGACCAGGGACATACGCAACTCGGGTTGGGCGAAATGGCGCTGGCCTGCCAGGCAGCCTGGAGCCAAGGAGTGGATTTGTACGGGGCGCTGGATAACCGGCTGGCGCTGGGAATGGAATACACGGCGCGTTACCTGGCGGGCGAGGAAGTGCCGGCCACTTGCGAATTGTCCACGGTGGGACGCGGGAAATTCAGCGATATCTACGAGACTGTCTGGCAGCATTATCGTTTTGACTGCGGCATGGATATGCCGTGGGTAGGCCGGGCGGTTGAAAAGACGCGTCACGGCCATAGTTGGAGCAGGCTGACGTTTTACCGGGGACCATCGACTAATACCGTTCAGGCGCCGGCGCCGAAAGCAAGCGAGATTGCGGACAATGCTGGAGCGCAACGCAAGCCGACGGCAGCCACCCCAACCGGAGCGATCAAGCTTGCCCCCCGGGAATCCATTCAAGCGGCTTTGGATGCGGCAACTCCGGGCGGTTGGGTGGTGCTTGACAAGGGTGATTTCATTTTAACAGAGCCATTGCGTGTGCCGTCGGGAGTCACCTTGGCGGGCCAGGGAAAAGAGACTGTTATTTTCTTTGAACCGGTGAAAACCCATCATTCGCAGAGTGCCGCCATCGTCAATGAAAGCGGCGCCGCAAACCACATTGTGCTGCGGGATTTTGTTTTGGACGGGGGATCACCGGTTCCGCGGCCAACTTCCGAACATCCCGATCCAAACGCCTCCCGTCGCGCGCGGTCCAGACCAAGCGCGCCGAGCCGCGATGGAATCGTTTTTGACGCGGCTGGCAGCCAGGAGATGCGCGAGTTGTGGCTGGAACATTTGACGGTGCGGCATTGGACGCGCGACGGTTTGGCCATATCCAACGCCGCTTCGGTGCACGTCAAGGCGTGCGATTTTATTGACAATGGCGCCTCGGTTGCGCGCGGTCCCGGCTTGCATCACGACGTGGAATTTGATCATGTCGCTTCGGGTTTTGTCCTTTATTCCCGATTGGACGATTCGCTCTCCGGCGACGGGTTGCGTGTCAAGTCGAGTTCAGACGTTCACGTTTATGGCTGCGAACTGGCTCGCAACGGTGGCTTTGGCCTGCAAGCAACGGGCACTTCGACCATGGTGGTGAGCAGCAACCTGGCGGAAGCCAACGACCACGACGGTATTTTTGTAAGCGCGGCAGCCGGGAATGGTTTGGGCATCGACAAAAACCTTTGCCGCAATAATGGAGGGGCGGGACTACGCGTTGAGTGCGCCGGCTCCGGTTCCGTGCGCGACAATGCCTTTTCAGCGAACGGGTCCGGCCAACCATTGCAAAGCGCCGGGTCGCCGCGCCTTGATCGTTAATTGTCATTCACCGTCGCCTCCGGCCAGCCGTCCGCATTCCACTGCAAGGGCATGATTGCCAGAGTGGCTTTTCCGTTCATTCGAAGGTCGCCCTCGAAATCCGACGTGAACCAAGTCTTGCCTTCCGCCGTCAACGTTCCCGCATGGCCCGGCCCGATTAATGGTCCGTTGGTAGTCGTCAGAAACACGCTGCCGCCGCCGTGCAACATGTTCATCCCAGCCTTGTCCAGATACGGTCCGGTGACCGTCGTACTGCGCCCGATGCGGATGTTGTAAGTGCTTTTGGGGCCCTGGCAGCAAGAACCCCAATTCACAAAAAGGTAATAGTAGGCATCATGCTTGCACAGATAGGACGCCTCGATGGATTCATTGTAGGCTAATGGATAAATCTCGGAATCCGGCGCGATGCGTTTGCCGGTCTTGGGATCGAGCTGAATCAACTTGATGCCGCTCCAATAGGAACCAAACGTCAACCACAAGCTGCCGTCCGTGTCTTGAAATACGGTTGGATCGATCGCGTTGTAGTTGTCACCGTCCTTTGTCCGCACCACGACACCTGCATCAGTCCAATGATAGGCTGGGTCGCCGGGGTCCAAGGTGGCATTCGCAGCGAGGCCAATGGCGGAGGTCATGCTTCCTATCGAGGAAACAGCATAATAAAGCAGATACCGGCCGCCAATTTTCATGATGTCGGGAGCCCAGTAGGACATGTGGCGGTTTTCCGGAACCGTGCCGGCGATCCATTCCGGCGCTGTTTTGAATACCGCCGGCCCGCGTTCCCATTTCACCAGATCCCTGGAATGATAAGACGGCACGCCTCGCCCCGTGTAAAAGACCCAATATTCGTCATTGCACTTGACTATGTCGGAGGGATCGCGCGTAACAATGCCCCGGCTCGCCGATTTTTCCAACGGCAGCACGATCATGGATTTTTCCAACCCCTGTTTGGACGCATCGGTTTGAGCGTTTGCCGAAAGCGCCAACGTTGCGATGAACAATGCCGCAAGCAGCATGTGCCGATTTAGACGGACATTTGGGCTAAATTTCATTCACGTCAGTTTGAACAAATCCGAAATTGAATTCAAGTCATCTGCGCCTGGCGCGCGCCCGAATTGGCGTTCATTTATTGGAATACTCGTCATGACGTTCCCACCACTCAAACGGCGGGGTTTGCGGCCATCCGGCGGGCGAGTCCTCCCAGGTTTCCTGCCGGCCCCACGGTGTCAAGTCGAGCAATGACCAGACGTTGCCCAGCGCCTCGACGCCCCGGCCGTCGGTGAAATAAGAACGGTAAATGTGTTTGCCGTCGCGGAAAAATACACTGAGGCCGAATGTTTTCCCCTTCATCCGTGGTGCGTCCGAAGTCTTTGTTGAAATCGGTTCCAAAGGATGAGACCCACGGCACCGTCCAGCCCATGCGCTTCTTATATTTCTGGATATTCGCCAAGGGCGCAACCGAGACCACAACAAACGACGTGTCACGGGCATGGAGGTGGGCCAGGTGGCCGATCTGATCGATCACCATTGAGCAACCGGGACATCCTGCCGACGGCCAGCCTGAACCGACGGGGCGAACATGAAATGGTAAAGGATAAGCTGACGGCGCCCCCCGAACAGGTCGAGCTTGCGTATGAGCCCGAAGCGCACCAAAAAGCTCATGCCGGGGCAATTGGGATGGAATCCACGACGTCCTACAACGCGTCATCGGCCATCAAGAAGCCAGAGTCAACGAGACCGAAGGAACCAAACAAAGCATCGAGCAACTCCACCGCCGTTTCGACGACCTCGACCACCGCATGAGCAGCGGCTCAGGCGGCTACCCGCCCCATTAGTTTTGTCAGCCGCCCCGCCGCCCCTTACCGTAACCCCATGAAGACGATCACCCGTCCAATCTTGGCCGCCAGCGTTGTGGTTCTGCCAGTGATCGTATTAGCGCAGGTCGGCCTCACTTGGTTAAGCGCCTTCTGCGTCCTTGCCGCCCCGGTCATCGCGATCCATCTGCTCAATTCCCCCGCCTCGCCCCGCCGTTCCTAAGCCATTTCCATCCCATTTCAACCTCATTGCGCGGCTCGATCAATCGCCAAAAGTTTCCGAAAGGTCTGTCTGTTTTTCCGAAACCTCGCGGCGCTTACCCGGGAGAAAATTGTCGACCGGTCTGTGCTTGAGATGGCGTATCCTGCCGGTTAGTGTATGAGTCTGTAAAATTTGCTGGTAACCGAGACAGTTTGCGTCGCGGCATATCGATCGTCGGCAATGATCGAAGAACTGGCGCAATCAATCCACCCGCCTGGCGAATTCAAACCGCTCGTCGATTGCAACCTGTAACCGGGAAAATTCGTTGGCCACGATAGCACCAATTGATTGCCTTGCACGTTGAATTCAAGCTGCGGTGTAGGCATGCGCAAACGATAAATGGCGCCGTACTCGTTCGTGCCACCCATTATGATATAGCCGTAAAGGTTGCCGTCAGATCCTGAGATGACTGAGGGACTCGAACCGGTAGCATAGGAGAAATTAAGGATTGAATGGAGTCCCGGCAGTCTAAATACGCCGCCAAATGTGTGATCATAATAAGAATTTCCCGACGTTATGCCAAAAATGTTTCCATCCGCTGTTTGAGCAGTAACCCTGGCCCAGCCGTCGTCAACCGTAAGTGGAACCAGCGATGCGACCGTTCCGTTTGTGCTCGCTTTGAAAACTGTTCCGTATCCGAATTCACCGCCGGTTTGGGTTACACCATACAAAGAACCGTCGGCTGCTTGCATGCATATCATGGGCGCGTATCCAATGTTGGTCGGATCAAAGTCGGACAGGACGGTGAAGTTCTCGGGCTGCCTCAATCGGAATAAAACACCCGATCCAAAAGCTCCGCCATGCTCCGTCGTTCCGTAAATGATATCGCCAGAGCCGACGATTATGCCGCTGGGAGATTGAAAGTTCGATAAAGTCAGAAGGGTCGTGAATTCACCTTGTTCAGTAAATTTGAAAATGGTTCCATAGCTGTAATACACGCCATTGGTATATGGCCCGCCTGAGGTAGTGACCCCGTAGAAGGCTCCGTGCTCACCTTTCACAAGTGGAAGCGGCTCAGAGCCGTTCGTGAAATTAAACGAAAATATATTGGTTGCGCCTCCGCCATCGAAACTCACGCGAAAAATCGAACCATATCCCGATTCGCCATAGGTCGTGGTGCCGTAGAACGCACCATCGTCCCCCTTCACGAGTGGGCCGGTGATGTCGTCGCCGAGAAGAGGCTCGACCAGCGCAACTACGGTCAATTGCCCTTGGGGCGTAAGCCTAAAAATCGTGCCCACATGATCGACTCCCCCACCTTCGGTCGAACCGTAGAAATTGCCATCAGATGCCTGCATTAAACTTGTCGGGCTTGCGCCATCCAAGCCGTCCGTAAACTTATAGACTAGTTCGTATTGTTGAGCTGATGCCGTCAGCGTTGGAAGCAAGATTGCCGCAGCACTCTTCCAAGCTAAAAGTTTCCTTTTCAAATTCATGTTAAAGATATCCTTTGCCGCTAAGGCCGCTTCGGTTCGGAATATTGATCAATCCTCCGGGCATCGTAAATAGGACTAGTGCCGGTAAGCTCCTAGGGTTTGAGAGTAGCCCGGGCACGGATCCGACTGAAATCAGAGGCAATTCTGCAGTGGTTTTATGGGCCACGATCGGACAACTCCCCCGATGTTTGTTAACCGCCCCGACTATGTTGGTAACATTTTGATTATTTGGGACTTGTTAAATCAAAAGCCAGTCTTTATCCTCTATTCCTTATAACGAAGCCCCTGAAACTTGCATACACCTGAACCGCCTCAATCCGGTCGGGAGCTAAAATGCGCCCCAATCCGCCGCAAAAAAAAGTTGCGGAAAGCGATTGACAAACTACTACAAGCGTAGCATTGTCCTACTACACTCGTAGTATATGAAGCCTGTTCGCATTTCAGAATCCGAATGGCAGGTGATGAGCCTGGCATGGGAGCGGACGCCGGTCACGGCGGCAGAAATCGTCGGAACCCTCTCTCAGAGCAATGCCTGGCATCCCCGCACCATCCGCACGCTGGTGGACCGCCTGGTCCGGAAAGGCGCGTTGCGGGCGGTGCGCGACGGCAAGCGCTTCCTTTACACCTCGAAGGTGAGCCAGGAAACGTGCGTGCGGCAGGAGAGCCGGTCGTTCCTTGAACGAGTTTTTGGCGGGGAACAGGCGCTCATGCTATTGCATCTGGTCAAGGAATCCGATTTGTCCAAGGAAGAAATTAGAGAACTGAGACGATTGCTCTCAGAAAAGGAAAAATGAACCCCACTCTTGCCGCATTTTTCGGCTGGCTGCTGCGCGCGTCGTGGCAGACCTCCGTCCTGGTCCTGGTTTTGACAGTGCAGTGGATCTTTCGCCGGCATTTGGGCGCGCAATGGCGCTATGCGCTCTGGCTTTTGGTGCTGCGGCGATTGGTTTTGCCGTCGATGCCGAGCAGTCCGATGAGCTTGTGCAACTATGCCCGGCTGGATACTCCGAGGATGCGTTCGATGCCGACAGCGCCTGCACGGAAAGCCTTACCCGCTTCTGCTTCACCGTTCGCGCTCCATAAAACGCCTTCCACCACATACGAAGAGGCGGTTGTCTTGAGGCAGCCCGCCGCATCGGCGACCGTCCGGACCGAGATGACGATTGGCAAAACTGCGCCTGCGATGGCGATACAAGCCCGCGCGGCTTCCACGCCGGGCTGGCGGGATGAACTGCCGAATTTCTGCGCATTGGCCTGGCTGGGAGGCGCGATCCTGGCCGCCTGCCGGGTGTTGGTGCAGAATGTCTTGTTCCTCGGGCTATGTGGCCGACGTGCAAAACCAAAGGGTTCAAAAATTCAGCAGCGACGGCAAGTTCCTCCTTTCGTGGGGGGAGGAAGGCGCGGGCCAGGGAATGTTCAACCGGCCTTATAACATTGCCGTGGATAAAACCGGCAATGTCTATGTAGTCGATAGCGAAAACAACAGCATTCAAAAATTCACCGGTGAGGGCGCTTTCCTCAAGGAGTTTGGCCCGGTGGGCGGAGACGGACGGCAACTTAAGAGTCCCCAGGGCGTGGCTGTGGACGGGAATGGGAATGTTTATGTTGGGGATGGCAGCAACGGGCGCATCGTCAAATATAGCGCGGACGGCGCCTATCTGATGGATTGGGAGAGTCCGCTCGACCCGGACAACACGGGCGCGAACGGCGCTATGATGAACGGGCATCCCTTTGTCCGCGGCGGCTACATTCATGACGTGGCGGCGGACGCGCAGGGACACGTTTACGCGGTCAGTGCCGGCACGGAGTGCGTGCAGATGTTCTCCAGCCAGGGAACTCTCCTGTCCCAATGGGGCAGCAAGGGCGCTGGGCCGGGACAATTTGACTTTGTGGCGCGGGTGGCTGTCGATGCCGCTGGAAAAAGGGTGTACGTGACCGACGCGCACAACAACCGGGCTCAAGTCTTTGCCTTTCCACCAAGGACTGATGCGAGATGAGGTAATGCAGGTTCAGTTTTAATTTGAGTCAATTTGGCGGAAACCACATAGCTTGGGAAACGAGAAAGGCCTTGAAAGAACCATCAACAAGTTGGAGAGTCCTACCATGATCGTAGTCACAGATAGTAAGAAGCGGGTGACCCTGCGACTGGCGAAACCAGGAGACAGGTTTGATGTGAAAGTAGCAGGCGACGGGACTTTCATTTTGACCAAGCTGGACGCTTCGAGAGTAAACGGGCTCGTGAAGGTTCGGATTGAAAAGCGTGGCAAGTATCATGTCGGGGTCCTGGATCATCCGGTAAACGAGAAAGCGCTCCAAGATGCTCTCGCTGAGTTTCCGTGACTGGCGATTGCCCCAAAGTGCTGGCAACGCCAAAACTTTGCTTCGACAGGGGCGGGATTTTTTTTACACTGACGGCTCTTGAGCCAGGATTCACAACTCACGCCCATGATGGCGCAGTATCGCCGGATTAAAGGCGAGTTGCCCAAGGACGCCCTGCTTTTTTTTCGCCTGGGCGATTTTTATGAAATGTTTTTCGAGGATGCCGTGAGCGGCGCGCAGTTGCTCAATCTCGCGCTGACCAAACGCGGCGACATTCCCATGTGCGGCATTCCGTATCACGCGGCCAATGGCTACATTGCCCGTTTGTTGAAGGCCGGACGCAAGGTGGCCATTTGCGAGCAGTTGGAGGAGGCGCGGCCTGGCCAGTTGGTCAAACGCGAGGTGACCCAAATTCTCAGCCCCGGCACCCATTTCGATGAGCGCCTCCTGGTGCCGGAACGAAATAATTTTTTGGCGGCGCTTTGTCCTTGCGGGAAAACTTTTGGTCTCGCGCTGGTCGATCTGACCACGGGCGATTTTAAAACCACTCAACTGGAAGGCGAAGCCGCATTGCGCACGGAATTGGAACGGTTGCGTCCGGCGGAAATAATTTATCCCGCCGCGTCCGAGGCTCTGGCGCGGAACGCCCTGCATTCGGCCTGCATTTTGAATGCCTACGAGGATTGGGTCTTTGCGCCGGAAACGGCGATGTTCACCGTGCGGGACCATTTTAAAGTTGCCTCGCTGGATGGCTTTGGCTTGAAGGACTGTCCGGCGGCGGTGGGCGCGGTCGGCGCGGTCTTGCATTACTTGACTCAACATCTGCGCCGCGACGCCAGCGCGTTGACGCGCCTGTCGTTTTATCAATGCTCGGAGTTTATGGCGCTGGATGCGGTGTCATTGCGCAATCTGGAAATCCTCGAGCCGCAGCAGCCGGATGCGCCGCGCGGAAGTTCGCTCTATGGCGCGCTCCGCCGCACAGTCACGCCGATGGGAGCGCGGCGCTTGCGCGATTGGTTAAGCCAGCCTTTGGCCGCCGTGGCCCCGATTTTGCAACGGCGCGACGCGGTGCAACTGTGGCTGGAGAACAGCGCGTTGTTGGATGATTTTCGCCGCGAGTTGGCCGAGGTGCGCGATTTGGAACGAACCGTCGGCCGCTTGAGCGTCGGGTCGGGCAATGGCCGCGATCTTCTGGCGCTGCGTCTCGCTCTGGAAAAAATTCCCGCGCTCAAAGAGATCCTGGGCCAACTGCGCGCCGCCGAGCCAGCCTCCGGCACTTTGCGCGAATTAGCCGTCGCGCCGACCGCGCCGCGAGGACCGGGCTTGATGGATCAATTGGGCGTCCAACTGGCCGAGTCGCCCGATCTGGTCGAGTTGATCAGTCGCGCGTTGGTGGACGAACCGCCGCTCGCGCTCAAGGAAGGCGGGCTGATCCGCGACGGCTTCGATGCGAACCTGGATGAATTGCGCACGGCGACCCGCAACGGCAAGGAATGGATTGCCAAGTTGCAACAGGACGAAATGACGCGCACCGGCATCGCTTCGCTCAAAGTGCGGTTTAATTCGGTTTTCGGCTATTACATCGAGGTGACGAAATCCAATTTGGACAAGGTCCCGCCGCACTACCTTCGCAAGCAAACGATTGCCAATGGCGAGCGTTACATCACGCCCGAGTTGAAGGAAATGGAAGGGAAAATTTTGGGCGCGGAAGAACGCAGCCAGAAACTGGAATACGAATTGTTCCAGCGCTTGCGCGAAGAGGTGCTGCAGCAATTGCCTCGCTTGCAGCAGACAGCCGCCGCGCTCGCGCAGTTGGACGTGCTGGCGGCTTTTGCCGAGACGGCCCGCCTTTACAATTATTGCCGTCCGGAAATCGGCGACGAAGGCGTTCTGGAAATCCGCGATGGCCGCCATCCTGTGCTCGAGCAAAATCTGGGCGAGGAACGTTTCGTCCCCAATGACGCGCAGCTCAATCGCACCGGCCATCAAATCATGCTCATCACCGGGCCGAACATGGCGGGCAAAAGCACCTTCATCCGGCAAGTGGCTCTGATCACTTTGCTGGCCCACACCGGCTCCTTTGTGCCGGCGGCGGCGGCGCGGATCGACTTGGTGGACCGCATTTTCACCCGCATCGGCGCCAGCGACGACTTGGCCCGCGGACAATCGACCTTCATGGTCGAGATGAGCGAGACGGCCAATATCCTGAACAACGCCACCCCGCGCAGCCTCATTATACTTGACGAAGTTGGCCGCGGCACCAGCACTTTTGATGGTCTGAGCCTGGCCTGGTCCATCGTCGAGCATCTGCACAACGCCGCCGGGGCCAAGACGCTCTTTGCGACGCATTATCACGAGTTGACCGAATTGGCGGCGCGTTTGCCCCGGGTGAAAAACTACAATGTGGCCGTGCGGGAATGGAACGAGCAGATTGTCTTCCTGCGCAAAATCGTCGAGGGCGCAACGGATAAAAGTTACGGCATCCAGGTGGCGCGCTTGGCCGGGGTGCCGCGTTCTGTGCTCAACCGGGCCCTGGAAATTCTGTCCAATCTCGAGCAATCCGAACTGACCCCGGACGGCAAAGTCCGCTCCCATCGCCGGCCCGAACTGGAAAAATTAAAAAAGCTCGCGCCGCCGCCCCAGATGGATTTGTTCGGCTGAGCGCGTTTGACCTCGCGCGCCGGTTCGCGCTATAACTCCAGCCATGAAACAACTGCCGCTCGCCTGCCTCCTCGCCCTTCTCTCTCTTTCTGTCAAAACGAATGCGGCGGCCTTGGACGATATCATGCCGGTGCGCGGCTTTTGCATCGCCGCCCCGCGACCAGGCGGAGTGGACAATTTCATCGCCTTCATTAACCATGAACTGGCGCCGCGCCATATCAATACCCTCATCCTGCGAGTCGATTATAATTATCAATTCGAGTCCCATCCGGAATTGCGAGACGGCGATGCTTTGTCGCGGGATGATGTAAAAAAAATGGTGGCCGCCTGTCGCAAGGATGGAATCAAAATCATCCCGCAAATCAATTTGCTCGGACACCAGTCCTTCCGCACCAGTTTGGGGAAGTTGCTGCGCCAATACCCGGAATTCGACGAGACGCCATGGGTAAAACTGCCCAAGGAATACAAATGGCCCAACCCCGAAAAACTTTATTGCAAGAGCTATTGCCCCCTGCATCCGAAAGTTCACCAGGTCCTTTTTCCGGTGATCGACGAACTCTGCGACGTCTTCGAGGCGGACGCTTTTCACGCCGGGATGGATGAGGTTTTTTACCTGGGCGAAGATGGGTGCCCTCGCTGCGGAGGCCGTGACCGGGCGGAATTGTTCGCCGACGAAGTCCGCCGCATCCATGACCATCTCCGCGAAAAAAACCGGCGTCTCTGGATTTGGGGCGACCGCTTGATCGATGGCAAAACAAGTGGCCTCGGCGAATGGGAAGCCAGCTACCGAAGCACCGCGCGCGCCATCGACCTCATTCCCAAAGACGTGATGATTTGCGATTGGCATTACGAACGGCCCGACCCGACGCCGGTTTACTTTGCCATGAAGGGTTTCGACGTGGTGACCTGCCCTTGGAAATCCTCGGCCAGCGCCATTCAGCAAACCGACGACATGGTGCATTGGCGGGCGACGACTTCAGCGCAAATGCGCCCGCGCTTTCAAGGGATCGTGCAAACCGTCTGGTCGGGCGCCGAAACCTTTTTACGCCAGGACTACGCCGGCAAAGGCAACCCAACCAATGCGTGGACGTGCTTCCAATCGATCTTTGACGAAGCCAGCAAGCTGGCCGAGCCTGTGGTAGAGAAGAAAGATTAACCGAAAACCTTCGCCCATTAAGACGCTCTCTGCTACAGTGAACCAGTTGAACTATGTAAATCTGTGTGGAAACGACCAGTTTCCAACTTATGAAAAATGACATACCACCGAATCCAGCCGAAACGGGTGTGGCCGACGAAGTGCTTCGCGAAGTTTGGCGCATTAAAGATGAACTCTCAGCCGCTTACGGCCACAGCCTCGACCGCTTGTTTGCCGAGGCCCGCGAGCGCCAGCGCCAGTCGGGCCGCCCGTCCGTCAATTTTGAAAAGCAAAACAAGCGGAATGCCGTCTAATTCCCGGCCTCGCAAGCTCATTACGTTGTGGTGTCTGCGGTTGCATTGAAAATCCGGCGCTAATTGCCGTAACCTTGCCTTCGATTGCACCGTCCATCTGGATAGTCATTTTGATTGCCCAAATGCCCGGAAGAACCTATAGTGTGCGGAAAGAATCAACCTTGAGCGTGAATCCTTAACTTCTTTGTCTATGTTTGATCTATGCGATAATTGCGTGCGGACTCCTTATGTCAGCCGCCGTCAGTTTTTGTCTCGCGTCGGGATGGGGGTGGGCGCCTTGGGCTTGGCCGCTTTGCTGCGGCAGGATTCGCTCCTCGGCGCGGAGTTCGACCCCAACCTTTCGCCTCTGGCTCCCAAAAAGCCGCCTTTCCCGGCCAAAGCGCAGCGGGTCGTCCATATTTTCGCCGCCGGCGCCCCTTCCCAAGTCGATACATGGGACCCGAAACCCGCCTTGGCCAAGTACGATGGCCAGCCGGTGGGAGGTCGGGGCGTGGCCATGCAGTCCCCCTTTAAGTTCCAACGTTACGGACGCTCCGGGATCGAGGTCAGCGAAGTGTTTCCGAAAATCGCCGAGCATGTGGATGATTTGGCCATCATCCGGTCGATGTACACCGATATTCCCGCCCACGAAATTGCCACGGTGATGATGAATACCGGGTCCCGCCAGCTCGCCAAGCCGTGCCTGGGTTCCTGGAGCATTTATGGATTGGGCACTGAGAACCAGAATATGCCGGGCTTTATTTCCCTGCACAATGGCGGAGGTCTGCCGGCGGGCGGCACGCAGAATTGGGGCGCGGCCTTTTTGCCCGGTGTTTATCAAGGCACCAGCATCAATACCTCGGCGGGGCCGGTGGACAAAATGATCGAAAATATCAGCAGCCCCTACGTCTCGGAGTCCGAGCAGCGGCGGCAATTGGATTTGATCCATCAACTGAACGAACTTCACGCCCAAAACTTGCAGAAGGACGCCCAACTCGAGGCCCGCATCGAAGCCTACGAAATCGCTTTCAAAATGCAGGCCGCCGCTTCCGATGCTTTCGACGTGCAGAAGGAGCCGGAAAATATCCGCGATCTTTACGGCAAAACTCCGCAGGGCCGCCAAATGTTGATCGCGCGCCGCTTGCTGGAACGGGGAGTCCGGTTCGTTCAGGTGTGGGCCGGCGGTTGGGATCACCACCAGGACATTGGAGACCGCCTGCCCAAAACGGCGGGCGAAATCGACCAGCCTCTCGGCGCTTTCATGACCGATTTGAAACAGCGCGGTTTGCTCGACACGACTCTCGTTATATGGGGCGGGGAATTCGGACGAACCCCCACCAAAGATCGCAACGGCAATGCCAATCCCGGCCGCGACCATAATGCCAAAGGGTTTAGTTTATGGATGGCGGGCGGCGGGATCAAAGGCGGCACCATTTATGGCGCGACCGATGAATTCGGCGGCGCGGCGGTCGAAAACCCTGTCCACATTCACGATCTGCACGCCACGATTTTGCGCCTGCTTGGCTTCGACCATACGCGCTTGACCTATCGTTATAACGGACGCGATTTCCGCTTGACGGATGTCTCGGGCTCGGTCGTCAAGGGAATCATGGCTTGATTGAGAACCCATGAAGCCCGCCACACATTATTCCGGGGTAGGGACGCCGCGCTGGGGTGTCCAGCTCATTGGCCCTCGCCGAGCCCGTCAAAAACCAAATTTATCGAAGGTGCTTGGCTTGGCCATCGGCTCGGCCGGTTTGCTCGCTGGCGCGGCCCGCGCTGACTTGACCCCTTCGAGCGGCACGGAATTTTTTGAAAGCAAAATTCGGCCCATTCTGGTGGAAAATTGCTACAAGTGCCACAGTTCCCAGGCCGAGAAGTTGAAGGGCGGGTTGTCCCTCGAATTTCACGAGAGCCTTCTCAAAGGCGGCGAAAACGGCCCCGCCATAGTCCCCGGCGATCCTGAAAAAAGCCTGCTCATCAAAGCGGTGCGTTACGGCGATCCCGATCTGCAAATGCCGCCCAAAGGCAAGAAACTTTCCGACGGGCAAGTTGCCGATCTGGTCGCCTGGGTCAAAATGGGCGCGCCCGATCCCCGGAGCGCCGGCAAGGGCCCTGGCGGAGCGACCTGGGCCAAAGACCGCCGCGATCATTGGGCTTTCAAGCCCATCAAAAAAGTGGTCCTTCCGCAAGTGAGCGACACCGCGTGGGTGGCCAATCCCATTGACTCATTTATCCTGGCTCGCCTCGAAAAGGAGGGCATGAAGCCGTCGCCCCCTGCGGCCAAGCGGACGCTCATTCGCCGGGCGACCTTTGATTTGACGGGTTTGCCTCCCACGACCGAGGAGGTGCAAGCCTTCGTCGATGACACTTCGCCCGAAGCTTACGCCAAAGTAGTGGACCGGCTTTTGGCTTCGCCTCAATATGGCGAACACTGGGGCCGTTTCTGGCTCGACACCGCCCGCTACGCCGACACCAAAGGGGACATCAAACAGAACCAGGACGTCCCGCTTTTTCCCTACGCCTGGACGTATCGCGATTATGTTGTCCGTTCCTTCAACGAAGACAAACCATTCAACCGTTTTGTGCTCGAACAAATTGCCGGGGACAAATTGCCGGCCGGCAAAAACAATGAGACACTGGCGGCCCTGGGTTTCCTCGCGCTTGGCCCCCGTTTCAACGACAATAAAAACGACATCTACAACGATCGTATTGACGTCGTCTGCAAAGGGTTGCTCGGCCTGACTGTGACCTGCGCCCGCTGCCACGACCACAAGTTTGATCCCATTCCGCAAAAGGACTACTATTCGTTGCGCGGGATTTTCGACAGCTCGGTGGAACCGGCGCAGGAACCGCCCTTGGAAGCGATCAAGATGACGCCCGAGTACCGCGCCTTCTCCCAAAAATACAACACCATGAATCAAGAACTGGTGTCCGACGAAAGGCTGGCCAAGGGCCGGAGAAAGGGCGGCAAGGACAAGGAACTGCGCAAAGACATCGACCAATTGCGCCGCCAGATTGCCCGGCTGGAATTGAGCGATCCGGGTTCGCCGCCGTGCGCCACCGTTCTGCTGGACAGCAGCAAGCCCCATGATTCCGCCGTCTTCCTGCGCGGCGAAGCGGAGAACAAGGGCGACAGGGCGCCGCGCCGCTTTTTGGAGATTTTGGCGGGGCCGAACCGCCCCCTCTTTCGC
>DASRLE010000366.1:0-11782 GCA_035648615.1 Saccharimonadales bacterium (SeqCode) | reverse complement strand
GGAAGAAAGCCGCCGTCCAGAGGTCGCACGCCTGTTTCTGGCGAAGCCAAGCCGGGTCTCGGTGACTGTCCTCGAACAGTTCCTTTTTGCGGCGGATGAGTTCTGGCGAGTCGTCGGGAATGGCGTCCACGTCGCGGCTGTGGCGGGTGAGCGCCTCGGCTTCGCCGGAATCGCGAAGAGCAAACAAGTCCTGCGCGCCGCGCCGTTCCTCGCGGTTCTTTTTGGCGGCGTTGCGGGCGGTGGTTTTGTCGTCGCCTTCGCACGGGTCGAACGACTTGTCCGGGATGCCCTGCGCGAGAACACCGACATCGAACACGCCCACGAGGGAATCACCGCAACGGATGCGGTGGTCGAGAAAGGTGAGGGGTTTGCCGGCGGTGTGGCTTTCCAGCCAGAGCGCAACACGGCACAGGTCCACGGCCAGCGGGTTTCTGTCCACGCCATAAATGCAATGGCTGATGACATCGCGCACGGATTCGCGGATGCGCTCCGGGGCGGGTTCGTCCTCGCCGGTGCGGAGTTTGGCCAGTTCCTTGCCGACGCGCCTGCCGGCAGCGAGGAGCATGTGACCCGAACCGCAAGCGACATCAATAATCTTGAGCGAGAGGAGCGCGGCTTGCTGGTGTTTCGTGCCACCATTTTGTTTGTCGGCCTTGGCTGAATCCTCAAGGCGCTGGCGGACCACTGGCACGAGGGCGCTTTCGATCAATTCATTCACCAACTCCGGCGGCGTGTAGAACGAGCCGGTTGTTTTGCGCTCCGAGCCGAAAATGAGATCGAAGTGCAACAGCCCGGCGGCATTGGGGGCAACGTCGGGATGAAATTCGAGCAGGCTTTCATAGACTGAGCCGAGTTCCTCGACATCGAGCGCGGCGTAGTTGACGCGGCGCGATGGTGCGGCAGCGCGTTCCTGGTAATAGGCAAGAAACCAAAAGGCGTGGAGGAGGTCGCTGTTGCTCAAGGTGCAACCATCAAGCGTTTGCGCGGCAAACAGTTCGCCGTTGAGCGGGGCAAGATCAAGAATTTTTGCGAGTTTGTCGTCCTGAAAAAGGCGGAACAGTGTGCGCAGGCTCAACCAAATATCGGCGTGGTCGGTCCAGGCCGCCTTCACGTCGAGCATCCTGCGCAGACGAGCGATCCCGTAATGGTCGCGGTAGATGGGATTGGGGCTGATGAGGCCACGGTCTTCGGAAACGAGCAGGAACAGGAAACGGTAAACGATCCTGAACAATTGGCGGTAAAATTGCGCGGGAGAAAGCTGCTTGGAATTGAGTTTTTGGCGGAGGTCTTCGTTTTCCTTGTGCGCGAGAAACCCGTTGCCCAGGAGTTTGAGACATTCCTCGACCCCGTCGCGGAGATGTTCCCGCACGCGCCCGCCCTGCTCGATGGTCTGCGCGTAGTATTTTTCCAGCAGACATTCGTTGGCGTCCGCCATGCCGCGTGGCAAGCGGGTGCGGTGCAGCAATCGGTAAAGCGCGGCGAAGTCGTGAAAGCGTTGTTCCTCCAAGATAGCCTGAAGGTCAAATTCAACGTAAGCCTGCCGTCGAACAAGCGTAGAGTCGCGCAGCAACCGGAGGGTGAGGCCATTGGTGACGATGCCCCAGATGTGCTCAGTACGGTTCAGATATTCCTGAACGAGCGAGTGCGGCGCGAGGCGCGGGCGTCCGCTGGGAGGCACACGGCCAAGTTCCTGCCGTGCGCCGACGACATGAATAGGCGGTGAGTCATCTGGCTCGCCAGCACGGTGGGAGACGGCGAACGACTGGCCATCCACCTCGAATGCGCGCGCGTTGTAGCGGGCCTGATAACCGAGCAACGCGAGAAACGGCAGCGCCCATTGGTCGCGCGTGACGGTGGTGGCAAGGTCGTCTTCTGGCAAGCGCGCGAGTCGATTTTTGAAAACACCCCAGAGAGCGCGCGAATCGGCGAACACGGCGGCAATCTCGTCGGTGAGATTGCGCTTGGCTTCGAGACCAAAGTCAGCGGGCTTCTGGCTCGGCACGTCAGCAGCGATCACCTGGTCAAGCAACTCCGAGCCAAGCAAGCCGCCTTCAATTCGGATGGAGGGGAAGCTTGCCATTACCGGAGAGGGAAGAGGGGAGAATGGAGATGGGAGAAGGTCATTTGCGTGTCCATTGCTCCGGGTGGCCGGCCATATTGTCCAGCATGGCCAGGATTTCGTTGTAAACACCATCGAGTTTCGCAGCGATTACTTGGTCGAGATACTTGCACCGCAAGGCCAGTTCCAGATGGGTTTGGGTTTCAGCCGCTTCACCTTCCGCGTCACTCAGCTTGCTCACAAAGGCAGCCGGATAACGGCGCTTGCGCCATGCTTCTGAAATATTGGCAGGAACGGAACGTGACGAACGCCGCATCTGGTCTGTGAGCGAATACTTCTCCTCGCTCGGAAAGGATTTCGTCAGAGTGAACACTTCCATCGCAGCATCCATTGCCTTCTGCCAAACCTGCAAATCTCGGAATGAGCGAATCATCTCCCCTCTCCATTCTCCCTTCTTCCTTCTTCAACCAAGGGCTGGAGCACCAACAGGCCAAGCAAGTCCGGGGGCATCTGTGGTTTCACGGTGAGGCCACGGACGCGCATAGAAACGGCCTGTCGGATGCGGCGATGGGCTTCGGCCAGCGTGTCGGCCCGGCCAGTGATGTTTTGCTTGATGGTAGAATCGAGTTTTTCCCAGCCCCCGAGCGCGACGGAAACCAGTTCGCGCTTCTCCACATCGCCGATGTTGGCGTCGGCGTGCGCTTTTTCGAGGAGCGTGAGGACTTCGTCACCGGCCAGCCAAACGGGTTTGTCCGAGGTGCCGCTGTGGCCAATGACCAGCACTTCCTCGGCGAGCATCGGTGTGTGGTCGGGTTGCTCGATGAGAAAACGCAATCGCAGCAAATATAGATTGGTCAACCGGGAGACGGCGCGGGTGCGCATTGCACCGCAACGCGAAGCGCGGGCTGCTGCGCCTTTGGTGAGCGCCTCTTCCATGAGAAATTGCGCGAGCGTGGCGACAAAACGATGATTGCGCCCCAAGTATTCCGCGCCTTCCGGAGTGGGCGACACGAAACTGACGAACCAGTAGCCGGTCTTGATGATCGGGAGCGCGGCGGCGATGGCGGTGGGCAAGCTGGCGCGAGCTTCGGGGCTGACAATGATGCGAAAGACGTTCTGTCTGCGGTCGGGCGCGATTTGCAAGCCAAGCCGCTGGGCTGCGTTCAAGACAAACAGCCGGACGGCATCGGGGTCGCCCAGGACGGCGTCGGTGGCTTCAAGTTCCTGGCGCACTTCGTCGGGCTTCAAGGCGCGCTGGGCGAAGCGGGTGCGGTTTTCTTTCTCACGCGCCGCGTCGAGGTCCCAGCTTCGGTGCAACGCGGCAACTTCTGGAATTTCCAAGCCAAGTTCCATCTGCGGCATGGCTTCCTCCACGGTGCGGCCACGGAAAAACAGCGCCTTCAAAACGGCCTGCGTCACCGTCTCGCTCTCTTCGGGAACGGGGACGTGTGTGCCAAGGGCCTGATGAATCTCGCGCGCTTTGTTGAGCAAGACACGTATTACGACGCCATCCACGGGATTGTCTGGGCTGAAAAAGCGGATGGTTTTGACGGTCTTGGACAACGTCTGGCCGTAGCGATCCACGCGGCCTTCGCGCTGTTCAAGGCGATTGGGATTCCACGGCAGGTCGTAGTGGAGCGCGGCGTTGAAGGCGTTTTGCAAATTGATGCCTTCGCTGAGGCAATCGGTGGCGACCAACACGCGGCGTTTTTCTTGCGTGAGTTCGGCGACCTTTGCGCGGCGCTCGTCGTCACTCAACATCCCGGTGATGGACGCGACGCGGACATCGGCAAACTCGCGGCTCAAGGCGCGCTGCAAGCCATCGGCGACATAATCGGCTGTGGCGATGTAGCGACACCAAACGATGGGATAAAAGCCTTCGCGGAGAAGGCCGGCGACCAGCTTGGCGCAACCGGCGAGTTTGGTGTCGTCCGGCGTGAGGGCAATGGAAGCGGCGAGGCGCGAGAGTTCGCGGAGTTTGCGACGCTCGGATTCCGGCAAGGTCTGTTCCGCCGATTCGACCGGCGGCGTGGGCTGGCTGTCATCGGTCTGCTCGTTGGAAGACTCAAAAATGTTCTGGCTGAAATCCACTTCATCTTCCGTCTGCGCCAGAGCGCTGTCGCGGCGATCCAAGGCGGCGATGGCTGCCGCCGGACTGGACATGACACAGCGCAACAGCGCGAGCGCGGCCCAATAACGAACACGTTGCTGGCGTTTGTCCAGCGATTGGCCAGTGCGGACGAGTTCGGTGCAAAACTCGTAGGTATCCTGAAATAATTTTCCGTAGTTGTCGGACAGGCGGTAATGCTCGTCGGACGGCACGCGCTTCGGAAAACAGTGTTCAGCTTCCCAATCTTTCTCGATGTCCTTGCGCGTGCGCTGAACGAAATGCCGGGCCAGTTCGATGCGCTGCGGTTCGGTGAGCGCGGTGATTTCGTAGCCGGCAAATTCTGGCCGGAGCAACGCGAGCAAGGAACGGAACGCTTCGGGAACGCCGCTGTGGGGCGTGGCCGTGAGCAAAACGAGATGGCGCGTCGGCGAGGCCGCGAGGTCTTTCAGGAGGGCATGGCGTTGCTGCTGGTTGGCGTTTGCCCCGCTGGCGGAAGCAGCGCCGTGCGCCTCGTCCACGATGACGAAGTCGGGGCAATGCTGGATGAAATTGTCGCGCTTCCGGTCGCCCTTCACAAAATCAATGCTGACAACTTGGAACGGGTAATGGCTGTAAACGCTGCCGCCGCCATGAGGTATTCGCCGCTCAAGCTGGTTCACCGTGCCAGAGCGGATGATCACCGCATCAAGGCTGAACTTTTCACTGAGTTCTTTCTGCCACTGTTCGCACAGGTAAGGCGGGCAAATCACGCAGAGGCTTTTGATTTCTCCGCGATCCAACATCTCGCGCACGATGAGCAGACCCTCGACGGTTTTGCCGACGCCAACATCATCGGCAATGAGCATCCGAACCGTATCGAGGCGCAAGGCCATGAGCAGCGGCACAAACTGGTAGGTGCGCGGGCGGATGGACACACGACCAAGCGAACGGAGCGGCGTCGCGCCTTCGCGCAACGTGAGCCGCGCCGCCTGCCAGAGCAGGTGCGCGCCCGCGACGTTGGACAGGTCGCCGGAGTTCGGCGGGGGGAATTTTGCCGAACTGACGCGCTCTTCGGGGAACGAGTAGCCAACCAAATCGGTGAGACCCTTGTGGACGGCGACGATTTCATCGGTCGCGCCGGTCAATGGCCGCAAGAACAAAAGATTTTCCTGGTCGCTCGGCAAGAGCACCCATTCACGGTTGCGGCATTGAACTATGGAGCCAGGATTCACATCAACACAATCCATACATCCCACCGTGGATGCAGGGGCGTGAGATAATGTGCTGTGGATCGCAAAGTTGCATCAAAATAATCTCAGCGCCAAAAACGGTGGCAATTGTGAGAACTCAATTGATCGAGAACACCAGCGATGTTGAGGATTCTCGTGAAATTGGCGGAATTATGGCTTAGATTCGCATTGGAGAATGTATTCTCACTTTCGCTGATCACGAGTGACGCTGGAAGCCACTGAAAACAGGCCAGTTCAGGTGATCCTGCGCATAAAAAAAGGAGTCGCCATTCTTACTTTTATTCTTACTTTGTGAGCTTTTCAGATGTCTATATTTCACAACTCATTGATGTGCAATAGAAATAATGAGGTTGGAGCGGGTGAAGGGAATCGAACCCTCGTCACCGTTACTTTGCTATGCGATTGATTATTAGCAGCTTGCAAATTACGCGCCCGTGAATCATTCCATTTTTTCGATGGTGGATAATTCAATTCCATGCTCAATAGCGGTTTAAAGCGGCGCAGGATTCAGTTCTCGACTAATTCTTCAAGCGGTAGAAGGTGGTGGCGTTGACGGTTAGGGTGACGGGAGTTGAGATTGCCCGATGGCGTGTTGGTGACGCTGACGATGTTCCATTGGGCGACCGGGTTGATGGAACTGGCGCTTTGCAAGACGAATCCGCCGGGGTTGGCCGGCCAGGACAGGGTGAGTTGGTTGCCGATGAGGCTGACGACAGTGATGCCGGGCGTGGGCTGGGAGTTTTGCAACAGGTTGCCCGCGTTGTCGTAGGCGTAGCTGGTGGATTTGCCGGAGCCGTAGTCCGCAGCCACGATGCGGCCTGCGGGGTCGTAGGTGTAAGTAATGGTCGAGGCGACGGCCGCCCCGTTCCAAACAAGCAGCGCGAAAGGCAAAAGCAAGAGCGCACGAACAAGAAAAGAGGAGGATGATTTCATAAACGTAAGTTGGTTCAATGCCAAAAATACCGGTGCTGCTGACCATTGAAGATTGCAGCCAGACCGACCGGCTGCGCCAGCTTGAAATCCTCCGGGTCACTAGTAAAGTCCGCCACACCATATCGTGCTGGGAGACCAAAGAATCCCCGGGCGAAGCAAGTCTCATCCGAAGATTCCCCACTTACAGCACCGGCTCCCAACGGTATGCCGACTCCTGGTTGGGCGTTAATTGGTGAAGGTGCGCCGGCACCGTAATAATTCAATGAGCAGGATCCATTTTGACTACCGGTGCCAAACGGATCGGAATTACCCGGCCCCGTTTGCGGAATACTGAGGCTCACCGGATTGAAGTAGAGTGCGGAAAGGACAAGTTCGGAATGATCGGTGGTGTCGGCGGCTCCCGAACGCGGCAGTGTAATAGGCGGGAAGAGGACCGGGACGCCGGCAAACATCGTTCCTCCTGGGTTAAACCCCTGGCTTGTCGTATGAAAATCTCCAGAATAAAAGAATGTTGGGTCAGCAATCTCGACCCCATGACCGAAATTCCCGGTGATGGTCGAGGCACCGTCGATGAGTAATGCCGGTTGTCGAATTCCTGGTCGGTCTCCGGCCAACGTGAAGCCGGCTATGCTATGGGGGCCTGAGCGTTCTAAATTGCACAAAATATCCTCATCGGCGATTCCTGAAAGCATGGCAGAGGGTAACTGCCCCAGCGGATCAATGAACAAAATAGGGCTTTCGCTCGCGTAATTGTAGGGATCGAGCGTGCGGTTGTCAGCCAATCTAGGCCAGACAGAATCGCGCGTCAGAAATCTCGCGCTCACTGGATCATAATAACGCGCCCGCATGTGGTATAAGTTCGCCGCCGCTTCGCTGCGCACACCAAACTCACCCACGTAAGTGAACAGTTGCGGGCTTGTTCCCGTGTGGCCCAGCAGCACGCCGTAGGGCGAGTAGGCGTAGGCATCGGTCACCGCGCCGGCGGCGGACGTGAGCGCCAGCGTGGAACCGACGCGGTCGAAATGGAAAAAGCGGACGGCGTTGCCACTTGTTGCATCAATCAGATAAAGCAGCCGGCCGCCGGGCGTCCAAACGTAATAACGCTGAATCTGGAGCGTGCTCTCGTTTCTTTCGGCCATGATCGGGGTCAAGCCAAGCGCGTGATTGTAGAAGAACCGCGTGGTGACGCCGCCGGTCGTGCGCGTCTCAAGGTCGTTCGCGCCGTTGTAAGCCAGCGCCACGCCGTCAATCCCGACCAGCCGTGAGGCGCCGTCCCATTGATACGAGTGGCCGGGCGAAGCCGTTTGCCGTCCGCGCGCGTCGAAGGCAAAGCCGGAGTTGATAATTTGATGCGCGGGGTCATAGGCGAAGGCGGAAAGAGTCGGCGCGAGAAGCGTTGCCGGGTCCAATGGCGCGGTGAAGTTCGCCGCGACAATCTGGCTGGCGGCGTCAACTGTGTATTGAATGTCAATGATGGAGCCTTCCTGAATTCGCGTCAGCCGGCCCGCCGCGTCGTAAGTGTAAGTGCCGTTCACGCCATTGGGCCGGGTGATGCCGGTGAGCCGCCCCGCGTCGTCGTAATTGAAATTGATTTGCGTCCCGGTGAGCGTGTCGCTGGCTTGCGTGAGCCGGTCGCGGTTGTCGTAGGCGTAGTTGACCGTGAACGCGCCATTTTGATAAGTAACGCTTGTGAGCCGTCCGTCCGCGTCATAAGCCGCGCCCTGGTTGACTCCGCTGCTGACCGTGTTGGTGATGCGGCGTTCGGGGTCATACGCAAAGGAAAGATCGTTCGCCGAGGCCAGTCGGTTCAGCGAATCGTAGGTGAATTGCAGGTCGGGGCCGCCGCTGTATTGCCGCCGCGTTGGATTGCTGGCCGGATCGTAACTGTTGGAGCGGACAATACCGTCCGCAAAAACAACTCGCTGGAGTCGTCCGCGATCGTCATAGCTGTAAAGGTTCGTTCGACTCAATGGATCGGCCAGTGATTGCAACCGGCCCATGGGCGTGTAGGTGAAGTTCCACAGCTCGCCGTTCAGTCCGGTGATCGCGCTCAAAAGTCCAAGATTATTGCGCTGATAAGTGGCCGTGCCGATGAGCGGAGCGGTTGTGTTGGCCAGCAGTCCCCGCGTTTCGTAGCCAAAACTGTTGGTGCGGCTGATTTCATCCACGGCGTTGGTGGTCCGCTCCATGGAATCGCGCGCCACGCTCGACACCTGGCCGAGCGCGTTGGTGAAGGCGACGGAATAACCGAGCAGATTGACACGTTGCGAATCTTTCTGACCCAGCGGATTGGTGGACGAGGCCGGGATGGCTTCGTTGTCGTAGCCAAAGCTCCATATTTTGCCGCCCGGGTCGGTTAGGGAAGCCAGTCGCCGCCGCGAGTCGTAAGTAAAAGTCGTCACGTTGCCATTGCGATTGGTCACGGTGGCGACATGGTCGAGGGTGTCATAACTGAAGCCGAGGCTGTGGCCCAGCCGGTCGGTGGCCTGCACCAGCCGGTCCCGGCTGTCATAAGCAAAATGCGTGACCTGCAAGTTGGCGTCGGTCGTGGAAATCAGGCGGTTGTTCTGGTCATAGGCAAAGCCGGTCGTATTGCCCCGTTCATCCTTAAGTGTAAGCAACCGGTCATTGGCGTCGAAGGCGGCTTGGAGGGTGGCGCCGTCGGGATGAATGACGTTGGTCAAACGGTTGAGGGAATCGTATTGGAAGGTGGTCAGGCCGGTATCTGTATCCATCCGTGACGCGAGGCGGCCTGCAGAGTCGTAGGTGGCAGTAATGACCCCGCCAAGCGGGTTGGTCGCGGTGAGCATCTGGCCTCGGTTGTTGTAGCTGAAGAAAAACATCTGGCTGGCACGGTCGGTGCGAGTGAGCACGTTGCCGCTCGCGTCGTAGGTGAATGATTCCATGGCGCCGTCGGGGTAAATGGTCTGACTCAAATCGTAAAGGACGACGCCGCTGTTCGTGCGAGCGGAGTAATTGAACCGTGTCACCGTGCCATCGGCATTGGTGAGGGCGGAGGGTTTGCCGCTTGGAGCGTCATAGCCCAGCGTGGTGGTATTTCCCAGACGATCCACGATCGCATTTCGTCGTCCATGATCATCCGAGCCAGTGAGAATTGTTTGACCGATCTCGTCAGTGAAGCTTGCAAGTTCTCCCAGCTCGGTGTGGGCGTCGGTCCGGGTGTTTCCCAGCGGGTCAGTGAGCGTGGTGGTGAGATTTGAGTAATTGATGGTCGTAGTATTAGCGCCCGCTTCAGTCTGTGAAATGACTTGGCCGCTCGCGTTGAACACCTGGGTATAAGGAAAGTTTCCTTGCGGCTCCGCCGCCGCAGTCATCAATCCCGGAATAGGATTGTTTGTGTCATAAGTATAAGTCGTCACGAAGCCGATGGAATCGGCGACGCTCGTCAGGTTGTTTCCGGTTTGGGTGAACGCGACCGACCGCACGCCATCCGTCACATTGGTAAGAAAACCGCTGCTGCCGTATTGGAACGTCAGCGTGCGGCCTAACCCGTCGGTTACACTGGCCAATTGACTGCCGATATAACTCAACGTTTGCGCGTTGCCATGTCCATCGGCGATGGTGGTCAACTTGCCGGTGCTATCAAAGGTATAAATCATTTGGGAACGCGGATCGCCGAGGATGTAATTGCTCCCGTTACTTGTAAGCTGAAATGGGACATCCGGCTGGCTGGTTAGGGCGAAGGCGCCACTAATGTTCGTGAATTGAATGAAGCGCCCGAGATTATTGACCAGATTGACCGTGTTGGAGGACGTAACGGTCAGCTTCATTTCGAAATTGTGAAGCCAATTGTCACCCAGCGCGCCGGCGATAAGGCCGTCCTTCTTTAGGAACGCGGCATAATACCTCTGGAGGGTCAAAGGCATCGGCCCGCTGAGATGAAGGTCCGGCGGCAGGAAGTCGTAGAGTTCCCCCGTGAAGGTGCTGATCGGGTGAAGATCGTTGCCGGCGAATGGCGTGTTGGCCTGGCTTGAGGCCTGGCTGATTATAGGAAACAAAGATGGATCCGTGATGATGAAAGTGAAAGTTACCGTGGTTCCTGGGCAACTTGGATAGTTGTTATCGACGGCGTTGACGGTGAACTTATAGGTTCCAGTTTCCTTGCAAATTCCTGAATAGTCATCCGCGATTGCGGCCGCTTCCATGCCGGGTGGTGGCTCGCCAGAAAAAGTAACCGTAATGTCGTCTCCGGACGGTCCCTCCACAAAGAAGTCTAACGCCAAGCGCTGCCCGACGATACCTTGGAAAGGCGCCGGACCTATATCTACCCTTCCATTCGCTTCATACGCATGGACTGTAATCGGCGGGCAGGGATTTGCGGACTCATCGAAGAATGCCTCGCAAAACACACTGGACTCTGGATATGATCCAGGGCCGGTAGATGTCGCAGTGATGACATAGCCAGCAGGTGTGCTAACAGGCAAAGTTGCCGCGAAACCCGCGTTGCCATTGATGTCCGTGATAATGTTGGTTGAACCGAGGAAAGTTTTCCCTTCACCAAAACCCGAAGGGTCAGCGGTAGGGCTGTTGAAGAATTCGAGTGTGAACGTTGTGTTCGGCGTGTCATTCGTCAAGACGCCGGCCACCATGGTCATCACTCCATCGCTCGTCGCATTAGTAATGATTGGGAAATGATGATGTTGTCCAGGGATATTGCTGGTTTGCGAGGACGCGCCACCGTTGCCGATTCCCAGCCCTCCATTATCGAATATTGAGTTTTGCGAAATAACGTTCGGTCCTGCAATCATATTAACCCCATACACTTGGTTGGAATAAATCGAGTTGCTTATGACAAGGTTATTCGTCGAATAGTACAGATAGACGCCGGATATGCCAGCGCTGCCATTGTTCCCGATGATGTTGCCCGAAATTAAGTTGCTGATCGAACCGTAACAGTCCACCCCGCTATATGCGTTTCCGATCGCCTTCACGCCGTCCGCACCCACGCCAAGGTAATTCCCTTGCACGACGTTGTTGCTGGTAAGCAGGCCGTTGAGCTGGACCCCATCGCTCGTCATGCCGGCAATAACATTGTGCGCAGAGGCGGTGGGGCCGCCGATCAGGTTGTTGGTTGACGCTGGGGTGATGGCGCCGACCAGGACGCCGATGGTCAGGCTGCCGTTGTTCAAAGACAGGGCGTTCATGCCCGTGGCGTCGGTGCCGATGAAGTTGCCCTGGATGACGTTGTTCGCACCTTCCAAGATCGAGAGGGCAGCGATGCCTTTTCCGACAATCACGTTGCCAGCCCCGGGCGTGTCGCCGCCGATGAGGTTCCCGCTGGAGCCCTGGATCGCGATACTGCCGTTGTTAAAATCGGCCGTTAGCAGCCTGTTGAAATAAAGGAATTATTGAAAACGGTGCGACGCGGGCGCCAAAGATATCTCGCGATATCTTCCACCCATAGCTCCAATAGCCGCCGGAGTCTCTGGG
>DASRLE010000365.1:0-2398 GCA_035648615.1 Saccharimonadales bacterium (SeqCode) | reverse complement strand
GCGCGAACTCATCTTGGCGGCGGAAAAGACCAAACTGCCCATCATGCGGATCATCGACAACTACATGGGTTTTTATACGCCGCTGGTTTTGGTCATCGGCGCACTGGTTTGGGCTTTCACCGGGGATTTGAGCCGCGTCATTGCCGTGTTCATTGTCGCCTGCCCCTGCGCTTTCATTTTGGCCACGCCGAGCGCGATGGTCGCCGCTCTTTCGGCAGCGGCGCGCTTGGGAATCCTGATCAAAAATGTCGGCGACATCGAACTGGCCGCCCGCATCAACACTTTTGTTTTCGACAAAACCGGCACTTTAACCACCGGCAAATTGGCCGTCAGCCGCCTGGCCCCGATGGAAGGAACGGCTCCGGCGGAATTGCTTCGCGTCGCCGGCTCCGCCGAGAAATACAGCAACCACCCGACCGCCAAGGCTCTCGCTCAATTGGCGGGCGAAGCCGGTGTTCCGCTATCCGAACCGCAGGACTTTTCTGAAACCGCCGGTCGCGGAGTCAGCGCGCAAATCGACGGGGCCAAGGTTATCATCGGTCGCGCCCAATGGCTTAAAGACCAAGGGATTGACGACAGCTTTCTCAAGTCCGTGGATTTGAACGAAACCGAAGGGTTCAGCCTCATTTTTGTGGCGCGCGAAGGCAAGTGCATCGGGTGGATTGGGTTGCAAGACCAGACCCGGGCGGAGGCCCGCGAAGCGCTGGCCCAATTGCGGGCCAACGGCGTGCGTCGCATCGCCATGATTTCCGGCGACCGCCAGCCGGTGGCAGCCCGGGTGGCGCGCGAGATTGGTTGCGAAGAGGTTATCGGCGAATGCCTTCCGCAAAATAAAGTCGATTTCGTCCGGCAGACCAAAGCCAAAGGCTATCGCGTCGCGGTGGTGGGCGATGGCGTCAATGACGCGCCGGCCCTGGCCGCGGGCGACCTTGGCATTGCCATGGGTGCGGCGGGCAGCGAGGTAGCCATCCATAGCGCGACTATTGCGCTGATGAACAATGACTTGCGCCGATTGCCGTTCCTTCTTCGGCTTTCGCGGCAGACCCGCGCCGTTATTAACCAGAACTTTATGTTGGGAATTTGCTTCGTCATCGGGGGATTGCTTCTGGCGGCGCTGAAATTTATTAATCCCATCACCGCCGCCGTCTTGCATGTGGTCGGGTCGTTGATTGTGGTTTTCAATAGCGCGCGCCTCGTTCGGCAGGGAGAGGAATTGGAACCTCACCGCGCTCCGGTCATTGATGCGCCTACTCCGTCTGCGCCTTCGTCCACCCCTGGCCTGACGCCCGCTCCGATCCCTGCATGAGCGCCGTCGCCGAAATTTCCCGGCCCACCTCCACAGCCCAGGAGAACCCCAAGGCTGGCCAGCCTATCGTTTCGGTGCGCGGTCTGACCAAGATTTTCAAAGATTTCTGGGGACGCCCCAAAGCGCTGGCGGTGGATAACGTCGATTTTGAAGTTCGCCGCGGAGAAGTCTTCGGCCTGCTCGGTCCCAACGGCTCCGGCAAATCCACCACGGTCAAACTGCTCCTCGGCCTGCTCTACCCGACCAAGGGCCACATCGAGGTGTTTGGACATTCGCCGCGCCATGTGGCCACCAAGGCGCATATCGGCTATCTTCCCGAGGAGTCGTATCTCTATCGGTTTTTGGATTCGCACGAAACCTTGGATTTTTTCGGCAATCTTTTCGATCTGCCTCCTGCCGAGAGAAAAAAGCGCAGTGAACAATTGCTGGAAATGGTTGGCCTCAGCCAGGTTCGCACTCGAGTAGTGGGCGAATTCTCCAAAGGCATGCAACGCCGCATCGGTTTGGCCCAGGCCCTTATCAACGATCCCGACCTGGTTATTCTGGACGAGCCGACGGCGGGCATGGACCCCATCGGCTGCCGGGAAGTCAAAGACTTGATCCTGGCCATGGCTCGCCGCGGAAAGACCGTCATCCTCAGCAGCCATTTGCTCTCGGATGTGGAGGACGTGTGCGACCGGGTGGTGATTTACTACGGCGGACGAATTCATGCCATGGGCACCCTGAAGGAACTGTTGGCCAAGCCCGATGCCATCCGCATCACGATGCCCCCTTTGTCGCGCGAAACCATGCAGCAAGTGCTGGAGACGATTCGCCATGATGTGGCGGCGGACAAAATCGAAATCGACAATCCGAGCCAGAATCTGGAAAGCTATTTCCTCGATGTCGTCCGCAAAGCCAAGGAAAACGCCTCAGAAACCTCCGGAGCCACTTCAGGAAGCCGCGTGGCGGCCTATTTGCGAGGCTCTGGCGAGGCCGCCCCGCCCTCGGACCGCGTCCTGGAGCGTCTGACCACCCCCGCGTCCCAAAAGCCCGTAGAAACCCTTCCAGCGCTCCAGCCCGTCGAAACGATTAACCAGGCCAAACTGGAAT
>DASRLE010000364.1:0-3919 GCA_035648615.1 Saccharimonadales bacterium (SeqCode) | reverse complement strand
GTTTCTGGCCCGCTTTAAAATTGGGTTTGACAGCGGCGGGCTTTTGCGGGCGGCGCGAATCCATCTGTGGTCCAATGGCGGCTGGTCGCGCGATTTATCTCTCGCCGTGACAGACCGCGCCTTATTTCATCTGGATAATTCGTATT
Organism: Saccharimonadales bacterium (SeqCode); assembly: GCA_035648615.1. Lineage (GTDB taxonomy): Bacteria > Verrucomicrobiota > Verrucomicrobiia > Limisphaerales > Palsa-1400 > DASRLE01. The sequence goes on along the minus strand of DASRLE010000364.1, from coordinate 3,773 downwards.
ATATACCGGCGGTGGAATTTCGCGGCCAGGTAGCGAAGACGAATCTTTCCTCCAACACGGCCATGCGCGGCTTTGGCGGCCCGCAAGGCATGGTCATTATCGAGGAGATCGTGGACCGGGTGGCCCGCCAGCTTGGTTTGCCGCCGGAAGTGGTGCGCGAGCGCAATCTTTATCGCGGCGGCGGCGAAACCAACACCACGCATTACGGACAACCCATCGGGGACAATCGCCTCGAAATCATTTGGCGCGAATTGAAAGAATCGAGTCAATTAGAGAAACGACGCCTGGAAATTGCGGCTTGGAACGCCGAGCATTCGCGAACCAAACGCGGGCTGGCCATGACGCCTTTGAAATTCGGCATCAGCTTTACCGTGACGCATCTGAATCAGGCGGGCGCGTTGGTTTTAATTTACCAGGATGGGACGGTGCAGGTGAACCACGCCGGCACGGAAATGGGGCAGGGCCTGCACACCAATATCCGCGCCATCGTCGCGCGCGAACTCGGCATTGCGACTTCGGAAATCCGCCTCATGCCGACCAGTACGGACAAGGTGCCGAACACCTCCGCCACCGCCGCTTCGGTGGGCACCGACATCAATGGCGCGGCGGTGCAAAATGCCTGCGAAATCCTGCGCGCGCGCTTGCAACCCTTCGCCAACGCATTGTTGACAGAAAAAGGGAAGCCGCCGGATTTTGTGGACGTTGTGCGGCGAGCTTACGTCGAACGAGTCAGTTTGTCCGCGACCGGTTTTTACGCCACTCCCAACGTCCATTGGGACCGCGTGGCGGGACGCGGCAAGCCCTTTCATTACTTTGCCTACGGCGCGGCCGTGGCGGAGGTCGAGGTCGATGGCTTTACGGGAATGCAACGGGTCTTGCGCGTGGATATTTTGCACGATGCCGGCGCGCCCATCAACGAAGGCATCAGCCGCGGGCAAGTCGAAGGCGGCTTCATCCAAGGCATGGGATGGCTGACGGCCGAGGAATTGAAATGGGACGACCAAGGCCGGCTGCTCACCCATTCGCCGGACACGTATAAAATTCCGTCGATTGGCGATACGCCTCGAATCTTCAATGTCACCCTGCTCAAAAACGCGGCGCAGAAAGACGTCATCCATGGCAGCAAAGCGGTGGGTGAACCTCCCTTCATGCTGGCCCTGGCGGTGCGCGAGGCGATTCGGGATGCGGTCGCGTCCTTTGGCCCAGCCGGCGGCCAGACCCCGCTGGCCGTTCCGGCGACGTGCGAGGCGATCTGGAACGCCATCCAGCAACGAACCTGACTGCCATGCGAAATTTATCCCACAAACTTTCGGTTGCGCGCGGAGAACATCCCGCCGAACTGCTTTTTAAAAATGGCCGCCTGGTCAATGTCCTGAGCGGGGAAATCTACGAAACGAACATCGCGGTCGAGGATGGGCGGGTCATTGGACTGGGCGATTACAAGGGACGCAAAACGATTGATCTCCGCGGCGCGTATATTGCCCCAAGTTTGATCGACGGCCATTTTCATGTCGAAAGTTCGCAACTCACCGCGGCGGAGTTCGCCCGCGCCGTCGTCCCGCATGGCACCGGGACGGTCGTGATCGACCCCCACGAATATGCCAACGTTTTGGGTCTGGACGGCATTCGCTACGTTCTTGAGTCAACTAATAATTTGCCGCTCGATTTTTTTATCATGCTGCCCTCGTGCGTGCCGGCGACCTCGCTTGAGACGGCCGGCGCGCGGATCACAGCCGATGACCTGGGTTTGATGATTGCCGACAAACGCGTGGCGGGCATTGCGGAGTTGATGAACTACCCGGGCGTTTACCTGGGCGCAAAAAGTGAACTGGCCAAAATCGCCGTCGGCAAAGGCACCGGCAAGGCCATCGATGGACACGCGCCGGGATTGCGCGGCAAGAACCTCAATGCCTACGCCTTGGCTGGAGTGCGCTCCGATCACGAATCGACCGAACTCGAGGAAGCGCGGGAAAAACTGCGCCTCGGCATGCACATTTTGCTGCGCGAAGGCAGCACCGAACGGAATTTGGCCTCGCTCATTCCGCTGCTCAATTCGCACAACACAGTCAACTGTTCCTTCGCGACGGACGACAAACTCGCGGGCGACTTGGTCAACGAGGGCCATGTGGACCATGCGGTGCGCGAATCGATTCGCCACGGCTTGCCGCCCATGGCTGCGCTGCAAATCGCCAGCATCAATACCGCCCGGCATTACCGTTTGCAGAACCTGGGGGCGATCGCGCCGCGATATTGGGCTGATTTCATTGTATTTGACAATTTGAAAAAATTCGCCGTCCGCCAGACTTACAAAAAAGGAGTCCTGGTCGCGGAGGATGGAAAATACCTCGCCAAAAATCCTGCCGCCACGCCGTTGCCGCGCGGCACGATGAACTTGCGCTATGCGGTGCGCGACTTGGAAGTCAAAGCAATCCCCGGCCGCCGAATGCGGGTCATCGAAATTGTGCCCAACCAGATCGTGACCCGGGCGATCAGCGTCAAGCCTAAGATCGAGGGCCGGCGGGTGGTGGCGGACATCGCCAAGGATGTGCTGAAACTGGTCGTGGTCGAACGGCACCGGGCCACCGGCAATGTCGGGGTGGGTTTTGTTCGCGGCTTCAACCTGAAAGACGGCGCGCTTGGCTCCACCGTCGCGCACGATGCCCATAACGTCGTCGTCGTCGGCACGAACGACGCCGATATTTGCCGCGCCATTCAGGCCCTCGAAGAATTGCAAGGCGGACAAGTCGCGGTGCGCCAGGGGCGCGTCACCGCTGAACTCGGATTGCCGGTGGCCGGTCTGGTTTCCAATCGCCCTCTCGAAGAAGTCATCGAACGCCTGGAAACGCTCAACGCCGAGGCCCGCGCCTTGGGTTGCAAGCTGGAAGCCCCCTTCATGACTCTGTCTTTTCTGAGCCTGTCACCCATTCCCGAATTAAAACTGACCGACCAGGGCTTGATCGATTCCAGCAAGCTTTGCAAAACCAGCCTTTTCATTTAAGACCTCATGCACCCGTCCGACTCCGACGCCAATTTTATTCAACGCGCCATTGAATTGTCCGCCGAGCACATGCGCGCCAAACACGGCGGCCCCTTCGGCGCGATCATCGTGCGGCAAAACGAAATCATCGCCACCGGCTGGAACCAAGTCACCTCGACCAACGACCCGACCGCCCATGCCGAAATCACCGCCTTGCGCGCCGCAGCCAAACGGCTTAATTCCTTCGTCTTGAGCGGCTGTGTGTTATACAGCAGTTGCGAGCCTTGTCCGATGTGCCTGGGCGCCGCTTATTGGGCGCGAGTGGACCGCATCGTCTTCGCCGCGACCCGCCAAGACGCCGCCCTCGCCGGGTTCGACGATGAGGAGCTTTACCGCGAACTCGCCCTTCCGCCCGCTTCGCGCAAGCTGCCCATGCAACAAATTCTACGTGACAAGGCGCAAGCCGTCCTTGAGGAGTGGCGTCAAATGCCGGACAAGGTTGGATATTGAGGAGCGCGCCTAAAATGGACCTTTGGAAAGCCCCTCGGGTTGCCGCACTGGATGCATTTCACTTTTTTGGGTAAGTCGTGTTGGCGAAGTAATGCGTGAAGATTTCGGACTTTTCGATTGAAAAATGGTCATTGAAAATTGGTCATAACGGTCACGTCCTGAAATAGGTTGGTACTTTGGAAAGAGAAATTCCAAGTATTATGAAAGTTATTCGATACAGTCATGGATTCAAAATGCAAGCCGTCAAGGACGTGGAAAGCGGCCAGAGCTGTGCTTGGGCCGTGAC
>DASRLE010000363.1:0-9618 GCA_035648615.1 Saccharimonadales bacterium (SeqCode) | reverse complement strand
GGATACTGTGGCAATCTTGGGAGTCGTTGGTTGGTTTTGGTTTCACGCCGGGATGGCATCAAAGCCCCAAATGAGTTCGGCGCCTCGCGATGTCAATCCTACCACTTCCACCAATCCCGCCATGGTCCAGCCCGTGATACCGATTGCCGCGCCTGATCCTTGGCATGGATTAAAGACTGGCCCGGTCCATGTCGAAAAATCGGGCGCCGGCCATTTGGTCTATGCCGTCGGCGAAGTTCGCAACGAGAGCGACCATGAGCGTTTCGGGGTAAAAGTGGAATTGGATGTCCTGGATGCCCAAGGCGAAAAAGTCGGCTCGGCCAGCGATTACACCCAATCCATCGACGCGGGAAAGACCTGGCGATTCCGCGCTCTGGTCACAGACCGCAATGGTGTCGCCGCGAAAATCGCCTCGCTTAAAGAAGATTAGCTCTGGCCAAGATGAGGAATAAATTTTATCAACCGGGAGAAGAACGCGCCGCGCGAGTGGCCGATCTTTTCGCCGCCATTGCGCCACAATACGACCGAATCAATGACCTGCAGAGCCTCGGACTGCACCGCCAATGGAAAAAACTTCTGCTCAAGATGGCCGAGATCAAACCGGGTGACCGCGCCCTCGATCTTTGCTGCGGCACCGGCGACATCGCCCTTGGATTGCAGGCGGCGGGCGCGGAAGTGATCGGACTGGACTTCAGCCCCGCCATGCTGGCTGTGGCTCGCCAACGGGCCGGGGACCGCGCCGGGCTGCAATTCATCGCCGGAGACGCGATGGCGCTGCCCTTTGCGGATGAATCGTTCGACATCGTGACCGTTGGCTACGGCTTGCGCAATCTGGCCAATTGGGAAAAAGGTTTGGAAGAGATGACGCGGGCCGCCCGCCCGGAAGGCCGGTTGCTTGTGCTCGATTTTGGGCGGCCAGCGAATCCTTTATGGCGGAAAATTTATTTTGCTTATCTGAAATTTTTTGTGCCGATTTTCGGGAAAGTCTTCTGCAAAGATTCAGCTACGCACGCCTATATTTTCGAATCCCTGCAAAATTACCCGGCCCAATGCGGCGTGGCCGCCAAAATGGAAGCTCTCCAGCTTCGCGACATTCAAGTGCGCAACCTCGTCGGTGGCGCGATGAGCATCAATTTCGGTCGCCGCCCTCCTCGGGGAATCCACCGATAACACGTTAGGTGTATTCCCCTAGTTTCCTTCGCGCCTCCGTGGGAGTACGCTGGTGACAACATGAATTCAAATCAGCCTACGAAGCCGCTCAGCCGCCCCGAAATGATCAAACTGCTCAACGAAGACCTATCCCGCGAATACCAGGCCATTATCGCCTACGTGGTTTACAGCCAGGTCATCAAAGGCGCGGCCTACAACAACATCGCCAAGGAACTGGAAAAACACGCCGCGGAAGAACTGAGCCACGCCATCAAAATAGCCAAGCAGATTGATTACCTCGGCGGCATGCCGTCGGTGGTGCCGAAGCCTGTCAAGACTTCCCCCGAAGCCACCAAAATGCTGAAGTTCGATCTCGACAATGAAGTGACCACCGTCGCCAATTACCGGGTGCGCATTCGCCAGGCTGAAGCCATGAACGAATTCGCCCTGGCCGAAATCCTGCGCGAGATCATCACCCAGGAGCAAGACCACGAGATAGACCTGGCCGACGCTCTGGGCATAGAGGTGCCGAGTTCGCCCCCTGCCGAATAGAACTGCAGGCGGGTTCGAACCTCATAACTCCTCCAGAAACGAGCGTTTCTTGCAACATTCCAAGGAAACGAGAAACTGTATTAACTCGTCAATCGCGTGTCCTTTGCAGCTTATTCTTTTTCATTCTGGATAGGCTCCGCAAACCGGCCCAGAAGAATGGCGCAGAAAGCGCGAGCGGAAAGGTGATTACTCCGGGATCTATGGGATCGCGATCAACTAGCCAACCACGGCAGAAATCGTAGATCCCAGAACCTGACAAATACGCAGCGAAAAGAACTGGCATCCAGCCGCACGCAACAAAAATCAGGTTGTAGCGCCCTAGCTGGCTTGCAATCAAGGCAATGCAGGTTGGAATAGTCACTGCGAGTAACAGTGCCAGAAAATATCCAATTGCTACTTCAGCATCCGCCAGCATCATATGGCCCCGCTGAAAGTTCTCACAGACCCAGATCGGAGTAGAGGTTTGTTTTGCTGCCAAAATGCTTGACGTTTTTACGTCGCTTGCTTGTTTTGAGCGTCCGGGCAGTAAGCTCGTTCGGAATTCGCACTGCGAAGGGCAAACCGCGATGGAGCTTGATCTGCCGATAGAGCAAATGCACCGTTTCGGAAACGGTCAGTCCCAAATCGGAAAGAATATTTTCCACTTCTGTTTTCAACTCCGGCTCAATGCGGGCGCGGATGCTGGCCGTTTTACCCATGCAATAAATGTGGCCCGGTCAGGACTACATGGCAAGTCTAACTTAGATCGTTTTTGCCAGGACGGGCCTTGGTCAGTTCTTGCCGACCAAGGGTTATCCCCCGTGGGGTTATCCCCCCGTAGCCAAAGGCCCGCGCAAGCGGCAGTGTGTGTTTGCTTTATGCTCAACACATCTGTCAGTAAGAACCAAAATTTCCGTGGACGAGGAATAATCTTCGCCGCGACGCTCGCTGTTATCTTTTTGCATCACGACCCTGCGGCTGCCCAAGCGCCGGTGGCCCTTGCTTCCGCCGCCAAGTTTGCGGTGCTGGCGGGGACGATGGTCACCAGCACCGGCCTCACGGTCATTTATGGCAGCCTGGGGGTGAGTCCCGGCGGCGTTGTCACGGGCACGCCGACGGTCAATGGCAGCACACAGTTGGACAATCCGATCTCGGCCCAAGCGCAGGCGGACCTGGCCGTGGCCTACAATGACGCCGCCGGCCGAACGCTCAATTCGATTGCCGAAGCCGGAAATATCGGCGGACTGGTTCTTCCGCCTGGCCTTTATACCTCCGGTTCTTCGCTGGCTATATCGTCGGGCGATCTTACCCTGGACGGTCAGAATAACACGAATGGGGTTTGGATTTTCCAGGCAGGTTCCACCCTTATCACCACCACGGGCAACGTGATTTTGATCCGCGGCGCGCAGGCCTCCAATGTCTTTTGGCAGGTCGGCAGTTCGGCGACGATTGGCACGTCCACCATTTTCAAAGGAACCATTATGGCGAAGATCTCCATCACGGTGCAGACCGGAGCGACGGTGGAAGGCCGGGCCTTGGCGGAGAATTACGAGGTTGACCTGGATAGCAACAGCATTAGCAATGGATTGCCGATGGCGCTGAGCTTCGGCCCAACCACTCGCGCCCCGGATGGCGCCGTGACCCTCGTTATTACCAACACCCCAAACTTTCTTCTCACTTTGCAAATCAGCACCGATCTGATCAATTGGACCAACCTGACGACAATAACGCCAAATGCCACTCCTTATAGCTTCACCGACACCACGCCGTCCGGACAAGCTATCCGCTATTACCGCGCGCATTATTGAAAATCGAGTTATGACAAACCCTTCTGTAAATAAGAATAAAAATTTGCCTGTCCGGCGATGGCTGCTTGGCCTCGCTCTCGCTGCAATCCTGGCGCGCCAGGATGCCCGCGCCGCGCAAAGTCCAATTGCCCTTTCTTCCGCCGCGAACTTTGCCGTGCTGGCTGGGACCACCGTCACCAGCGACGGCGTCACGACCATCTATGGCAATGTTGGCGTGAGTCCAGGGACCACGCTGACTGGACCGGCCACGGTGATTGGTTCCATCGATTTGGGTGATCCAACGGCCGGCCATGCCCAATCCGACTTAACCACAGCCTATAACAACGCCGCAGGCCGAACGGACGGCACAGTGGCGGTCGCCGGAAATATCGCCGGGCAAACTTTGGCGCCCGGCCTCTATACCTCGACCTCCTCATTGCAAATCACGGGCGGCATCCTCACCCTTGACGCCGCTAACGACACGAATGCGGTCTGGATCTTTCAGATGGCTTCGACTCTGACCACCGGCCCTGGCAGTCAAGTAAGTTTGATCCGGGGCGCCCAGGCGGCCAATGTTTATTGGCAGGTGGGCAGTTCCGCAACGCTGGGCACGGCATCCAGTTTCAAAGGAAACATCCTCGCCTATACCTCCGTTGCTCTGAATAATGGCGCCATGCTGGAAGGCCGGGCCTTGGCGGCGAATGGCGCGGTGACACTCGCCGGCAATAGCCTGACCAACGACATGCCCCTGCCTCCTATCTTCGGCCCCACCTCTCGCGCCGCCAACGGCGCAGTGACCCTCACTATTACCAACACGCCCGGCATCCTTCTCACGTTGCAAAGCAGTCCTGACCTAATGACCTGGTCCACGCTCACTAACTTTACTCCCGGCATAACCCCATATCTCTACCTCGACAACACGGCCTCCGGCCAAACGAACCGCTTTTACCGTGCGGTGCATCAATAACGGGCTCCCAAACTTTTGGTAAACCGCTGCAAACCGCTGCAATCATTTGCCAGCGGTAAGAAATCCGCTAGTCTCCCGCCATGAAGGCGAACGTAAGCGGGCTGCTATTTTCGATTTTTCTCGGGGCGGCGGCGCAACTCCCCATGACCCGCGGCGCAACGGGGCGGCAATCGCTCAACGGTCATGTGCCTTCAGCGGTGGCGAGATTGAATTTGCAGACCATTGGACGTCCGCCAGCCGCGCAGCGGTTAAAGCTGGCTATCGGGCTGCCGTTGCGCAATCCCGAGGCCGTGACCAATCTCTTGCAGCAGATCTATGACCCCGGCAGCACGAATTACCATCGCTACCTAAGCCCCGCACAATTCACCCAGCGATTTGGCCCGACCGAATCCGATTATGCGGCGGTCGCCGCCTTCGCGCGCTCGAATGGCTGGACGGTGATCTCAACGGATCCAGGCCGCATGGTGGTGGACGTAAATGCCGCGGTGGCGGACATCGAAAAAGGCTGTCACTTGAACCTTCGCCTCTACCAGCACCCAACTGAATCGCGGACGTTTTTTGCTCCCGATATGGAGCCTTCGCTCGACTTGACAACGCCGGTGCGGGACATCACCGGATTGGATAACTACGTTCGTCCACACTCCGCCGGCTTGGGCCGGGGCCGGCGGCCAGGCGCGTTCGCGGGTGCGGGAGCAGCGCCGGGAGGAAATTTGATGGGATATGATTTTCGCGCCGCCTACGCCCCGGGAGTAACGCTTGATGGCACAGGCCAAAGCCTCGGCCTGCTTGAATTCGACGGTTATTACGCGAACGACATCCAAACGTACGAAGCGGAAACCGGCCTGCCCAATGTTCCTTTGGTGAACGAATTTGTGGATTCATTCGATGGCACACCGTCGGATGATGATGGGGAAATCTCCCTGGACATCGAGATGGCCATTTCGATGGCTCCAGGACTCGCGCAAGTGATCGTGTATGAGGCTGGCCCGGACGGTTTTGGCAACGATTTGCTCAAGCAAATAGCCAACGACGGGACAGCGACAGAAGTCAGCTCGTCCTGGTTTTTTAGCATGAACGCGACGACGACCGCGTATCTCCAGAGAATTGCCATGCAGGGACAATCTTTCTTTGAGGCGTCGGGTGACGGCAATGCTTACAGCGCGGGAGTCAAATACACGAGCGATGCGGGAACACCCGCCGATAGTCCGTATGTGACCAGCGTAGGGGGAACAACCTTGACGACCAGCGGACCGGGAGGGGCGTGGACATCCGAAACGGTGTGGAATAATTCTACGAGTGGCGACGGAACAAACGGCAGCGGCGGAGGGTTCAGCACCGTGTTTCCCATTCCCAGTTGGCAGGCTGGGACCAGCATGGCCGCCAATCATGGGTCCGCGACCCAGCGCAATCTGCCTGACGTTGCGATGGCGGCGGACGATGTTTGGGTGATCTTCGGCAACGGCCAATCCAATTGGTATTGGGGCACCAGTTGTGCCGCGCCACTCTGGGCAGGCTTCACCGCCCTGATAAACCAACAAGCGGCCCATTACAGCAACGCGCCCGTAGGATTTATCAATCCTGCTCTTTACGTTTTGGGCAACGGCCCGCAGGCCAGCGCGGTCTTTCATGATATCACGACCGGCAATAACACCAACCTCGGCAGCCCGGATCTCTTTTACGCCGCGCCGGGCTACGACCTTTGCACCGGATGGGGCTCCCCGACCGGCATCAATTTGATTAATGCTTTGACCCTGTCGGACCCCTTGATCGTCTCTCCTGCAGGTTTCTCCGCCAGCGGGGCAGGGGGCGGGCCTTTTTACCCTCCCGGCCAAACATTTTACTTGACTAACTCAGGGCCGGCGAATCTTTCCTGGTCTGCGATGGACTCTTCGTCGTTGCTTGCGGTGTCGCCGGCCAGTGGCCTGCTGGCGCCCGGCGGAAAGACGAATGTCACAATAACTCTAGCCGCCTCCGCCAACAGTTTGACCGCGGGTTTTTATTCGCACAACCTGGTCTTCAGCAACCTGACCATGGCGGCGAAGCAAGTCCGCCCATGCACCCTTCAAGTGGGATTACCGCTCCTCACCTTTGACGATCTTTACGACCCCAATTGGAACCAAATGCCAACCGGTTATGGTGGCGTCAGTTGGAGCAACTTTTATTTCCTCAATGCGATGACTTATGGATCCAGCGGTTACCAAGCGGCCATGGTTTCTTTTCCGAACGTAATCTTCAACGGCAACGCCCAGCCCGCGAGCATCAGGAGTCCGGCGCCGTTTGACTTGCTTTCGGCCGTCCTCGCCGGCGTGTGGGACGACAACTTAATTGTCGAGGTCCGCGGCTACATCGGCAACATCCTCGCTTACGACGTCACCAATACGCTGAGTGCAACTGTCGGCATGCCTGTTCATTTCAATTACTTCGGTGTGACGGCGGTGAGCTTTCTAAGCTCGGGCGGGACAAAACACACGGCATATAATGGAGCTGGACGCTACTTCGCCATGGACAACGTTATCCTGGTGACACATTCCGCGCCCGCCAGCGCGCCGGCGCTGCAAAAGGCAGCCTACGCCGCCGGCGCAATCACTTTCGGCTGGAACGCGCCGATGGGTCAGACTTATCAACTGCAATACAGCACCAATCTTGTTTCATCGACATGGGCGAACTCGGGATTCCCGATTACCGCAACCAATTCCATCCTGACAATCTCCGACACCAATGCCAGCCAGCAGCGCTACTATCGGCTGCTGTTGCTGCCGTAAGCCATCATTACGGGTAATCGTCGGAAGCGGTAAAAGCTTGCCCGCAGGTGCCCAAGACGGTATTCATTCTCTTTATGCCAACGGTCGGCGAACAATTGCAACAGGCCCGCGAAGCTCAACATCTGGCCATTCATCAAGTGGCGGATTTTACGAAAATTCGCGGCGACCATATTCGCGCCCTGGAGGAAGGCAACTACAGCGTATTCTCGGCGCCCGTTTATATTCGCGGCTTTGTCCGCACTTATGCCAATCTCTTAAAACTCGATCCGCGCCAGCTTCTTGACCAACTCAGCCGTGAATTATCCGATTCAGGCCAGCGCGAACCCACCTTGTCGCCCCCTTCGCACGGAGTGGTTGACGCAGCCATGTTTCAACTATCCAAGGTCGGGATGAAGTTGATTTTGCCGGCGGTCGGAATAGCGCTGCTGGCAGGAGCGATTGTGGTGTCTTATCTGGTCTGGGCGCGAGCTCAACACCAGGATCCGCTGGAGGGGCTGGGGCCGGGCCTTTATCAGGGGCCCGTGCCGGGCGATACCCTCCCTTTGCCCGCCCCGCGTTGATGCGGACATTTGCCTTTTCCGCCTGACCCCGTAACTTGTCGCCGTGACGAAAACTCCAACAACAACCCCTGTGCGGGTCGGCCTTATTTCGCTCGGCTGCGCCAAAAACTTGGTCGATGCCGAAATCATGCTGGGCTGCCTCCTCAAGAGCGGACTGGAAATCACCAACGAGGCCAGCCAGGCGGACGTGGTGATTGTCAATACTTGTTCTTTTATCGACGCGGCCCAGGAGGAAAGTGTCGATGCCATTTTGGAATCCGCGGAAGTGCGCGAAAAAACGCGGCCCGGCCAGGGGCTGATTGTTTCCGGCTGCCTGCCGCAACGGTTTCGCGATGATTTGCCCAATCTTTTGCCCGAAGTGGATGCCTTCATGGGCATTGACCAAGTGGCGCAAGTGGGAGACATCGTGCAACAAGCTCTGGCCCGTCGGCGGGAAAAGCTGGCCCATCCGCCGGCCGTTTTGAGCAATCGGATCAAGGCCAGAAAACAAATCGTCAATCGCATTGCCGCCCTGGATCGGGACAAGCCGGCTGAAGCGCCCCCAACCGCCGCGCCAATGGTCAATGTAAACTTGCGGCCCAGTTACATTCCGGATTTTGCCACCCCGCGTTTTCGCCTCACGCCCCAACACTTTGCTTACGTCAAGATCGCGGAAGGCTGTAATCATCCTTGCAGCTTTTGCATCATTCCGCGCATGCGCGGATCCCACCGGAGCCGCGCACAATCCGACATCGTGCAAGAAGCCCGGCAATTGATCGCGCAAGGCGTGAAGGAGTTAAATCTGATTTCGCAAGACTCGACCTACTACGGCCTGGATCTGCGTCCCAACGCCAGCCGGGCCATTTCCTCGCCGGAAAAATTTTCAGCCACGGCCAAGGCACTCGGCGCCGGGTCGGCCACGCTCAGCACCTTGCTGCGCGAGCTCGACGGTTTGCCCGGAAAATTTTGGGCGCGGCTGCTTTATACGCACCCGGCCCATTGGACGGATGAACTGATCGCCACCATGGCCGAATGTCCAAAGGTCGCGCGCTACATCGACATGCCGCTGCAACACATCCACCAAAATATGCTGGAACGGATGCGGCGCGAAACTTCGCAGCAATACATCGTGGACTTGATCGCCAAAATTCGCGCGGGTATTCCGGGCATTTCCATTCGCACCACTTTTATCGTCGGCTTTCCCGGCGAGACGGACGCCTGCTTTCAGACGTTGCTCGACTTCATTCGCACGACTCAGTTCGAGCGCCTGGGCGTATTTATTTATTCGCAGCAAGAAGGAACGCGCGCCGCCAAAATGGAAGGCCAAATTCCAGATTCCATCAAAAAGGAACGGCAAAAACTCGCCATGGCCCAACAGTTGAAAATCTCCCGCCGCCATGCGGAATCGTTTGTCGGCCGCGAAATGGAGGTGTTGGTGGAGCGTCCCGCCCAGGCGCAGGATTTGCAAGGGGCACAAGTCAGTTCCTGGGAACATGGGTTGATTCGTTCGACGGAGGCGGCGATTGGCCAGCGTGGAAAATTCCTGGTGGCCCGGAGCCAGGCCGATGCCCCGGACATTGATGGCCGCGTTTACGTGCGGGGCCGCCTCCCGCTCGGCGAGTTTGCGCGGGTGAAAATTATCGGGCACACCGATTACGATCTGATCGCCGAAGCGATTTGAGCGCGCGGAAAAGTTTGCTTCCCGCCCGAAATCTGGCTTTATGTCCCCGGCCAAAGATCATTTCCGAAGCGTGAATGAACGTTCCAAACAAATTAACTATCTCTCGTTTTGCCCTGACGGTGGGTTTTTTGGCCGTTTTATTTTTAGAAGTTCCTTTCCATGAAACCGCTGCCCTGCTCCTTTTTGCCGTGGCGAGCTTGAC
>DASRLE010000362.1:0-17767 GCA_035648615.1 Saccharimonadales bacterium (SeqCode) | reverse complement strand
GTCCTGTTGCTCTGGGTTTCACTGGCGGGATGCCTTTTTCACGCCTACTTCGATTTTCCATTCCAAATTCACTCGGTTTTAACCTTGTTCCTGGTGCTCTGCGCCGTGCTGAGTTGCCTCTCGCGGCGAACGGCGGTGAGAAGCTGACGGCAAAACCCCGCCTTTTTGCCAAATGCACTCTCCTGCGGACTGTCCCAGGGGTTCACGCCATTCAACGTGAAAACCGGGCGAGGTAGCGCCTGGAAGCATTTTACTTTTTGGATTAGCCCTGTCGGCGAAATAATGCGATAAGATTTCGGACGTCTCGATTGAGAATTGTTGATTGAAAATGTGTTATTGGTCATCGGAAGACTTCGCACGACCGCAGTTTTCTGACGATTTTGGCGGTCGGGACGGAGGGTATTCTTTAAATAAAAGATAACCAGTTTTCAATAAACAATTTTCAATCGTCTAAAGCCAAAGCTCCTTCCCCGGAACGCGCCAAAGGCAAAAACTGAGATGCGCCCAAGCGCCGCGAGCGATAATTTTCAGCTTGTCAATTTGCACCGCGCCGCTACAGTGTCAGGGGTCGTATTATTCTTTATGATTTCGCGCAGCTATTTTATCGGTGTTTTTTTCTCGGTTTATCTCGGGGCCAGTGGTGCCTCCAGCCTCTTTGCCGGGCCAACGGATCAGCCGGGTCCCAAATCGGATTCCGCCCGCGCCTTGAGTGCCAACGACGTGATTGCGGTGACTGTCTATCAGGAAGATGACCTGGCCACCAAGACCATCATCGATAAGAATGGCATGGTAATGCTCCCGCTGCTTGGGCAGGTAAAAATCAGCGGCATGACCGTTGGAGAAGCCACCACCCGAATCCAGCAGCTTTACAATAAGGATTATTTGGTCGATCCGCAAGTCAACTTGATCGTGGAACACTTCGCCGAACGCCGCTTCGCCGTACTGGGCCAAGTGCAGCATCCGGGCAATTTTGATTTCCCGCAGAATGAATCGATGAATTTATTGGAGGCCATCGCCATCGGGGGCGGTTATACCCGTTTGGGAGCGCCCTCCAAGGTGGATGTGCGCCGCATTCAGAACGGCTCTCCTAAAATTTTCCATTTGGACGCGGGTGAAATGTCCAAAGACTCGAGGAAAAAACCATTTGAAATTCTGCCGGATGACATTATCACTGTTGGCGAGAGAACTTTCTAAAGATTTGAATTTGTTTTGTAACGTTTATGCCAAACCTTGATCCACTTGACATGCCTCCGGCGCAGGAATCTTCCGAGTCCAATTCCATCGTGGATTTTCACGGCATCATCCGATTGGTGCTGGATAAGAGCTGGCTGATCGTATCCTGCGTCGTGCTGGCGGTGATTGCCGCCTCCGTTTATGTGGAGCGGGCCCCGCGCATTTATGAAGCGACCACCACTGTGGAAGTCGAGCAAGAGGATGCCAAGGTCGTCAAGGCCGAGCAGGTCGTATCCGAAGATATGCGCGGGTTGGATATATTGAATACGGTGGCTCAAAAACTGGAGAACGCAGCATTATTGCAACAGGTCCTGGAGACAAATCATTTGCTGCCGCCCGAAGAGATGGTCGTCTCCAATGGCGTCCAAATGCTGACGCGCGACCAAGTCCTCAAGCAATTTGAGGGTAACGTTAAAACAACCCTGCGCCGCAATACCCGGCTGATTGACACTTCGGTGCGGAATACCGATCCTCAGCTCGCCGCCCGGCTGGCCAATTCGCTGATTGAAAATTATCTGGGCCAGGACGCTCTGGCGCAGCACACCACCACCGAAGGCGCCAACGTCTTTCTGCAACAGGAAGCCGATCGGCAGAAGAAAAAACTAGAGGCCTCCGAGCGAGCTTTGCAGGATTATCGCAAACAAGTCGGCTCGATTTCTCTGCAACAAAGCCAGGACATTATCACCCCGCAACTGCAGGATTTGAACAAGCGCCTGACCCAAACCAAGGCCAATCTCGTGCAGGCCGAGGGCGCCTATAAGGACTCTTTGTCGATGCCCACCAATATCGAAAGCTTGCTGGCCTACACGAACGTTATGGGTGATCCCGACGTGGTGGCAATCTCCACCGACGTGACAAAGCACGAAAATGATTTTGTGTTGATTCGCCAACGGTACCGGGAAAAACATCCGAAATACATTCTTGCCGCCGCGTCGATCAAGGGTCTCAAACAGCAACTAGCCGCCACTGCCCTCAAAGTGCGCAGCCGCATCCAGGAGAGCCTGAGCATCGCTTACCAAAATGCCTTGACCAGCCAGCACGGTTTGGAAACGCAACTGCACGACACCGAAACCAACGCCATGCAACTCAGCGATGTCGCTGTCCGTTTCAATGTGCTCTCCCGCGAAGTCGAGTCCGACAAGGCGCAGTTTGATTCCATCATCAGCCGGCTTGGCGAGACCAAGGTTGCCGCGCAACTTACCCCCGAGCGAATTCGCGTCATCCAGCCCGCCTTGATTCCCGACGTGCCTGCTTCCCCCAGAATCAAAATCGTCTTTGCCTTGGCTATTGTCGGCGGACTCGTCCTGGGTTTGGCCATCAGTTTTCTGCTCTATTCCCTGGATACATCCTTCCGCACGGTGGATGAAGTCGAGCATGATCTGGCGCTGCCTGTTTTGGGCACCATGCCCAAGTTGCCGAAGGGCAGACGCGAAACCGGCAAACTGGTCGCCGTCGAAACCGGCAATTCCTCCGGCGCGGAAGTCTTTCGCACGCTGCGCACCACCCTTTCCATGCTGGGACGCGAAAAAGACCGGAAGACATATCTCTTCACCAGCTCGCTGCCGAGCGAAGGCAAAACGTTTACGTCCCTCAATTACTCGGTCAGCCTCGCGCAACAAGGCTTGCGCACGCTCTTGATCGATATTGATTTGCGCCGGCCGATGGTTGAGGAATTTTTCACCGGCAAACGCAACCAGTTGCCCGGCGTGACCGATTACTTTTTGGAACGCAAAAAATTCAACGAGCTTTGCATCCAGCACAAAGACATTCCCAAGTTTTCGTGGATGCCCGCCGGGGCTTCCGTGCCCAACCCCTCGGAATTGCTCACCCAGGCGGACTTCCAACAAATGCTCAACGAAGGGCTGGCCAATTTCGACCGAATTGTCGTTGACACCGCGCCGCTGCTGCCGGTGAGCGACACCCTCCTGCTGGCCTCCAAAGTGCAGACCGTGGTGCTGGTGGTGCGCGGCTGCAAGACCTCGCGCAAAGTGGTCGAACGCGCCGTGCAATTGCTCAACAAGGCCAACGCCCCCATTGGCGGGATCGTTTTGAATCTTATGCCCAACCGCCGTTTCAGCGGTTATTATTACTCCTATCATCACGGTTACGGCTATGGACATTACGGCGAAAAAGAAGCGGCTAAAACTCCCGTCGATGCTTGAAGAAAAGGAAGAAGGAAGAAGGCAGAAGGAAGAACCTGCATCGGCTACGGTGGCTGATTTCTTCCTTCTTCCTTCTTCCTTTCCCTAGAAAGTGTAGTCGTAAGGCGCGCGCATTTCGCGGGCGAGCCAGTAGTGGTTGGCTTCTTTGGCGCCCTCGCCGCCGAATAACTCCTCGTAGGGGTTCCAGTTTAGTTTGTGACCGAGACGCATGGAGATTACTCCCAGATGGCACATCGAGGCGGAACGATGTCCTGTTTCCACGTCGGCGATGGGCTTTTTGCGCGAATGGACGCAATCAAAGAAATTGCCCATGTGGTCGTTGCTCACTTCGAGACGAGTGGAGCCGGCTGGCAGCGGCGTGGTAAGAAAGGCAGGGTCGCTGGCCTTGATCTCCGAGCGGCTGACCCAGATCCAACCGTTGCTGCCTTGGAACTTTAAGCCGTTGTGCTCCCCTTCCGTTTCGGTGGGGCTGCCATAGATCGAGTCGCCCCGGGTCGTGCGCACGGTTTGCCGCACGCCGTTGCGATACGTATAATTGACTTCATAATCGGCAAAGGCTGTATAGCCGCCCGGAATCGGCTGGCTGAGCGCCTTTCCTTCGACGCTGACCGGCCCCAACTGATCCGCCGCCCAGCGGGCGATGTCGTTGTGGTGCGCGCCCCAATCGGTCATCGTGCCGCCGGAGTAATCGTACCAATAGCGAAAAAATAGATGACAGCGCTGCGGCACGAAATCCGTTTTGGGCGCCTGCCCTTGCCAGAAATCCCAGTTTAAACCCGGGGACACCGGGGCGGTCGAAAAGGGGCCTTCGCGCAATCCCGCCGGCAACCACACGGTGATTTCCTGGAGCTTGCCAATGCGTTCGTTGCGCACCAATTCGCAGGCCAGGCGAAATTTATCGCTGCTGCGCTGCTGCGTGCCGGTTTGAAAAACGGCGCCGCTCTTCTGCACGGCATCGACCATGTTTTGGCCTTCGCTAATCGTGAGAGTCAAAGGCTTTTCGCCATAAACATCCTTCCCCGCTTTGATCGCCGCCAAGTTAACCAAAGTATGCCAGTGGTCCGGCGTGGCCATGATGATGACGTCAATATCATCGCGTTCCATGACTTTGCGAAAATCCTTATAGGCGTCCGGCTTTTTGGCGCCGATGGAAAATTGCTCAACGGCGGCCGCGGCATGATTGTCATCGACATCGCAGACCGCGCGCAAATCGGCGAAGCGCACCGCGTTGGCCGCATCACCCCGGCCCATCCCGCCGCAGCCCACCAGGGCGAAAGCGGGACGGTCATTGGGTCCAGGACGTTTTCGTCGTGGCGCGGCTTCAGCCAGTTCGCGTTCGAGGAACCAGGCAGGCAGACCGGTGGCCGCCGCCGCGAGGGAACATCGTTTGAGAAAGGAACGCCTGGAAATGGAAAATATTTTTGGATTCACGTCTGAATTAAGCGCCCGGCCAGAGAACCCATTCAAGAAGATTTTTCCAATCCTATGCGAAAGATATAGCAGATCCTACGACCAACATTTTTACTTTTCTTTAGACGCATCCTTCCTCGCCCGCTATATTTGGTCACTGTCCCGTAACACATGTGATCGTCATGGAAACACGAAAAGCTCCGCCGGCCGGTTTTATCTGCCTATGCGTAATGGCTTGCCTGATGATGGCATTGGCCGCTGGCTGCGGCAAAAAAGCGGGCGCGGGCGCGGAGGAAGGTTCAGCGCCGCCAGACCCGCAAGTGGAAGCTAATCTTTCCCAGTTGACGCATGAATTGCGGCGAACGATGGTGGGTAACAAGCTATCGGGCAGTTTCGAGGAATTCACCAATGTGCGCCATTTGGAGGCGCCGCCGCCGCCGCCCGGAAAAAAGTATGCGATTAGTAAGAAATGGAAAGTTATCTTAGTGGATGCTCAATGACACAGAGCTGATGAGTTATGACGATTAGAACCCATCTCATAAATAACCGCGGGGCGCTCCAAAGTCTCCCGCGCCGCCGGGCCTTCACATTAATTGAGCTGCTGGTGGTCATCGCCATCATTGCCATTCTGGCCGCCATGCTCCTGCCCGCGCTGGCTGCGGCAAAGGCGCATGCCTATAAGACGCAATGTGTCTCCAATCTCAAACAACTCGGCCTCGCCATCAATCTTTTTGCCAGTGATCATAACGAAATGTTTCCGCCCGCCGGCGATGTCAATGCCCGGGGGCCTACGCTAACTTGGGACTGTTATATCAATCCTTATATTGGCAGTCACATCGACAAGGCTACTTTGGAGGACGGCGACCTGGATGCTGATATCACGCCGCCCATTTTGCGTTGTCCGGCGGACCGGCAGCCAGACGGCGCCTGGGTGGCGGCCTACCCCAATATTTTCGGACGCCGAACTTATGCCATGGTCGGCGCCGGGCCCAATTACTCCACCGAATACCAAATTTCGTGCATGGCCGGATTTAACATCCCGCCGGTGGATGAAGGCGTCGGAATTTATTGGATCGAGGATGTCACGGATGGGTTGAACGCGCCGAGTTACAAAACGTCAGTCGTGGTGCAACCTTCTGGAACACTCCTGCTGGTCGAAGAACCGTGCGGAAATAACGTGGCCGCGAATATCTGGCCTTGCATCAGCCTGGGGCCGTCCACTCTGGCCGGAGGCCAGGGGAACGGAGAACTCTATCAAACCGACCCCAACGATTCCAACAATCAAGGGCTGGCTCTCTATAAGTTGCACGGCAATCAGTTCAACTATCTCTTCCACGACAATCACGTCTCTGGCCTGCAAATGCAACAAACGGTAGGAAGCGGCACGACCAACGCGCCCAAAGGAATGTGGACGATCAATCCCAATGACTAACTCAACGAATCAATGGGCGGCCGGCACTGATTGATCCAAGGTGAGTTTCCCTTGCAGGCGAATATCACGCGACGAACTTCCCACCAGGATTTCAAAGCCTCCATTCTCTGTGACCCAGCCCTTTTGCGCGGGATCATAAAAGGCAAAGGCGCCCGTTTCGAGGGGAATGGAAATCGTTTGGTGTTCGCCCGCTTCGAGAGTCACCTTCTTAAATCCCTTCAATTCCTTGAAGGGCCTCGGCAGCCGGGGGTTGGATTGATGAATATAGACTTGGGCGACTTCCGCGCCCGTTCGCTTCCCGGTGTTGGCGAGGTCAAAGGTGACTGTCTCCAGCGCCTTTCCCTGGCCTTTCGCCAACTTGAGGTTTGAATACTCGAATTGCGTATAAGACAGCCCATGGCCAAAAGCAAAAAGCGGCTCGATCTCCTTGGTGTCAAAATAACGATAGCCGACTAACAGCCCTTCCGCGTAGCGTTCCGTGCCATTCGTGCCCGGATAAGCGCCGAGGGCATGGGCGGGAGAATCTTCCAACCGCTTGGGAAAGGTGCAAGGGAGCTTGCCGGAGGGATTGACATCGCCAAATAACACTCGCGC
This sequence comes from Saccharimonadales bacterium (SeqCode), assembly GCA_035648615.1. Classification (GTDB taxonomy): domain Bacteria; phylum Verrucomicrobiota; class Verrucomicrobiia; order Limisphaerales; family Palsa-1400; genus DASRLE01. The sequence continues at coordinate 10,936 of DASRLE010000362.1, read as the reverse complement.
CACCGCCGAGCCTCCTTCCATTCCCGAATACCATGCTTCCAAGACGGCCGGAACCGCGGCCAGCCATGGGTCCATTTGCACCGGAGATCCAGTGACCAGCACGACAATGGTTCGCGGATTGGCTTGCCGCACTTTGCTGATCAGCTCGCCCTGTCCATTGGGCAGCTTTAGATCTTTGCGGTCGCTTCCTTCGGTGTCGCGAAACTCGTCATGGCCGAGGCCGGCGAAAACAATGGCCACATCCGCCTGTTGCGCGGCGCGGACCGCCTGCTCGGTCACCTCCGGGCCGGCGTCGGCGCCGTACCCTCGGGCGTAGGTCACGGTGGCGTGTTTTCCCGCGCGGTGAATAATGCCCTCCAAAGGAGTGACTTCGTAAAAGGCTTTGATCCCGGAACTTTCTCCGCCATGGGCCTGTTTGATGACGGCATTCTCGCCAATGATCGCCAGCGAATGAATCTGCGAAAGGTTGAGCGGCAGGGCGGCCTTTTCGTTTTTCAACAGAACCATTCCCCGTTCCGCCACCCGTCGAGCGACGGCTTGATGGGCGGCGGTGTTGAGCGATCCTTTCGGATACTGGTCGAACATGTGCGTCGCTATCATAACACGCAAGTTACGCCGCACTTTATCATCCAGTCCGGCCATGGGATATTGGCCCGAGCGCAAACCAGCCAGATAGGCGCCGGCCAGGTAATACTCGGCGTATGGTTTCTCGGTGCCCATCTCCAAGTCCAGCCCGTTGAGGGCTGCTTCGCGGGTATCGTGGGTTCCGCCCCAATCGGAAATGACCATGTTTTCAAAACCCCACTCGCCTTTCAAAATGTCCTTCAAGAGATAGGCGTTCTCGCAGCAATGCTGGCCGCGAAATTCATTGTAGGCACCCATCACGGCCAAGACACCCGCTTCCTGCACGGCCGCTTTGAAGGCGGGTAAATAAATCTCCCGCAACGCCCGTTCGTCCATCTCGACGTTGATGCTCATGCGGTCCCATTCCTGGTTGTTGGCCGCAAAATGTTTGACACACGAGGCGACGCCCTGCGATTGCACGCCCCGAATGTAGCCCACCGCCATTCGACCCGTCAGCCAGGGGTCTTCGCCAAGGTATTCGAAGGTGCGCCCTCCCAGCGGCGTGCGCAGAATGTTGACGCCCGGCCCGAGCATGATTTGTTTGCCGCGGGCCAGGGCTTCCTGGCCGATGACCTCGCCCTCCTTTTGCGCCAGGGCTGGGTCCCAAGTCGAGGCCAGCGCGATTTGCGCGGGCATGCAAGTGGAAAAGTCGTCGGTGTGACCCGCCGGTTGCCAGGTATCCGGGCCAATGTCCTCGCGCACGCCGTGCGGGCCGTCGGACATCCAGCGGCGCGGAATGCGCAGGCGTGGAATGGCCGCCGTGGTGAATTTGGAATCTCCATGCAATAGCGTCACTTTTTCCTCAAGGGTCATGCGGCGCAGCAAATCCTCGACGCGCGCTTCGCGCGGCTGGGCCGGATCGAGATAAAGGGCGCGGTCTTCAGCGGCGAGCGTTCCCGCCAGGGAGGCCGAGAGAAAAAAGATGAGTAGTAATGTGTGGTTCATGGTCTGTCGGGCGATTAGTCAAGATGAATGATTCCCCGCTGCAAAGCGGTGGTGGTGGCCTGGGTGCGATCGTTGACCTGCAACTTGGTCAGGATGTGGCCCACATGCAGTTTTACGGTCACTTCCGCGATGGAAAGTTCGGCGGCGATTTCTTTGTTGCTTCGTCCTTTGACGATCAATTGCAGGACTCCCAATTCCCGCGCCGTTAAATCCGGGTGCATCATCCGCTCGGCCAGCCGCGCGCCGACCGCCGGGGAAATGCACCGTTCCCCGGCATGGACGGAGCGGATGGTGTCAATCAATTCATGGCGCGCCGCCGTTTTCAAAAGATAGGCCCGCGCCCCGGCTTGCAGCGAGCGGTAGATGTCCTCTTCCCCATCGTGGGTGGAAAGCATAATGATCGGCGCGCCGGGAAATTCCTGGCAGATCGCCTTGGTCGCCTCGATCCCGCTCATGCCCGGCAGTTTTAAATCCATCAGCACGATGTCCGGGCGGTGCTGGCGATAGGCGGCTACGGCTTGTTCGCCAGTGGAAACCTCGGCGTCCACCACCATGTCCGGCTCGACGTTGATGGAGCCGCTCAACCCGATGCGGACGACAAAATGGTCGTCCACCACCATGACCCGAATTCGTTTTTTTGCGCTGGCGGTCATTCTTCGTTTGGGCCGCTAGGCGGCCGAGGCTTTCTCTTCGGGGTTTGATTCTGGCGTCCCGGTGTTTTCAGATGGAACGGATGCCCCGTTTTCCATCACTGCCACGGTAATTTCGGTGCCTTGGCCGGACGTGCTGCGCATGGTGAAAACGCCGCCAATTTTTTCGGCCCGTTCGGTCATGTCCAAGAGACCGAAGTGCCCGCCGTAAATGGTGGCGTGGCTTTTGGTGTCGAAGCCCACTCCATTATCGCGAATGCGCAGGCAGATTCCGGCCGGGGCATAATTCAGATGGACTGTGATCTGGGTCGCCTCGGCGTGCTTCAAGGCATTGGTCAACGCTTCCTGGGCGATGCGCAGCAAGTTGTTTTCCATTTGCGCGGGAAGTTTGCGCAGTCCGCCGGAAGTCTGCACCGCGATGCTGGTCCGCGCCGTCGCCATCAATTTGACCACCTCAGAAAGCGCCGTCACCAGATTGCTGTTTTCCAAGAGATGCGAACGCAAGTCCCAGACTGAGCGGCGCGCCTCCACGAGACTGCGCCGGCTCATGTTGCGGGCCAGATCGAGCAGCCGCCGCGCGACGCTCGGGGCGCTGTCAAATTGCGCCGAAACGGTGTCTAACTGAATGGTGATCGCCGCCAATTCCTGTTCCAGCGTGTCATGAAATTCCCGGGCGATGCGCGTCCGTTCTTCCAGCACCGCCTCGCGCTGGATTTTTTGCTGAATGATGGTCGTTTGCGCCCGCACCCGGCGGTCCAGCACAAAGACCCATCCGAACCCGGCCAGCAGCACCAGGCTCAACGCCCCCAGCATCCAGAGCAACCGCGACAGCGTCCACCACGAAGGATAGCTCAACACGTTCACGTCGGCGGCGGAACGCAAGAGCAATTGAAACGATTCCGGCTGGTTTGGTAGGGATGGATTCCAGTTCTCGACCGGTTGCGGCAGGCAAACGCCGGTCAATTCCAATTCGCTCCCGTTTTGAAGCTGGCTGATGCGCTCGGTCCTTTGGGATTTATCCAGGTGCGCGCTTAAAATCAAGTTGGCCGCCTCCAGAACGAGCACTTCCTCATCGAGCCGTTCCACCCGGTTTATCAGACGGCCCCGCAATCGCACCAGGATGGCATCGTAGTCCTGCACAAGCAGTTGGTTGATGGCAACCGGCACCGGCGCGGGCGGCGCGCTGTGGCCGATCCTGTGAAAGATGGCGTCTTCCAACACTGGGGCAATTTGTCCCAGCACCGGGAAGCCGACAACCTTGACAATGTCTCCTGGGATAGTGGGGGTGCTCTGCTGGCTTTTGACATAAAGGCCGGCCCCATTTTCCTGGATGAATATCGAATTGCCCTTTTGTTCCGTGACCACGCCCCGCACCTCGACCCGCCGCCCGTAGTAACCTTCTGAGTTAAATTGCAAGAGAGATTGCAGCGGCACCTCGACCGGCTGGCCGGGCAACGGCCCTTCCACCACAAAATTCGACACGCTGCCCACGCTCAAAAATGGCGCGCGCAATTGCCGTTTCCGATTAAAACGCGTCCGGCAAATACCCTGCACGCGGACGTTGGCGCAAATCAAACCATCGGCTGCGGCCACATCCAGATGCCCGACCAATGCGGTCAGACGCTGGCCGTTGACCAGGACGTCCACCCGCGTGCGATCTTTGGTCGAGAGCAGCGCGGAACGGACCAGCCCGCTGATTTCCACCCACTGGCTGTCTTCTTTGCCCGTGGCCAATTGCTCATAGGAAACCTTCTCAGGCGTCGGCAACGCCGCCGGTCCCAGCTTGCGCAACTTCGTCAGTTGCACCAGCGGCACGAAATCGCCTGGCGCGGTCGTTCCCTCCAATTCCACGTCTTCGCCCGTCAGCGCATCTGGATCCGTATCGCTGTGGATATAGATGCCCGCAGTCTGATCTTGCAAGAAAAAGCCGCCGTCGGCCTTCCAGTCAGAAAAAGTGATCACCCCTCGCAAACGAACTGGATAACGTTTGTCCGCCTGCTCGGGCGTCAGTTGACGCACTTGCTCCACCGTCAGCAAGGTTGAGTCGGCGCGCGCGGTGGGCGTCGAAAAACCAGCCAATAGCCCAACGAAGCCCAAAGACGCATAAAACCTGAGCCAATTAAGCCGCAAGCGATTCACCTTCCCATAGTGGCTGAACGGCTCGAAAACAGCAATGCAGCGGATGCCCCTCTCCAGCCTTCGGCACGCCCCACCTATCGACCCGACTGTTTACTTTGCGATGCCCCAAAACAGACATAACCCCCCGGGCAAAGTGAATGATGAGCATGATGCCGAAGGGTGACCACTTCCCCCCACCCCGTCAATCCAGCACTCCGGTTAGAAATATCCTATACTTAGGTACATTTCGGCGAGATGCCGTGAATCAGCGCGGGAATATCGAGGGCTGGCCGTTCACCACCCAGCCCGCTCCTTCCGCCGGGAGGCGAAACGGCAATTGGCCCACGAGCGACAAAAACCGATGCTGATCTTCTTTCATAGGCGCGCGCCTGTCAAACAACACTTGCGTTTCTTGAAACAGACATTAGTGTCCTGTGTCTGACCTCTGACAACACCGAGCGAGCGGACGTGCCGAGACCTTGGTCCAGGGCGCGTTCTTTCGTCGAGCAGACAATAAAAACAAATAAACGAAATAACATTATGACACGGACTGCTAGAACTATCGTCATCTCCGCCGCAATGGCCGGTTTGGTTGCGGGGACAATGGCCACCACGGGATGCAAAACCTCGGACAATTCAGGCACCAGCACCTCATCCGACAATAACGCGATGAGCAAACATGATTGCAAAGGCATGAATAGCTGCAAAGGCCAGGGCGGCTGTCAAACCGGCGACATGGGCTGCAAAGCCAAAAACAGTTGCAAAGGCAAGGGCGGTTGCAAGTCGGTCTAAGCGCCGCAGGGAAGCCGGCCGTTTTGCTTCCCTCTTAATTTGGTTTGGGGAAGCGGGGCGGAGAACGTTTTGCCTCGCTTCCCTGCCTCCCCGCTTATCGAATGCCTGCCAATGCTTTCAATGGCTTCACCGATTATGGAATCGGCATCGGCCTCCGCGTTCCCCATTATGACCATATCCTGACCGAAAAGCCGGCGGTCGATTGGTTTGAAATAATTTCGGAAAATTTCATGGTCGATGGCGGGCGGCCGTTAAAAGTGCTCGATCAAATTCTGGAGCAGTATCGCGTCGTGCAGCATGGGGTCTCGACCTATTTCGGCTCGGCGGAACCGCTCAACCGCGAGCATCTCAAAAAGCTCAAGCGCCTGGTCAAACGCACCAACACGCCCTGGGTTTCCGACCACCTTTGCTGGGGCAGCGTGGACGGGCGTTATACGCATGATTTGCTGCCCATGCCCTATACCTTCGCCGCCGCCAAAGTCACCGCCCGCAAAATCCGCGAAACGCGCGATTTTTTGGAGGTGCCCATCGCGGTGGAAAATGTCAGCAGCTACGCGGAGTTCCACGTCTCGGAAATGACGGAATGGGAGTTCCTGGGCGAAGTGGTCGAGCAGGCGGACTGCGGCATCCTGCTGGATGTCAATAATATTTACGTTTCCTCCCGCAATCACAGCTTCGATCCGCGCGATTATTTGGATAATATCCCGGCGCATCGCGTCGCTCAATTTCACATTGCCGGCCACTCGAAGTTTGAGAAATACATTCTGGACACGCACGACCATCCGGTGATCGATCCGGTCTGGAAACTTTACCAGCACGTCCTCCGGCGCGCGGGCCGCACGGCCACGCTCTTGGAATGGGACGCGCATATCCCCTCCTTTGACGAAGTCCATCGTGAAGCGCTCAAAGCCAATCGATTTATTGAAAACTTCGAAGCCAAAACCGTTGCGGCCTAAAAGACAGACCGCCCAGGAATTTCTCGAGTTGCAGCGCCTGATGGCCGGCGCCGTGATGCGCCCGCTGGCGCGCGATGGCGGCATGCAAGGCCGGTGGGACGATGGCCGGCCGATGCCGCAAGTGGCCGGCAGTTTCATCAAGCCCAATGACCGGCTCACGTCATTCGAACGCCTGGAAATTTATAACCGGCAATATTGGCTGCGGATCAAAGATTGTTTTTACGACGACTACCCCGGGGTGCGCGCCGTGCTGGGCGACGGCGCCTTTGAACGGCTGGCCTCGGCGTACCTAAAGGAGCATCCCTCGCATTCGTTTACGTTGCGAAATTTAGGCCGCAGTCTCGTTGCCTTTCTCGAAAAGGAACCGCGCTTGATTCCGCCGCCGCGAGAATTGGCCATCGATATGGCGCGCCTGGAATGGGCCCACATCGAGGCCTTCGACAACGAAGCCAAAGCCCCCTTGGAAATGGATTCCCTCCTCGGAGCGGACCCCGCCGAAATTCATTTGCAATTGCAGCCGCACTTGACGCTCTTGCGGTTTGGTTATGCGGTGGACGAATTTCTGATCCAGGTTAAACAGGGCGAACGATTGCGCAGTGAAGCCAGCAACGCCATGGACCAGCATCAGTCCCGGCGGCGCGCCCGCTTGAAACGGACCTTAAAGCCTGAGACCGTCTTCCTCGCCGTGCATCGCCATCACGACACTGTTTTTTATAAGCGGCTCAATTCGGCCCAATTCCGCCTGTTGTCGGCCTTCCGGGCCAACGCCAGCCTGGAGCAAGCCTGCCTGGATTTGGGAGACGCCGGCGCGGGTGATGTCCAGTCGTGGTTTCAAGGCTGGGCGGCCTTGGGATGGTTTTGTCAACTGCAATGATTATGGCGACGCCAAACCAACCCGGATTTTTCCGGCGATTCTATGAAATTTTGATCGCCGTGGGCCAGCGGCTGCAATCGCCATTGCTGCTCGCCTTGCGCCTTTACTGGGGCTGGCAATTTCACGTCACCGGCATGGGAAAATTGAGGCACTTGGACAAAACCGCGGAATTTTTCAAAACTCTTCACATTCCGTATCCCACCTTCAACGCGGCTCTGGCGGGCGGGACGGAGTTCATCGGAGGGCTTCTCCTCCTGCTGGGGCTAGGCTCACGCCTGGTTTGTCTGCCCCTGATTTTTGTCACGATCATCGCCTATCTCACCGCCGAGTTCGATACTGTCAAAAATATTTTAACCGATCCGGACAAATTCGTCAGCGCCGCTCCGTTTCTTTTCATGCTGGCCGCGATGATTATTTTTGCCTTCGGGCCGGGCGCGTTTTCGCTCGACCGTTTGATCGAAAAGAAGCGCGCAACTTCTTCCCGAGGCCCGGCTGCCTGAAAACTCTGCTTCTGGCCGTTGTTCTTGGACTAAGCCCTTTGCTGGTTTCCGCGCAGAGCGAAGAAACCCTGCGGGTCGGCGGCGGAACCATTCGCATCGTGCTCCCGCCCGATTCGCCTTTGCCGCAGGAGGTGGTGGTCGGCTGGGTGCGACGGGCGGCGGTCGCGGTTTCCGGTTATCTGGGGCATTATCCTGTCAAACATGTTTTGATTACGATTAAGAGCGGAGGCGGCCATCCCGTCGGCGGCGGCATAACTTATGGCGGCGCCCGCATCGAAATCCGCCTGGGCCGCGAGGCGACGGTGGGGGACTTGCGGCGGGATTGGGAAATGACGCACGAGATGTTTCACCTCGCTTTTCCCACTTTGGACCGCCGGTATTTGTGGATGATGGAGGGGTTGTCCGATTATTTGGAGCCGGTCGCCCGGGCGCGGGTGGGACAGTTGACCGCCGAGCAGGTCTGGCGGGGCATGTATGAAGGAATGCCGCAAGGGCTTCCCGGGGCCGGTGACGAGGGCCTCGACCATACCCATACCTGGGGGCGGACGTATTGGGGCGGGGACCTTTATTGGCTGCTGGCCGACGTGCGGATCAGAGTCAAGACGAACAATCGCCGCAGTCTCGAGGATTCCATCCGCGCTATTCTTGACGCCGGGGGCAACGGCAGCGTCAATTGGACGCTCGAACAAGTCCTGGCCGTGGGCGATAAAGCCACCGGGACCACTGTCCTCAAAGATTTGCACGACGAGCTTGGGCCGCAGGCCGGGCACATGGATCTCGCCGTTCTCTGGAAACAACTGGGCGTGCAATATCGTCACCGGCGCGTCCGTTTTGACGACGCCGCGCCGTGGGCCAAAATCCGCGCGTCGATTACGGCCTCAGGCCACGCGCCTTGATTGCCTGGCGCGTGATTCGGGCAGGAATCCGGTCAACAGCCCGATCAAGGGCAGGAACGAACAAACCAGGAACACAAACTTAATATTAATGCGATCGGCCAGGTGACCCAGGACGGCCGAGCCAATCCCTCCCAACCCGAAGGCCAGCCCGAAAAAGAGTCCCGCAATCATGCCAACCTTGCCCGGTAGAAGGTCCTGCGCATAAACCAGGATGGCCGGAAAGGCCGAGGATAAAATCAAGCCAATCACGACGGACAGCACGCCGGTCCAAAACAATCCGACATGCGGCAACAAGAGGGTAAAGGGCGCCACGCCGAGAATCGAAACCCAGATGACATTTTTTCGTCCGCAACGGTCGCCGATTGGTCCGCCAATCAAAGTTCCCGCCGCGACCGCGAACAGAAAGGCAAAAAGATAAAGCTGGGCCGATGGGATGGAGACATGGAATTTATCGATGAGATAAAATGTGTAGTAGCTGCTCATGCTCGAGAGGTAGAAAAATTTCGAAAACATGAGCGCAATCAAGACCGCGATGGAAAAGCCGATCTTTTTGGCCGGCAATTGCGGCGCGGCCAAATGGCCGTCCTGCTGGGCCCGCACTTTGAGACGAAAGATATTTTTCCGATACCACCCGCCGACTTTCGCCAGGACGAGAATGGCGGCAATGGCCACCAGCGAAAACCAGAGAATGCGCGATTGGCCGTTCCGCCCCGTAATAACCAGCGCCGCCAGCAGCGGCCCCAGGGAACTGCCCGCATTGCCGCCGACTTGGAAAACCGCCTGCGCGAAACCGTGCCGTCCGCCGGACGCCATGTAAGCCAGGCGCGAGGCTTCCGGGTGAAACACCGAGGATCCCACTCCGACCAGCCCAACGGATAAAAGCAGGACAGGAAAGCTCCCGGCAAACGACAACAGAACCAGGCCCAACAGCGTAAAACACATCCCCATGGCCAGCGAATACGGCTGGGGTTTGCGATCAGTGAAGGTGCCGACCACCGGCTGCAAAATCGAGGCGGTCATTTGAAACGTCAGCGTAATCAAACCGACCTGCGTAAAATTCAAGTGAAAGGAATCCTTGACCACCGGATAAATCGAAGGGATGAGCGACTGAATCGTGTCGTTCAGCAAATGGGAAAAGCTGATGGCAACCAGAACGGTCATGACCGTTTTCTCCACCGTCTTTTCCTGGGCCTCTGGCCCCGCCGCGACCGATTCCGTGCGCATATCCCGCCACAGTAAAGCAAAAGGGGCGGCGGCGCAAAAAAATCAACTTGGGCAAAGCGCGGGCCTTTTGCTACGTTAACCGATGCAAAGGGCAGCTATGAGTTTTTACGATAAGCTTAAATTCAATGCGGAAGGATTGATCCCGGCCATTGTCCAGGACCAAGCGACGGGCCGCGTCCTGATGATGGCGTGGATGAACCGCGCCTCCCTCGAAGCCACCGTGACGAGCGGCCGGACTCATTTCTGGAGCCGCTCGCGCCAAAAATTCTGGATGAAAGGCGAATCCTCCGGCCACACCCAGACGGTCAAACAAATTGCTTTCGATTGCGACGGCGACACGCTTTTGATTCAAGTCGAACAAGTCGGCGCGGCCTGCCACGAAGGTTACCGCTCGTGTTTTTATCGCGCAGTAACCGAGGACGGCGCGGGCGATGTCATCACCGAGCATCAACTACAAACGCCCGAAGAAATTTACGGCAAGAAATGACCGGCGACCTTCTTCCTTTCGCCAGCCCCGGTTATTTTTTGATGCTGGCCCTGCTGCTTTTTGCGCGGGGCATGGACTTCCTGAGCACACGGGTGGCCACACCCAATTTGGTGCTGGAAGGAAATCCGCTGGCCAAAAAAATGGGTTGGAAAGTGGGCGGCCTGGTCAATGTCATCTTGTGCTTCACCTTCGCGTTCTGGCCGCTGACGGCCATTATCGTCATCACGACGGGGCTCCTGGTCGCCGCTCATAATTTCCATCTCGCCTGGCTGATGCGCTCGATGGGCGAGGAGGCTTACCGGCAATGGTTCCTGCAACAAATCATGCGCGCGCGGCTTCCTTTATACGCGGGCTGCCTGCTCGGCGAAACCAGCCTGACCGCCCTGGTGGGCGTGGCCTTGATTTGTTTTAGCGGGTCCGAATCCGTGCCCTTCGCCATCGGGTTGGGTATCGTGGCCTACGCCGTTATTGTGCTCTTTTATACTTCACTTTCATTATGGCGTTTGCGGCGGCGGATGGAGTAAATCTAACGCGCTGAATTTGTGTATTACCCATCGCAAAGTGAATTTTTGAAACTGGCCGAACAAGGAAATCTCATCCCGGTCACGCGCCGGATTTTGGCCGATTTGGAGACGCCCCTCTCCGCCTACCGCAAAATCCGCGGCCAGGGCGAATCGTTTCTTTTTGAATCCGTCGAGGGCGGCGAGCACATTGGCCGTTATTCTTTTGTGGGCTGCAATCCGCGCGCCGTCATCCGCCAATATGGCAATCAAGTGGACGTGATTGAAAACGGCAAGACAACCGAGAAATTTCTGGTGCAAGCCGGCCCAACGGCGCCGGGGGTCAAAACAGTGAAAGACGGACTTGAAG
>DASRLE010000361.1:0-2122 GCA_035648615.1 Saccharimonadales bacterium (SeqCode) | reverse complement strand
GTTGGCCACTTTGCGAACCCGGTTGTGGCCGCTATCGGCAATATAAAGTTCGCCCACGGGACCAACGGCCACGCTGGTGGGATTTATCAACGCGGCGCCGGTGGGCGGACCGCCGTCGCCGACATCGTTGCCGCTTTTGACCGCGCCACCGGCGAAAGTTTGAATGGTGTAATTCTGCGCCGCAGCCGCGCTTGAAAACGCCACAGCCAGAATCAGCGGGCAAACCATCTTTAGCGTTTTACGTTGCGAGACTAGCATTGCGGGCAGTATAACAACTAGGACACTCCCCTTTCCCTGGCCCTTTGGCGGGTCCCCTTGCGTCCAGGAATCCGTTCTATACTGAATACGAACAGTGCATGGCGCGGGGCACCCTCGGGGCGCAGCGTGGTGCGCGGTTTAAAGTGAACTCACCGCGTTGCCCCTGTGTGGCTTTGTGGCGCGTTCAGCGCGTTTCCAATTTATGGATTCTAGAATCCGTGTGCTGGTGGCAAAACCCGGCCTGGATGGACATGATCGCGGCGCCAAGGTAATCGCCCGGGCGCTCCGCGACGCTGGCATGGAGGTGGTCTATACCGGACTCCGCCAAACGCCAGACATGATCGTCAACGCCGCGCTCCAGGAAGACGTGCAGGTCATTGGCCTGTCCATTCTTTCCGGCGCGCACAACGCCATCGTCCCGCGTGTTCTCGAATTGCTCAAGGAAAAAGGGATGACCGATGTCGTGGTCATCGTCGGAGGCATCGTTCCGGATGAAGATGCCGCTGAGCTCAAACGCTTGGGCGTAGGCGCCGTGTTTCAACCCGGCTCCTCACTCGAAGCGATTGTCGAATTCATCCGCGGCTCGGTGAAGCAGCCGGCTTCGCTCACCTGAAGTTAAAAACACGCGCCGCATGGAGCGGTGCAGGAGTAAGAATGCAAGAAAAATTGAATATCGCGGTGTTTGTCGATTACGACAACATCGAGATTGGATTGAAATCCACCTTGCGGCGGGAATTTGACGTCTCGCTCGCCTTGGAGGCGCTCAAGGAGCGCGGCGACATCGTCGCCAAATTCGCTTATGCCAACTGGGGGCGCCAGGATGGCGCTACCCGGCAGATGGCCGAAAACGCCGTGCAAATGGTCCAGCGAATCCCTTCTCCGCGAGGAGACAAGAATGGAGCCGACATCAACCTCGCGCTCGACGCCTTGGAGATGGCCTTCACGCATACACATGTGAACGCTTTCGCCATCGTTAGCGGCGATAGCGACTTCATCCCGTTGGTCAATAAGCTCAAGGAATACGGCAAGACCGTATTTGTGGTCGGTGGCAAGGCTTTCACCTCCACCATCCTTCAGCAGAATTGCCACGAGTTCATCAGCTTTGAATCGCTGCTCTCCGATACCTCCGTCCCGCCCAGCGTGGCGGCTCTGGAGACTCGTGCGGTTCTCCATCAACAGCGCCCGCGCAATGATCGTGATCGCCCGGATCGTGGTGATCGCCCCGACCGCGGCGACCGTCCGCCGCAGCAGCAGCAACAAGGCGACCGGCCACCACAACAACAAGGCGGAGGTGGCGGTGGGCGCCGCGAACGTCCGGCGCCACTCGAACTGACGCAAGCCATGCCGCTGGTCGAACGGGCTCTCCAAGTCCTCGAACGCCGCGGCGTGCAGCCGCAGCTGGGCTTACTGAAGTCCACCATGCTGCAACTCGATTCCGCATTCAACGAACGCGCTTACGGCGGATCGAGCTTTTCCGATTTCGTCGAGAAGCTGAAGCGCGCCGACCTGGTGAACGTCTCCGGCACCGGTGGACGCTACATCATCGAACGCAAAGGCAGCTCGGCGACGGAACATCCCTCGCTCAAACACGAAGATCTGTTGCCGCCGCTGCGTGACGTGCTCGAAAATCATCGCCTGGAAATCGAGAACGGTTGCCCGGTCGAAGACCTGGCCGGCTGGTTCAAAGCCGAGCAGCCCAACTTCGATGTGGCCGCCTACGGCTTCCAGCAATTCACCCACTTCCTGAACTACGCGCAAGACAAAACCGTGGTTCGCCTGGAGCCCCACGAAGAAGGCACCCTGCTGGTGTATCTGGGCGCGGAATTCTATCCGCCCGCCGAGGCGCCGCAGCCCGAGCCTGAAG
>DASRLE010000360.1:0-29040 GCA_035648615.1 Saccharimonadales bacterium (SeqCode) | reverse complement strand
ACTTATCATACGACCATCGTCACAAATGGCGCTTGGGTGACCTCCACTTTGACGGTCGCGAACATCGTGCCGCTCATGAATGGATTCCAGTATTCAATCACCGACGGCGACGATTTCACCTCGACCCCGGCCGTTTTGGCGGTGGAAGTGCCTGGCCCGATTTACGTCAATGCCGCCGCTTCGGCGGGCGGGGATGGCCGCACTTGGAGCAGCGCGCTCAATAATCTGCCGGATGCGATCAATACGGTGGACGCCTGTGACCACCAAATCTGGGTGGCGGCAGGAACGTATTATCCAGGATCGAACGGCCCGAACAGCAGTTTTGTCATTCCGTCAATGGCTGGGGGATTGCAGATTTATGGCGGCTTCGCGGGTAATGAATATTATCTTTCGCAACGCAACTGGCAAACCAATGTGACCCTCTTGAGTGGCGCTCTTGGAAACAATTCGGCCGTGGTCACCCTCAACGGCTCCTCTGGGTTGATCGACACCAATACCGTGCTCGATGGATTCACGATTACGTCCGGCCAGAGCGGCATCACGATGGCGCTGGCCAGTCCGCTCATTGCGCATTGCATCATCGCGTCCAATACGGCGGGCGGCGTGGTGGTTTCGGATGGCAGCCCGGTATTTCAACAGGATCAATTCGTCGAGAATGTCGGTATCTCCGGTGGCGGACTAAGCGTGATCAGCAACACCCTTCCGTGCGCGCCTTTGCTGGAAGAGTGTGTGTTTCGCGGCAACAGCGCGGTGGCAGGCGGCGCTATTTACAGCTCGAACACGGTTGCGACTCTGCTGAACTGCCTGGTCAGCGGCAACATGGCGGTGCAAGCGGGCGGCGGCATCGAGGTCGCCAATGGGAGCGCGTCCATCATCAATTCGACCGTCACTGGCAACGCAACCCTGGCCCCTGACGGCGGCGGTTTGAATTCTTCAAGCGGAGCGCTCACTGCTGTCAATTGTATTTGTTGGAATAATGGCGCATCTGGCTCCAATTTGGAAACGGCGCAGATATCCAGTTCGGCATCCGTGGCCACCTCGTGCGTGCAAGGACTGAATGTTTACTCGGGACATGGCAACATCCGCTATGACCCGATCTTTGTCGCGACGATTCTCCCCGCGCAGGCGCCTACCGTCGCCGGAGACTTTCACCTCCAATCTTCGTCCCCCGCCATCTTTGCCGGAAACCCAGCGGTTGCAGCCCCTCTTGGCATCGATCTGGATGGCAACCAGCGTATTAGTGGCGCTTTAGTGGACATGGGGGCGTATGAAGAACTCCCGGGCGGGAGCGCAGCCCTGAAGGTGTCCAGTTTGCTCGCATCGATCAATGGGTTCATCGGCAATTTTCTGGTTCTCAACGCCAGTGCCACAGGCGCGGGCCTGAGCTATCAGTGGCAAATCAACCTGAACGGCCAGGGGTGGGTGAATTTGACGGAGGGGAACGGTTACAGCGGGACCGCCACCGCAACACTCACGATCGCCGGGGTCTCCAATGGGCTTTCCGGCGCGTTGTTTCGCGTGGTGGTTACGGACCAAACCGGAGCCAGTTCCCCATCAGCGCCCGCCGCGCTGTCCGTTCATCCTTTGATCTGGTATGTGAATGCCGCCGCGCCCGCCAACGGCAACGGCCAATCTTGGGCGACCGCTTTCCAAACCCTGTCACAAGCGGTGAGTAATCTGGTGCCTGGGCCCACCAACCTGCAGATTTGGGTCGCGTCCGGCAGCTATTATGTTTCCGATTCAGGCAACACCAACGGGTCGCTGGTGCTGCCTGACAATCTGGCCCTTCGCGGCGGATTCAATGGCACGGAAACGAATTTGGCCCAGCGCAATTGGGCGGTCAATCCAACCGTCCTCGAGGGCGTGTTGCCTGGAAGTGGAAAGAGCGCCATCCTCCTATCAACATCGGGCCTCACCAACGCGTTGCTCGACGGTTTCATATTGCGGGATGCCTCGACCGGCGTGACCAACACTGGCAGTGCGTTGGCGGTGATGAATTGTGTCTTTTCGAATCTTGTTTTCGCGGCGAACTTCAACAATGCGGGCGGCTCGTTTTCTAATTGCGCGTTTACCGCCAATAGCCAATCGCTGCAAATTGCTGGCGGTAGCCCGGCCATCACAGCTTGTTCGTTTACCAACCATAGCGGGCTGGTTATTGACATTCTCAACGGCAGCCCCGCGCTGGCCAATTGCGTCTTCAGCAACAACCCCGGCATCTCCGTCTATAACGGCAATGGCGGCGCAGCCTCGGTGACGGCTTGCCTGTTTACCCAGGACGGGATCGGCGCTTATAATGACGGGGGCAGCACGCCAGTCTTCGAGGGCTGCACCTTTAGCAGCAACACCCACGGGATTTACAACAATCAGGCCACCGGCGAGGGGGTCACTGTCCAGGACAGTGCGTTCCTGGCCAATCACGACAGCGCCATTTACAACGACGGCAGTGAAGTATCCATAGTCCGAAGCATCTTCCGGGGCAATAGCTCTCAGTACTTTGGCGCGGCGCTTTACACAACGGGCAGCGCCTCGGTTTACGAATGTTTGTTTAGCGGAAATTACGCCACCCAAGGCGGCGGGGCGATATACCTGGGATCGGGTTTCGGTGGCCTCGGTCTTCAGAATTGCACGATCGTGAACAATGGCTCGACTGGTCTTGGCGCCGGTTTCCTGGGCAATTGCCCGCCAACCGATTTTTTCGCCGAAAATTCAATTTTCTGGGGCAATTACTCGGGCCAGGCGGGTAATTCCGTGGATGCACAAATATGGATCCCGCCTTACTCCGCCAACGTCTATCCCGACCACGACGATATCCAGGGATTGGATTTGGTGAACTGGGGCAGCCTCAACCCGCTTAACGTGGACCCCGTCTTTGTCCAACCCGCACCCGGCGGCGGCCTTTCCGCCCCATCCGTAGCAGGTGATTATCATCTTGGCAGCGACTCTCCGGTTATCGGCGTCGGCAATGGAGGGGCCACCTTGGGTGCGTATCCCTTTGTGGGCACGACGACTCCTGACATTCTCACCCTCGGCGGACCTTCGCCACTTACTTACTATCCCGGGGTTGCGGCGCACAATGTCCTGACGGTTACTCCAGCCAGCACAAATCTGTCCTACCAATGGTATGGCGATTTCAATGATGGAAACGGTTTCGTGCCGCTGTCGGATGGGACGAACTTCCAGGGCGTGACGAACTTTACGTTGCAAATTCTTAACGGTTCCAGCCTGGGGAGCAAGGTGCAGTATGTGGTGATAATCAGCGACGCCACAGGGCACGGCGAAATCTCTTCCCAGCCAGTGACCGTGACCGTTAATCCCTCACAGTGGTATGTCAACGCCGCTGCCCCGGCGGGTGGCAATGGATTGTCCTGGGCCACGGCCTTCAACGACTTGAATACCGCGCTGAATAATCCTCAGCTCACCCCGGGCGGTTCGCAAATCTGGGTGGCCGCAGGAACCTACTCCGATTCCCCATTCTTGTTGACAAACGGTGTGGCCCTGATCGGCGGATTTGTCGGTATTGAGACGGACCCGTCGCAGCGAAATGTGGCGGCCAATCCAACCGTATTGAGCGGTGGCGGCGGCTATACGCTCAATTCCTGGGGATCGCCGGTGGATGGTTTGGTCATAAGTAATGCGTCGGGCAGCGGCCTCAGTTACGGGCAGACGGGCGCCGCGACGGTAGCCAATTGCGCTTTTATCGTCGGCCCGAATGCCTTTGGCCTGATCGCCGGCGACTCGATGGTTGTCTCGAATTGCCAATTCGCGGGCGGTTATGCCGGGCTGCAGATTGACAGTTACGGAGAGGTGGTCAACTGCGCTTTCTCCAATTATGGGAACGAAGGTTTGTCGTGCTACAGGTCAAATGTCGTCGAGAATTGCAGCTTCAACGGAACCACTGCCGCAATTGACCCCCAGCCGATCGGAAGCCTCGCGGCGGGAACTGATGGCAATCTGTACGGCCTGGGCAATTCCTCCCTGTTTTTCCGCATGAGCACCAACGGCACAATGACGCCGGTCTATTCTGGAAATACCGTGAGCGAGGTCAACCGTCCTTATCTGACCAGTCCGTTGGCTGTCGGAAGCGATGGCAGTTTTTATGGGGTCGCCTACGTGAACAACGCGCAAGCCGCCGTCCGCATCACTTCCAACGGCGTCCCGAGTGTGCTTGGGCCACAGACCGTGACCGGCTTGCAGATAGCTGCCCCGATGGTCCAAGCCAGCAACGGCAGTTTTTACGGCGCAGCCAGAACTTCGCTCTTCGAGGCGAATTCCAACGGAGTGATCGTTATCGCTTCATTACTAAGCCTCGGCGCCGGCGAGCTTACGGAAGGGGGCTTGGTGCAGGGAGGCGACGGCAATTTCTATGGCACGGGAGATTCCTTTGGCGGCGGCGGGGCTGATTGCATCTACCGGTTAACGCCCGGCGGCGCTTTGTCTTCGATCCACCAACTTCAGTCGGGGACTGACGGAGCCAGCCCGTGGGGCACACTCGCGAGCGGAGCCGATGGTAATTTGTATGGCGTGGCCTACGACGGCGGGACCAGCTACGAAGGCACGATTTTCCGCGTTTCGCTTGCGGGAAATTTCACCGCGATTTATTCGTTCACTGGCGGTTCCGATGGTGAGTATCCAAACAGCCTGAGGACCGGGCCGGATGGCGCGTTTTATGGACTGACAGCGGGGGGAAACGGCACGATCTTCCGTGTCACGACGAATGGCGTCCTGACCACCTTGCACACGTTCGGAAGCATGGGAACCAATTCCGCGGGCTTCTTCATCGACGGCGAAACCCCAACCGGCGGGCTGACCCTCGGCGCTGATGGCGTCTTTTATGGTGCGACACAATATGGCGGCCCCAACAACGTCGGCATCATCTTCAGCGTGACGACTTCCGGTCAGTTTACCATTTTGACTTCGTTGTCGAGCGGCTCAGGATCGGTAGCCGGCATCGAAGACTACGGTCAAAACACTTTCAACCAGTGCCAAATCTCGAACAATACCTACGGTTTCTACCTGAACCTCAACGGAACGGCCGATCAAATGGTCGGTTGCACCATATCTGGTAACATCGCGGGGGGTATTACTGGTTACTCGCAGAGTGGGTCTTTGCTGGTGGATCGTTCGGTTGTAAGTGGAAATAACGGGCCTGCTATTACGTTAAGTGGTCCACTGAATTTGAATCTCAGCGACAGTCTTGTTTCGGGCAATGGTGGCGGATTGCAGGCTGGGGCGATCGACGGCATTTCAAACAACGTTTCAATAATTAATTGCACCATCACCGGCAATAGCTCAACCGGATCTGCTGGCGGACTGGCCAATCTGGGCGGAACCCTCGAAGTTTCCAACTCGATCTTCTGGAATAATCTCGGGGCCAACGGTTACACGGCATCCGACCAGATTGCCACCAACTCCGCCAACGGGTACGGTTATGATTCTATTCAAGGGCTTGCTGGAAGCCAGGATCCAATATTCGTGCAGCAGGTCAGCGCTGGACTCGCGCCGACAACGGCGGGCAACTACCACTTGTCATCGTTGTCACCGCTGCTTGGCGCCGGTCAGCCTTCGGCCGCCGTCGATTTGACTGACTTGGACGGCAACCCGCGCCTCGTCAATGGGACAATTGACATGGGAGCGTACGAATTCCAAGGAGCGCCATCGGCTTTGGCGATTGTCCAGCCTCCCACCAATACCGCCGTGGTGCGCGGCCAGACGTGTTCCTTGAGTATCACTGTTCACGGGCCGGGGGCGACTTACCAATGGTATTTCAACGGCAACGCTATTGCGAATGCGACGAATGCCTTGTTAAGCATTACTAACGCCAGTTACGCCGAGAGTGGGCCGTACCAAGTCGAGGTTGCGGGCACCTATACTACCGTCCCGGCGATCGTCACTGTTTACGATCCCAATTTCCAACCTCCGGCCAGCACCCAGGTTTTGTTGGGCCAAACCATTAACCTGAATGTAACCGTAACGGGCCCGCCGCCCAGTTACCAATGGCTCTTCAATGGAAGCGCACTGCCGAACGCCACCAATGCGTCCCTCTCCATCCCCAACGCCACTTGCGCCGAGGCCGGACAGTACCAAGTCGCCATTTCCAATCTCTACACCAATCTCTACACAACTGTTCCGGCGACAGTCACCGTGATTGATACGAATTTGCCGGTTTTCGCCACCAACCTCAGCACCGCTCCCAGCACGGTGCGTGTCTTTTCCAATTTGACGTTGAACGTTGTCATGGCGTCCGATTGCAATGTCGAAAACTACCAGTGGTATTTTGGCCACAATGTCTTGCCGGGCCAAAATGCCGCCACCTTGACGATCACCAACGTCTTGACTGGAAACGCAGGCTCTTACTCGGTGGTCGTCTCTAATACCAACGGGTCCATTACCAGCCAGACCGCGGTGGTCATCGTGCAAACAGTTCCTCCGAGCATCACCGCTCTTGGCGTGCAACTCGGGGCCGGGTTTCATGTGCATATTACGGGCATAACCAACACGACCTGTTTTGTCCTCGCCTCGACCAATTTGAGGACGTGGACGAATATCGGCCAAGCCGTGGCCGCCGGGGCGGGCGTCTTTGATTTTTACGATACGAACTACCTGGCTTATCCGCGCCGGTTTTATGCAGTGCAGGAGCCGTCCTACAGTCCGATCACCCCCGTCATTACCGGCCTCGTGTTCCCCCCGTACAATGTGCAGTTTTACAACGAAGGTTATGGGCGGACGGTTTACGTAAACTTTACCGGAACCGGGACGAGATACGAGTTGGATACCTCCAGCGATCTGATCCATTGAATAATGCCTATGCCTCCATCACTCAAACCTCGCCTGGCGTCTGGCAATGCGCCACCAGCGTGAGCAAGAACCAGCCAATCGTTTACTGGCGGGTGCGAATCCCGTAAATAGGTTTGATATAATCACGAAAGGGCGCGCCCTGAGAATTCCGCGCTCAAGAGAGCGCGGCCCGTGCACTTGAGAAAGAGCGTGCATAGGAGGGTGGAAGTCCCTCTGTGGCGGAGCTTTCCGCCACGAGTTGAAGGTAACTGCGTTCTGGCGACAGGGCGTGGAGAGCAACTGGAAACGAAAGGATAGTCCGTAGAACTGACGGGCGCTGGACGCCCGCGAGACAAACTCGATTCGGCCTGATGCGACTGATGAGACTGCGAGTAATGAGCGAAGTCCGAAGAACCGCCGGGAGCAATCCAATGCGAACCGGAGGCCAAGCCCGCCCGGAGCAAGAAGCAATGGCCGGAGACGGGGGCGCATGGGGTGGTTGGAGACGGAATGTCCGGAAATGCACGATCCTTAATCAAGGAGACCTGTCCTGGTGCTGGAAGGAGCAGGGCAGGAGTCAGAGTCCCCGTAGTAGCGATGAAGCGGGTAACGACCGCGGAGCCAAGGGGGATAGGAAGGTGGAAGCGTGAAGGAAACACAAGCGCAATTCAAACTGCCGGGAGTGCCTCAGGCTAAACAAGGCAGAGAAGTCCCCCAGCAATGGGCGTGGACGGAAGCAAGCGTGTGGACCGAACGCATGTTGGCAACCCTCGAAGGAGGAATCAAAGGAGGCAAATGGTTCAGTTTGATGGATAAGGTATGGAAAAGGGAAAATCTGCAAAGTGCCTTAAAACAAGTCGTCCGCAATGGGGGTGCGGCCGGGGTGGACGGGCAGAGATGCCCCGACTACCTCAAAAGCAGCCCGCAACGGCTGGAACGCGTGCAGCAGATGTTGGAGCAAGGCAGCTATGAGCCCAAACCAGTCAAGCGGGTGTGGATACCCAAGCTGGGCAGCAAGGAACTTCGACCGCTGGGCATACCGGCGGTGGAAGATCGCGTGGTGCAAACGGCGCTGCGCAATGTGATCGAACCGATCTTCGAGAACGTCTTTGCCGAGCACAGCTATGGATTCCGGCCCGGACGCGGCGCCAAGGACGCCCTGCGCCGGGTCGATCACCTGCTCAAGACTGGAAGAAACTGGGTGGTGGACGCCGATCTCAAAGGCTACTTCGACAGCATTCCGCAAGACAAGCTGATGGCAGCGGTGGAAGCCCACATTGCGGACGGAGCGGTCAACCGGTTAATCCGGTCGTTCCTCAAGCAGGGCGTCATGGAGAGCGGCCAGGGCTGGAAACCGACCGAAGCGGGCACCCCGCAAGGAGCGGTCATCAGCCCTCTGTTGGCCAACCTGTATCTGGACCCGCTGGACCATCTGATGGCCGGGCAGGGACGGGACATGGTGCGCTACGCCGACGACTTCGTGATCCTCTGCCAAAGTCAAGAAGAAGCCCAAGAGACGCTGGAAAAGCTCCAACAATGGGTCAGCGCGGCGGGGCTGGTGTTGCATCCGGTTAAAACCCGGATAGTCGAGGCCAGCGCCGCCGGTGGATTCGACTTCCTGGGGTATCATTTCGAGCGAGGCCACCGCTGGCCGCGAGAAAAGAGCCGACGGAAATTTCGAGACACCCTGCGCCAGAAGACCGGGCGGCTGCGCCCCGGGCCGCTTCGGCAACGGGGATCGCTATTACGGTTACCCCTTCCGAGCGGCCACCGACTCCATGCAGGACTTCACTCTGCACGACCAGGAGGACAGGGCCATGCTCTTGCCCAGCGGCCAGCGGGTCGTTGCGCGGCACAGCGAGACTTGCGCTTACGCCACCTTGGACCCGGCATTGAAAGAGGAGTTGGGACTGGACCGCGAGGGATTTGAAGACGCCACCTGCCTGCTCCGGGGTGCGGTCACCCACGATGGCCTGCCCTTCCAGCTTCCGGTGGCCCTGCAGCCCTTGGTCTTCGCCATCGTGCTGACCCATTGGAGAATGGAACTGGACCGGCCCGGCGATCTCAGCTCCTACACCGTTTTCACCAAGCACGCCGCCATCCGGGGATTCAATTATTTTCAACGCGTCGAGCCCTACTACTCCAATTTCATGCGGCTCATCCAAAACATTTCTGCCGCCCCCAACTTCCGCACTTACCCGCTCGCCAACCACTTGACGCACTCCTGGCTGGGCGGAAACCTGCGCCTGTCCAACCATCTCAGCCAGTCGGAGTGTGATCTCGGCCCGGAATTGATGCGGTCCTACTATTACCAGCAACTGGACTGGCAGGCTGGAGTGGTCAACCTCATGAACCATGCTACCTTCCGGGCCAAAAGCGACCGTGCCGGGACGACCTCTCGCGCCGGCCAAGAGATCGAGAACCTCCTGGGGATGGATGGCCTCGCCTTTCACCAAATGCACCGGTTGCTGCGGTTCGATTCGCATCTGTTTCCAAAACCGACCAAGCGCGCTTCCTTCTGGCCGAACGGGCACCCCGCGTTCGTCGAACTCGACCAGAAGTTCGTGACGGAAGCCTTGCCCAGGCTCTGAGCGCTCGGTTCTTGGCCGACTGTCCGATGTGCTCGCCACCCCTCAGCACCTGCTCCGGTGGGATTCCCGTAGACAAAACGGGCATTCCCCGTCATAAAGCAATTTGAAGTGCCACTCGTTCATAGTGCGTTATTCACGAAATACGGCATCTGCCGGTCGCGGCGACGATCCAGTTCGCTGGCATACCGTAGCCCCAATGTGTCGGCGTTCTTCTTCATCCACGCCGTCAATGGCGTTTTCCCGGTGGGCGGGGTGTTCACATGGAGCAGTTCGGACATCAACCCGCGAATTTCCTCGCGCGTGATGAATACATCGTGCTTGAACCACCCCAGCAGTTTTCCAAGCAAACACCCCACTGTCGGCGACACATTGACCAACGTCCGCGGCCGGCCAATCGCGCCACCGACGACTTTCACCAACTCGCGGTAAGTGAATGTCTCCGGGCCGATGGCGTTGACGACGGCGTTTTCCGTCCGCATCCCTTCAGCGACGGCCAATTCCGCCAGATCATCCACATGGATTGGTTGAAGCCGATACGAACCGTCGCCGAAGACCGCAAAAAATGGAAACCGGCGGAGCGCCCAGGCGATGTTGTTGATGAGGATGTCCTCTCGCCCGAACAAAACGGTTGAGGTGCCCGCCTTTAGCCGTCTCACCGGACGCAGAATTTCGATCACATTGCGAGCGTTTTGATGGTGCTAAAGGCAACCAGCCAGCCGCGATTTTTCTCCCTCGTGTGGCGATGCGCGGCTACGCTGGAGAACATGGTGGCGATCGGAAAGCGAAACACTCTCCCCATCGTGAGAGCCTCGGCGCCCGGCCTTTATCTCGATGGCGGGGAATTGGGGGAAATTTTGTTGCCGGGTCGCTATATTCCAAAAGACCTAATTCTACTTTGTTACGATTTCGATCTCTTTCTTCGCTGGCTCCGGGCATGGCTTTTCGTCGCCGCCCGGCGTTGTTCATGTCGCCTCACCAGATCTGAAATCACCTCCGCTTCTTTCCGCCGCCGTCTGGGCAGGTAAAACGCCAGCAGTTCCACGATGTCGCGCGCGCTTAACAGCGGCGCGCTTTTCTCATGTTCCACCCGCTCTTTCAACAGGAACAGCATCGCCAGGGCGACCATCGCCATGTGGTGATGCCAGCCGCGCCACTTGCGCACTTCATAGTCCGCCATGCCCAGTTGGCTCTTGGCGTCCTCAAACCCCCGCTCAATCCAGTGCCGTTGCCCCTGCATGTAAGCCAACTCCTCATCGCTCATTTCCTTGGGCGCGTTGGTCCACGACACTTTGATTTCCCCGCCTTCCATCTCCCGGGCCACGAGACGCCGGGCCAGAGGCGGGGCGCTCCGGTCTTCCCACAGCCACACCTCACAGACCCAGACCTTGGCCCGCAACTCCCCCTGGCTCGTCTTGCGGATCACGACTTCCCGCGCGCGCTGGACAAATCGCTCCTTGAGCAAATCCGGCAGCTTATAGCGCTTGGCCTCAGAATTCCCCGGCTGAGACACCGTTTCCGGCCGCCCTCTTTTTCCCGGCCGCGCCGGCAAATACGGCTCGGGATCGGCATCCCAAACACAAGCTTTCATCGACGCATCCAGCAGGTAGTGGAGACCCAACTTCTCCAACGTCGCGCAAAACTCGTTGCTGCAACCATAGGCCGCGTCCGCCAGGACCCAGGAAAATTGCAGCCCGCGAGCTTGGGCCCCCTTCACCATGTCCAAAGCCAATTCCAATTTGGTGCGATGCTGCCGTTGCTCCTCCGGGATTTTCGCCTTCTCACAGCGCTCGTCCGATTGCGCCCAGGACTCCGGCAGAAAGAGGCGGAAATCCACCACCGACGCTTTCTCGCCCAGCCCCAGACAAGCAAAGACCCCCAGCTGGCAATTCTCCTTCTTGCCCAGCCGCCCGCAATACTGCCGTTGCACCCCCACGGAGTGGTCGCCCTTCTTGACAAAGCTGGTTTCATCGATCAGGAGGGCGCTGTGGCGGTTGGCTCCGAGGAGGCCGTTCACCTCCCCGGCCACCTGGGTCATGAGTTTGTCCTGCGACCAGGGCGAGTCGCTCACAAACTGTTGCATCGCCTGATAATTACTTTCGGGAATGTCCCCATGAATGCACTCCAGGTTCTTGCGCCGGTAAGTTCCCAGCAGGCCGGACAAGTAATCCGAGGCGTGCGGACTGACGTCCTTGCCGCGAATCAGGAAATGTTCCGAGTAGTCAGACATGAAGCCAAAAAGGCGTTTTCCAATGCCGCGCAGGCTTTGGAGAGCATTTTTAGTTGGCGCGGTTTTTGGCGCGCCTTGCGGTTTATGTTTTTTGGAATTTTGTGTTGGCGTTTTTGCTCACCCACAACGAACAACCCAACGCTATCCCATCCCGGCGAAATTGCAACAAAAATCGTAACAAAGTAGAACTAAAGCCCAAGGACAAACTGGACGTGTTCGTTTACCGCGATTCAGAAGATCGTCTCGTGGCCACGACAGAGACGCCGCTGGCGACGGTCGGGGAGTTTGCGTATTTGAAAGTCGTTAGTGTGAACCGAAATATCGGGGCGTTCCTCAACTGGGGACTGGCCAAGGATTTATTGTTGCCGTTTCGCGAACAGGAATCGCCCGTGCGCCTGGGAGACTCGGTGATTGTCCATATCGGTTTGGATGAGAAGACCAATCGGATTTTTGCCAGCACTCGATTGAACCGCCATTTAAGCCGGGACACGCCGGCTTATCGGGATGGACAAGCGGTCAACCTGCTCATCCTTGGCCGGACCCCGCTCGGCTATCCATGAGGTTGTGGCCAGAATGACAACCACCGGCAGCAAACTGTGGGAATCAAATAACCCGATGCTCGCGGAGGCAATGCTGGAGACGCCGATTTGCAGGAAGCCCAGCATGGCGGAGGCGCTGCCAATATTATGGTCAAAAGGTGCCAGCGCCAGCGCCGCAGCATTCGGAAAGGCAAGACCGAGGCTGGACAATGAAATGAACAGCAACACCAATGTGGGTGCCAACCCGAACCAGCCGTAAATCGTTCCCACCAAAAAGAGCGATGCCGCCGGACATTCCACCCACAAGGCGCCGCGAAAAATCTGCTCGCTGGAAAATCTGCGGAGCAATAGAACATTGATTTGATTGCTCCCAATAAAACCCACTGATAAACCCGCAAAGATGCCGCCAAACGCGCGCGCGCTCACGTGAAACACTTCCATGAAAATCACCGGGGAACCGGCGACGTAAACCAGCAAGCCAGAGAACGAAAAAGCGCCCGCCAGAGCATAGGTCAGGAATTGTCGCTCCTGCAAAACCGCCGCGAAATTGCGGCAGATGGGCGCGAGCCGAAGTGAAACGCCCGGATCGGGCTGATGCCCTTCCGGCAGGCGCCACCAGCAAATCACCACCATCAAGAACGCGAACAACGCCAAAACGATAAACACCCATTGCCATCCCAAGTGCAACGCGACAAAGCCTCCCACAGTTGGCGCCAGCAGAGGCGATACTCCCAGAATCAAAATCAAAAGTGAAATAATTCTGGCCGTTTCATGCACGGGAAAGAAATCTCGCACCATCGCCATGGAGGCAACCTGCGCCGCGCAACCACCCAGCGCCTGCAAGAAGCGCATGGCCACCAACCATTCCACCGTGCGCGAAAGCAGGCAAAGCAGCGATGCCACAATGAATAAGGTCAGCCCCGCATACAACGGCAGCTTGCGACCGAAACGGTCCAGCAGCGGTCCATAAAAAAGCTGGCCCACTGCCAGCCCCACAAAATAGCTGGAAATGGAGAGGGAAACTTTGGCGGTGGAAGTGTGCAGTGCGGCGGCGATCCCTGGAAATACAGGCAAATACATATCGATGGCAAACGGGCTAATGGTGGAAAGCGCGCCCAATATGAGAATTATTAAAATCCTATTATGGCTTTGCTTGGACATGGTCTTTGGGCCGTTGCGAAGCGATGAAAATTGGAATGGGACGCAGGAGAGTTAGAGGTCTGGCATCAAAGTGAATCGAAAAGCTGCCGTTCGGAGGCTTGGACATAAAACACAACAAGATTTGACGCATTCAACATCTACCCAATCTCTATTTCCGATCTTCCAGGTCAAGATTCAATTGAAGACGTTCCTGGCATCGGGGGCGCTTCGGAGACCGTCGTCCATTGTTTGACGATCCCCTCCTGCCCTAGATCAGAAGTTGCATTCGCCACATAAAACTTGAATATAGGCTGCCGCAATTTCATGAGTGTGTTTATCAAAGGGCAACGGTGGATCAGCGAATCGGAGCCAGAGCTCGGATTGGGCACGGTCGTGCAGGCTGGAGATGGTCGTGTGCGGGTCGAGTTCAAAGCTGCGGGAGAGTTGCGCACTTACGCCATGGACCAGGCGCCGTTGAAGCGCGTGCGTTTTCGGGTTGGTGACGCCATACGAACGCAAGAGGACAAGGAATTCATCGTCACCGATGTTGTCGAGCAGCGGGGCGTGCTGATTTACGTCAGTGATCGGCAACAATTGCCGGAAGCCCAAGTGAACGACCGTGTTAGTTTGCATGGGCCACAAGAGCGTTTGTTGGCGGGACGCTTTGACCCCTTGACATCATTTGCGCTTCGCTGCCGCACACTGGAATTGCTTCACCGCTCTCGCAAATCTCCCGTGCGCGGATTCGTGGGCGGCCGTATTGATCTGATTCCGCATCAGCTTTACATCGCGGAAGAGGTCACCCACCGGCATGCTCCGCGCGTCATGCTGTCGGACGAAGTGGGACTGGGAAAGACCATTGAAGCGTGTTTGATCCTGCATCGCCTGCTGTTGAGCGGCCGGGCCAATCGCATTCTGGTGCTGGTGCCGGAAACGCTCGTGCATCAATGGTTCGTGGAGATGCTCCGCCGCTTCAACGTCTGGTTGCATATATTTGATGCGGAACGTTGCGCGTCCATCGAAGCCGGCGAACCGGGCGCCAATCCGTTTCTGGATGATCAGCTTGTGCTGACCAGCATTGGTTTTCTGGCGGGCGACACGCGGCGAGCAGAACAGGCGGTGGCGGCCGGGTGGGATGTTTTGGTGGTGGATGAGGCGCATCACCTGGAATGGTCGGAAGCCGCACCCAGCCGCGAATATCGGGTGGTGGAGCAACTCAGCCGTCAATCGGCGGGACAGTTGTTGCTGACGGCCACGCCGGAACAATTGGGGGTGGAAAGCCACTTTGCCCGGCTGCGTTTGCTGGACCCGGATCGGTATCGCGACCTCGCAACATTTCAGGCCGACTCGAAAAATTATAAGGCAGCCGCCGAGATTGCTGAGAAACTGCGTGCCGAAACAACCCTCGCCCAAACGGACATAACCTCGTTGCGTCGCTTGCTGGCGCATGATCCCCAGTTGGAGCAGCGCATTGCCGAACTGGGTCGGGGCAACGCGGAAGCGACGGCGGCGTTGCTGGAAGAGTTGCTGGATTTGCACGGCCCTGGCCGCGTGTTGTTCCGTAACACACGTGCCGGCATGAAGGGTTTTCCCAAACGCACCGCGCGTTTAGCCAGGCTGGAACCCGGCCCGGAAGCGGAACATTGGTTGGATCGTGTCTCCACGGAATTTGCCGAGGATGTCGGAGACACCCGGTTGCAGTCATTGGCTGATCTGGCGCGCGACCCGCGAGTTCTTTGGTTGGTGGAACTGTTGCGGAAACTGGATCCAAAAAAGGTTTTGGTGATCGGTCGCACGATTGAAAAAGCCGAAGCCCTTGATGCGGCCCTGCGACGTCACCTGACCATCAAGACAGGCATTTTCCATGAAGGACTCACGCTGGTGCAGCGGGATCGCAACGCCGCGTGGTTCGCCGAGCCTGAAGGAGCGCGGCTCTTGCTTTGTTCCGAGATCGGCAGCGAAGGACGCAATTTTCAATTCGCGCAGCATTTGGTCCTGTTTGACCTGCCGCTGAATCCTGAACTGCTCGAACAGCGCATCGGACGGCTGGATCGAATCGGTCAGACCTCCGACATCCAGATCCATGTTCCTTATCTGGCCCAAAGTCCGCAGGAAGTTTTGGCGCGATGGTTTCACGAGGGCTTGAACGCCTTTGAAAGCAATCTGGAAGGAGGCAACGAACTGCTGCGCCAGTTTGGCCGGGCTGTCCACGACCTCGCCTTGGAATTTCCGGTGGCAGACCGGGACACAGCAGAACGAGAACTGGCTGATCTGTTGGAAAAAACCAGGCAAGCACGGCAGGAAATGCGACGACGACTAGAACTGGGTCGGGATCGTTTGTTGGAACTCAATTCATTCCGTCCGGCAGTCGCTCAACGAATCATCAGTCAGATAAAGGAACAAGATCGGCAACCAGATTTGGAAAAGTATATGCTCGATGTATTTGACCATTTTGGCATTCCCATTGAGGAACTGGCTTCCCACACCTGGCACTTGAATTCTCAAGGCCTCAGCACCGAGTCCTTTCCAGCCTTGCCGGCCGAAGGGATGATCGCCACTTGCGACCGTCGCCGTGCCCTGAGCCGGGAAGATGTTGGGTTTCTGACGTGGGACCATCCTATGGTCACCGGGGCCATGGATTTATTGCTCGGCGCCGAAACGGGAAACTGTGCCTTTGCCGTGTTGCCGGCAGGGAACGAAAGGACGATATTGTTGGAGTTGATCTTTGTCCTAGAAGCCATCGCGGCGCCACACCTGCATGTGGATCGCTTTCTTCCGCCCACCCCAGTCCGTCTGGTCGTCAACCACCAACTCGCGGACATCAGCAAAGATTTCAGCGACAAAATCTGGGAACGAAAACTTGAGAAGGGCTTGCCTTACAAACTGATTGATAATGCCGAGATCGTCCAACACACCATCCCGGCCATGTTCCAGGCAGCCACCAGATTCGCAGAAACACAGGCGGCAACCCTGCGTCAGTCTGCCCTAAAAGAGATGAACCACCTGCTCAACCATGAGGTGGAGCGCCTTCAAATGCTCCTGTTCGTGAACGATCACATTCGTCCGCAAGAAATCCAAATGGCACAAACGCAGCAGCAGGAATTGACGACTGCCCTGCAACAGTCCCGTCTCCGGCTTGACGCCTTGCGCCTTATTTGGAAAGGTCCGCCCGAAGCCTTAAGATGAATCAGATTTCAGTCGTGTCGTCGTTTCAATCAAAGCCACAATACCCCGGAAGCTAATTCGGCAACCACTTAACCGTTGGCGGGGGCTGACTTGAAGCGAACCACAAAACCAAGATAATACTGGCTTTACGCACGATAAACTTGACATATTTATCGTGCTCATTTAGTGTATTGATAATGGCAAATCTCAAAGAACGCCTGCTCAACCATCTGGAGTTGCTCTCTGGTGAGCGCCCGGACTTGGCTGCGGAAGCCGGTTCCGCACTGCCGCTATTCCTGCGGGAGCGGTATGCGGTGTTTTCCGCCCGCCTCTTTGGAAGGAAGTCTCTGCTGGCGGTTGAAGCGGCGGGCAGGGAAATTGGATCGCCGGGCGAATACGGGAAGCATGAAGAGACCCTTAAACTGAAGCTCGGTGGACCCGTCGTTCTGGTTCTGACGATTCTGCCTTCCTACGCCAGAAATCGGATGGTGCAGATGGGCATTCCGTTCATTGTCCCCGGCAGCCAAACCTTCATCCCGAACAGCTTGATCGATTTGCGGGAGAGATTCCCACAACCGAATTCCAAGCGTCGGGAGACCCTGAGTCCCGCCGCCCAATGCACAGTGCTTTACCACCTATTGCGCGGGCCTTTGGCAGGAATTTCGCTCAAGGATATTGCCCAGAAGGTTCATTACTCCCCAATGATGATGACGAAGGTAAAGCATGAATTGGAAGCCGGCGAGATCTGCAAAGTTGTCCAAAGTGGCCGCTCCATGTTTTTGGATTTTAAGGCCACTGGCCGCACTCAGTGGGAGCAGGTCAAACCTCAGTTAAGTTCGCCCGTCAAAAAAACACGTTGGGTTCAATGGGCAAAACCTGCGGAGCCCGCATTACTTGCCGGGATGAGCGCCTTGAGCCTGCGAACCATGATCGCCGCCGACCGTCTGCCGACGTATGCCATTCCGCTCGCGGTATTTCAAGATTTCCTGGGGCGCGGCCTCTACGCCGATTGCCACGATGCGGAGAACGCATCGGCGAAGATTGAGGTTTGGTCATACAATCCGCATTTGCTCGGTGACCACCGGATGGTGGATCCCCTGTCGCTCTACCTGAGCCTCAGAAATTCATCGGACGAGCGTGTCCAACAGCAATTGGAGCAACTCATTGAAGAGATCAAATGGTAAAAGGACTCAATATCTTCCGTGACCGCTTCCGCCAGTTTGAAGGCTCTTTCACCCTCATTGGCGGCGCGGCTTGCGACGAGTGGTTCACCGCCCAGGGACTGCCGTTTCGCGCCACCAAGGATTTGGACATCGTTTTGATCATCGAAGTGCTTGCGCCGGAGGCGATCAGAGCATTGCGGGCTTTCATCGCCGATGGGCAATACGAGATCCGCCAGCGAACGGAGGGATCACCTGTGCTTTATCGCTTTGCCAAACCGCAGAAGGAGCAATTCCCGTTCATGTTGGAGTTTTTCAGCCGGAAGCCGGAAGGGATCAACCTTGCGGAGGGCCAGGAAATCGTGCCGCTGCCGGCAATGGCCGGCCCTCACAGCTTGTCCGCCATTCTTCTTGATGACGATTACTACTCGCTCATTCAAAACCACAAGGACGTTCGAGACGGGCTTTCCTTCGCGAACGCAACGGCTCTCATCCCCCTAAAGGCAAATGCCTGGCTCAATCTGAGCAAGCGCAAGGCTGGCGGGGAAAATATTGATTCGAAGGACATCGCCAAGCACCGGAACGATGTATTTCGGCTCGCAGGCACATTGCCAGGAGTGTCCGGCCCCCAGCTCCCGAAGATTATTGTCGACGATCTGATCAGCTTTCTGGGTTCCTTTCCGGAGAATTCCCCGGAGTGGCCACCGATTCTGGCATCCCTGAGAGAAACGCTTGGCGGAGGAATTCGCCCTGCGGTCCTTCGCTCGGCGATTGAAGTCTTTTTCCGGCTTTCTGCATGAACACCGCCGCCCATTGCACCTTCCGCCCGCTGGTACCGTAGGGAGATGGTATTGGATCGTGGTGGAGATGCGGGTGGTTCATGGGTGGCCACCCCAAGTGCAGTTCCTCATGGTGTTTTGGACAAACCTGCGTATTTTGGCGCCATGGGTTCAGTCACCAATGCGCAAATACGACTTTTCAAAGCTCAGGCCCAGCGGCTCAAGGCCACGCTGAAGTTGGGCAAGGAAGGTGTTAGCCCGCATTTCCTCGCCGCCCTGAATGACGCGCTGAAACATCATGAACTGGTCAAAGTCAAGTTCGACGACTTCAAAGAGCAGAAGAAGAAACTCGCTCCACAACTGGCCGGAAAAAGCGGCAGCCATCTGGTCACCCGAGTCGGTAATGTAATCGTACTCTTCCGGTAGAAGAGAGTGGAACCGCAAGCGGAGTAACGGTACCGCAGGCGGCCTGTTCAATCGGTTCAGGGATGTCAGACGAAGAAAGCCCGCGGATACCCTTGCGACAGCCCGTGATCTGGGGTCGAATTACCCGTACTGGGTTAAGAGGCTGCGTTCTGAATTTTACCCTCTGTTCAGTCCTTGTGTCTCCCATAAATAGTGGAAGACACAAGGACTGAAGTTCGTAATAATTCGTAATAATTTCCATTTTCTAGCTTTTACGAAGAGGAACCAATGAGAAATTAGGTTCTCCCTCGTAAAAACCATCGAATAGTGTGGAGACACTGAACGGAAATGAACCCTGCCGAACCCATAAGTACGTGCCATTTTAGGATTTTCAGTCCTCTGCTCTACCAACTGAGCTATCCTGCCAAACTCACTGCAATTACGCTAGTTGCAAATCAAATCTTCACCCGAAAAATCCCCATTGCATCCCGCTGTTGTATCCCGTATATTATCTTTGATGAAAACGACATACGAAATGACGACGGATGCGAAAAGAGAACCCCACTTGTCCACCGATGGCAAGTGGCGGTCCTTCCCGCGAGTTCCTAATTTGCTGCAATACGTCATTGCTGGAACATATTACGCACGCTGTAAGATCAATGGCAAGCCCGTTCGCGCCAGTTTGGATACGGACGTTTTTTCCAAGGCAAAGCAACGGCTCCCGGACAAGCTAAAAGAACTGCGAAAGCCCACGGTTGAAGTCGGAACTTTCGCCGACGGTCGAGTAAAATTTGAACAACAGACAAATTGCGACCACACGCTGGCGGAATTGTCGAAAGTCTATCGGCTCCGTTGTGTCGAACGGCTGCGCAAATCGTGGCCGGACCTCGACGCGTGGAAGGTGGACACCATCACGGAAGACGAGTGCCGCCAATGGGCGCACCGCTACGCTGAAAAATACTCGGCGCAATTCTTCAATAATACCCTCAACGTGTTCCGGCAAATTCTCGGCCTCGCCGGTCTTGGCCGGGATGCAAATCCGGCCTATAAAATCAAGCGCCTTGGCGTACGCTCAAAACCCCTGGAGCTTCCCACGACCGACCAATTTGACCGATTGTTGAAGGAAATCGAAACATCGGGAGCGGGCCAGGCGAAGGACTGTGCCGATCTGGTCAGTTTCCTGAGTTTCACCGGTTGCCGCATTGCCGAAATGAAACAAGCCCTCTGGCGCGATGTGGATTGGGACCGCAACGAAATCACCATTCACTCCGTCAAACGCCGCGCAACCAGCAATGCGTCGCTTACACGGGTCATTCCGCTGATCCCTGCCCTGCGCGAGTTGCTCGAAAACATGCGGGAGAAACACCAATCGCAGCCCGATGACCGAATTTGCCGAGTCTCCGAGTGCCAGAAATCGCTCACCCGCGCCTGCAAGGTCGTCGGTTGCGCCCGGCTCACGCATCATTCATTGCGCCACCTGTTCGCCACGCGTTGCGTCGAAAGTGGTATTGATATTCCGACCGTCGCCCGGTGGCTCGGCCACAGCGACGGAGGGATGCTGGCCCTCAAAATTTACGGCCATCTCCGCCGAGAGCATTCCCAAAACATGGCTTCAAAGGTAACGTTCGGAATAAATGGCGCGTTGGTAAAAACTTGCTGCTGACGCATTGGGGAAAACGCTCGGTTTTCGGCGAGAACCGGCCATATTGCCCGCATGATGTTGTGCCGAATTGAAAATGCAGACGGGTTTCGTCCATACAGATGGGGTTTTGTGTTTCAATAAACGAACTGTCCTACCTAACCCATGCGCGACTTTCCGCATCCTGTAGTCCTCCAGCAAATTTCCAGCGACCAGCCTCGGATTTGGGTGTGGTTTCTCCTTTTAATTGTTCCGAACTGGTTGCCTCGCCTTGTCAATCAGGCGTTGATGTTGTGGCCCTCTTTTGTCCAAATTTCTGCAAATCACCATGCGTCTTATTTTTTGATATTCTTCGTGGTGCAGACGAGTCTGACGTGCGGCGCTATTTTATTTCTGTCGAGGAACTATGCATCCGCTCTTTGGTTTCCTTCGCCGCCGAGTCGTGGTTTCAACTCCCTCCTCATTTTGGCGCCTCTGCTGTTCTTTCACTTGTCCAGCTGGCTTTCCATTATGCCAATCATGGCGCTTTCCAGCATGGCAAAATCCCAAGAGTTGACACAGGCGGTGGCTGCCATGCATCACGACATTTGGAGCCAACTAGCTTACGGGGCGTCCTTGACCGGCGTTGTTTGCGAGTCGCTATCCTCATTCGTTTCCCCCGTACTGGAGGAAATGTTGTTCTCTGGACTCCTCGCCAATCGCCTAACCAAATCATTTGGTTTTGCCGTGGCCATTTTAGGGACACCGCTCTTTTTTGCCCTAATCCACGTTGTTCAGTTTGGAATTGGCACACATCTTATCGCCCTTTTCTTTGCTGGATTTACATATACGGTCATTCGGTTTCGTAGCGGAAGTCTCTGGACGGCGGTGTTCAGCCACCTGGCAATAAACTTCGTTATCTTTGTTCCAAAATGGGCTGTCGCTATCATGCACTTTTCGCAGCCATAACAAGAGGCATAGAAGCACTTGACCGGACTACAGGCTTCAAAGATTCGTTTCGTGTTTCCTAAGAGCCGCAGTTTCCCGGCGGAGCGAGCATTGTCAAGAGGCGGCGGGAGGAGGGGGCACGACCTTGACAAGCGCAGCGGAGCCGTACAATGCCAGCGGCAAACACGAAGCCATCTTGACTGACAGCATTTGCTGCCCGGATTCATCGTTGGCCCTTCGTTGAAATATCGTTGACAGTTGCGGTAATTCTGCGGCGAATATCGCTCGTGGGTGCGGCGTTGCTGCGGCAAAATTCGTTGGCCCAATCGTTGGGATCCGCGGCGCTGCTGCGGCAGAAATCAGTGATTGTTGCGAAATTCTCGCGGCGAGAATCGTTGAAGGTTGCAGTAAACGTCGTTGGCCAACATCTAACGAATGTTAGAGGTAAGGCGTCCCATCCTCTTTCATGGGTTTCCAGCGAATGCGCCCAACCGATAAGGCGCGTCGGCAATGGACTTGAATTCAGCGCCAATTTGAGGGACAATTGATGCCATGAGTGCTGTCAAAGTAGATGAGGCGCATCGGATTCAGGTTTCCGTCCTGCGCCCCGGCGATTATTACGAGCCGGAAGTCTTGGGCGAGAACGAGGTTTTGCTTCGGAAAGTCGAGCTGCCACGCCGCAAGCCAACTTTCGCGGAGGCAATGGCTGCCATCGAAAACAGTCCGCTTCGGTTCACGAAAAGCTGGGATGAAATCAAAAAGGAGACCCGGTGATTCTGTTTGACAGTAGCGTTGTCATTGATGCTCGCGACTCCGGCAGTCCTTTTCATGATTGGGCCAAGCGCCAGATTGCCGCAGCAGTCCAGGAAGGCGGCGAAGGAGGGGCCGTGAACACCATCGTTGTCAGCGAGGCGTCAGTGCGCTCCGAGAACCGTGACGCTGTCCCCACTTTGCTCGAAAGCCTGGGTCTGAAGTTGGTGCCCTTGCCGATTTCAGCGGCGATTCCAGCCGCAAAAGCGTTTGCCATCTATTTGGACCGATTGAAGAAGGACGGACGGAAAACGGAAAACCGCGTTCCTCTCCCGGACTTCCTGATAGGCGCTCATGCCAAGGCCGATGGAATGAAGCTCGTCACGCGCGACCCGGATCGCGTTAAAACTTATTTTCCAGAGGTTCAACTCGTCACTCCTTGACCGGCGTTAGGGACGCAGCGTCGAAAAACGTCAATACGAATTCCATTGTATCCCTTTTTGCATCCCTGACGGCGTTTCTGCAGCAAAAATCCGCCAGTCGGAGCAAAAGACGGAAGCGTATAGACCGTTAAATTTACGAGGGAAATCAGTGATAGTGCCAAATGGCAAAAGAGAGCAAAAACGGCGTTCTTGGATTTTCAGTCCTCTGCTCTACCAACTGAGCTATCCTGCCTAACTATTGAAGCGCAATAATTTGCATCCAATTTAGCGACTT
Source organism: Saccharimonadales bacterium (SeqCode) (assembly GCA_035648615.1). Lineage (GTDB taxonomy): Bacteria > Verrucomicrobiota > Verrucomicrobiia > Limisphaerales > Palsa-1400 > DASRLE01. The sequence goes on along the minus strand of DASRLE010000360.1, from coordinate 6,227 downwards.
TTTCTGCTCGCGCATTTTAATTTTACTTTTGCAGAGTGACACGTAATGCCACGTCTTGCAATGATCAAACCAAAGCAAAATCCTCTTCAAGAGGTAGAAAAGTTATCACAGGCCGTTGCATCTGGACAAGTGCAAAAATTCGGATTGCCGTCGGCAAACTGACTGAATCCAATACGCTGCAGAGCCAAATGGAGCGGATTTTCCTCACGAAAACAAATTCGCCGTCGTGATGGTGGCTGGCTATAATGATCGCGTGGAAATAATTCACCAAAATGGTGGCAGTCATGCGCAGGCAGCGGCCGTTTCGGGAAAATCGACCCTTTCGGTCACAAATCATTCTCCGCCAGCAGCCAAGATCAAGTTGTTTCGATCTTTGTTCCAGGGCCGGGAGGATGTCTATCCCCGCCGTTTTGAGAGTCGAAAGACCGGGAAGTCGGGCTACGCGCCTGCCTGCGCCAATGAATGGGTTCGTGGCGTTTGCGAAAAGCCACGAATCAAATGCATGGATTGTCCCAATCGCCGTTTTTTTCAGATCACCGACGAAGTGATCGGCTGGCATCTTTCGGGCCGGGATGACCGAGGCTTGGACTTTGTCATCGGGGTCTATGCCATGTTGCTGGACGAGACTTGCTTCTTTTTGGCGGTGGACTTCGACGACGAAGATTGGCAACGAGATGCTGCCGCGTTTCTCGACACTTGCCGCCGGCTGGATGTGCCCGCTGTCTTGGAACGATCACGCTCGGGCAACGGTGGCCATGTCTGGTTTTTCTTTGAAGAGGCTATTCCCGCTGCGCTGGCGCGCAAACTGGGTTCGCATCTCCTCACTGAGACGATGGAAGCCCGTCCGGAAATTGGTTTCGATTCCTACGACCGGCTTTTTCCCAATCAGGACACACTGCCCAAAGGCGGGTTCGGAAATCTGATTGCATTACCGCTCCAAAAACTGGCCCGGCAGCGCGACAGCACAGTTTTTCTTGATGACAGATTTGTTCCGCACGCGGATCAATGGGCATTTTTGGCCTCAATACGGCGAATGAGCCGGGCTCAAGTCGAGGCACTTGTGCGGGATGCGGAATCCAAAGGACGAATCGTTGGAGTTCGCATGGCTTTGGCCGATGAGGATGATGACAATCCATGGACGGCGCCACCGTCGCGTCGGCGAAAGGAGCCACCCATTCAAGGGCCTTTGCCCGACACGCTCGAAATAATCCTCGGAGACCAAATCTATATGGTCAAAGAAGGTCTTGTGCCCGGCCTGCGGAACCGATTGCTGCGTTTGGCCGCATTTCAAAATCCCGAATTCTATCGCGCGCAGGCCATGCGGCTGCCGACGTATGACAAGCCAAGAATCATTTCTTGCGCCGAGGATCATCCCAAGCATTTCGCCCTGCCTCGCGGATGCATGGATGACATCATGGAAACGCTCGCGGCGCTCAAAATCAAGCCGGTTGTCCGCGATGAACGCCACATCGGCGCTCCTTTGAAAGTCACATTTCATGGCACATTGCGGCCCGATCAGCAAGCCGCCGCCGAGGCGATGCTTAAACATGAGACGGGCGTTCTGGCGGCGACGACGGCGTTTGGCAAAACCGTCGTGGCTGCCTGGCTGATAGCGCAACGCGGTGTCAATACTCTGATTTTGGTTCACCGTCAGCAACTCCTTGAGCAGTGGATCGAGCGCCTTTCCTCGTTTCTGGGAGCGCCACCCAAGACGATTGGGCGTTTGGGCGGAGGACGAAACAGGCTAACCGGCGCTCTTGACGTGGCGCTTATTCAGAGCCTGGTTCGCAAAGAGGCAGTGGACGATCGCGTCGCCGATTATGGCCAACTGATTGTCGATGAGTGCCATCACGTTTCAGCGCGCAGTTTTGAACTGGCCGTTCGCCGCGCCAAAGCCAGATTCATCACCGGCTTGTCGGCCACGGTGACCCGCAAGGATGGCCACCACCCGATCATTTTCATGCAGTGTGGCCCGGTTCGGCATCGGGTGGACGCGAAAGCCCAGGCGGCGTCGCGCCCTTTTATTCATCATGTGCTGGTGCGCCCGACTGGGTTTCGCGCGGAGGCTTCCGATCCCGATCCCCGCGTGGAATTTCAACAATTATATAGAGCCTTGTGGAATGACGAGGGGCGGAACCAAATGATCTGCACGGACGTTGTCAGCGCGACCAACGAGGGACGGTCGCCTCTTGTGCTGACCGAAAGGATTGAACACCTGCAAAGTCTGGCCCGCCTTCTATCCCTGGAAATTCCACGCTTGATTTTGTTTCAGGGAGGTCAAAGCAAAAAGGAGTTGGCGGCCGCGCTCGCGCAATTGGCCCAGATTCCTGACTCTGTCGGACGAGTTGTTTTGGCCACTGGAGGATATATCGGCGAAGGCTTCGACGATCCTCGTCTGGACACATTGTTCCTGGCGTTGCCGATTTCATGGCGAGGAACCATTGCGCAGTATGTCGGGCGGCTTCATCGTTTGCATGAGGGCAAACGGGAAGTGCGAGTTTTTGATTATGCGGACCTGAATGTTCCGATGCTTTCCAGAATGTTTGACAGACGGTGCCGGGGATACGAATCGCTGGGTTACACCATTTTGCTGCCAGGCAGCGCTCTGCCGGGCTGGCCGTCCGAAGTCCCTCTTCCAATTGATCCGGAATGGAAGAGGGATTACGCTGGCAGCGTTCGCCGACTCATAAGGGACGGGGTGGATATTCCATTGGCGAATCTGTTCGTGCATGCGGCCAGGTCATCCCACGCTAACACCGAAGGAGAAGCTCGCGCCCGGAGCGCCAGTGAAGCCTTTCTCTTTCGCCGACTGCAAACCTTGCCCGCGACATCAGATCGTTTTCATTTGAATGTAGATTTGCCGATTCCGTTCGACGATCACGGAAAGATGGAAGTGGATTTTTTGTGCGCTGAAGCCAGTATAGTCATTGAACTGGATGGCCCTCAGCATTTCGCCGATATGGACGCATATCGGCGTGACCGGCGCAAGGACGCCCTTCTCCAACAAAATGGATATTTTGTGCTGCGATTCTTGGCAGAAGATTCGGGCAAGCGCCTCGATCAGGTTCTGGATGCCATATTGGCTGCTCTCGTTCATCGCGGGAACCATCCGAGTCCTAATTATCTAAACAATCTACAAAAAAGGGGAAAACAAACATGAGGACGATCAAAAATGAAGTGCGGAAGCCGGATGACGCGACGTTGATCTTGAGGCGGGTGCTGAACGCGACGCCGGAGCGGGCGTTCCAGGCGTGGACATCGGCCAAGCATATCCAGCAATGGATGCGACCGGATCCGGGGATGGAGGTTCCGCTGGCGAGCATGGATTTGCGGGTGGGTGGAAAGCTCCGCATTCAAATGAAGAAGCCGGACGGGGAATTTTTTACGGCGGTGGGGGAGTTCAGCGAGGTGAATGCCCCAGAGCGGCTGGTTTACACCTGGGATTGGGAGAAGGACGGCAGCGGCGCAGAGTTTGGCGAGGTGGAGGGGCAGCCATCGCTGGTCACGGTGGAGTTTCTGCAGAGAGGGGAGAGCACGGAGCTGGTGCTGACGCACAGCCGGTTCGCCACAGTGGAAAGCCGGGACAATCATGCGGGGGGCTGGGGCAAAATTGCGGATAGTTTTGCGGAATTTGTGGAGAAAGAATAAAGCGCTGCATTGTGGACTTGCGCCGCTTGCCCGAAGGCATTCACTCGTTAACTTCAAACTGGGGCGACCTTTTGTCTCGGATTCTGCTTGGGCCAGATCATATTTCGTTGATGGCTCTGCCGGAAGACATTGTCACAAAGGTTCGCCAAGACTTTGGCGAGGACGACGGGCTGTTGGTGCTCCATGAATTGAAAAATTTGCAGAGCGAGGACCCCCAGTTGTTCGGTGATCGGATACTCAGATGCATTGTCGCGTTGGCCAAAGGCTCAATTACGAAGTTTGATCAGGAAATTGCATCGATCCGGCTGGATTGGCGGGACGTCATTGTCGCGGCGGAAGGTTGGGGCTGCAATGCGCTCCTCATGAATTATCCATTTCCATTGCATCTTGACGAAGCCCGCTGCCGCCATTGGCTCATTGGGCAACCAATTCACCTGCCGTGGAGCAAGCAAGGAGACGAACCGTGGAAAATCGAAGCGAGCCATATCCGAGAACTTGAACTGCGGCGCATCCAACGTGAAGACCCTGTGGAGGGCGACGCCCCTGGCACCGAAGTCTATCAGGTAGCCATCAGAATGTTGTGTGCGCGCGGCCAATGGATCAGTTCGTCGCCCGCGTTCGAAATATGGCTGGCAGTGTGGTACCAGATTGATTGCAGAGCCAACGCATTCACGCTCAAGCGTATGATATATAACCCGAACGAAATTAAACAAAGAGGAAAATGGGAGTGATCGATCGGTTCTTGCGTCTTCAGCGTTCTAAGAGGCGTCGAATTTTGGATTCCTGCTCCATCATAGGCACAGGATCAATGACGACGGCAGCTCCGCCTTCGGTCACAAGTACATTTTCGTCGTGAAGATCGTTGACCTCCACACCAATTGATCGGTTGATATAATCATATTGACGAGTCGGATCAGTCTGGCGAATGGGCCAAAAGCCCAGGCGCCGCATTAAGTAGTCGGTTTCTGATTGGGAAGCGCCGCGCACACCAATAACGTGCGGTTGGGATACCAAGGGCAGTAGTTCTCCATCGAACACCGTTAATCCCTCAAACCGAAGTGACGCTTCCGGAAAGAGCCAGTTGTGGAGAGCCAAACGGTGAAAATACTCCAGCCAATTTCCGTGATTACTGAGATTGTTAAGCTTAAACCAGCGCCCGGTGGTTTGGTCGAAATAAATGGCATGCTCGGTTTCCCCTTTTCGGCCTTGTTCGTTCCACCTGCATGTGAAATCGCGACCGTCCAGCATCAAGCCGTTTTTCCGCGCCCACTCCCGAAGCGTCGTTTCTTCAAGGGGACGAACAACCCGGTTTACCGCGAAGTAACCGGCTCGGCGGTCGGCGGTGCGCTTTTCTGCCGCATACTCCCGCGCTTGATCCGGTCGTATTGCTTCATGGCATCTTCGAGCGATACCTTCGGCTGCTGCGACACATGTTCCTCCAATCGCTTGCTCCGCTGGCGGTGGTAGTCGTTCAGGTATGTATTTTTCATTGTGAGGTGCCATTCACCACCGGCAGCGTATCACGGACGCTGGCGGATGGCAACCCGTGGTTCTGAAATGAAATCATCAACGGGGTCACCAAAAGAAGCGCCGCAAGAAACGCGATAATCTGAAATTTATGACGCTGGAACATGCTAATGCACCTCTAATCCGATGGAACGCATTAGTGCCAACGCGTTGCTTTTTTCCACGACGCCGGGACGCAATTGGTAGTCGAAGCTCATTCGGCCCTCGAGAAATTGATCCTCGAAATGGAAGTTTGCCCCGCACGGTTTTACTTCCTCCACGATCTGCGTCAAGGCCAGATCGTGCGTAGTGATAAGACCCATCGCGCCGCGATCTAGCAGCGTTTTGACGACGAAGGCCGCGCCGATGCGGCGGTCGTGTGAGTTGGTGCCGTTTAACATTTCATCGACTAAAAAGAGGAGCCGCCCATTTTGATCGGTCAGTTGGATGAGTTGGCGCAGGCGCGTTATCTCGGCGTAGAACCGCGAGATGCCTTCGTTGAGCGAATCGACCGTGCGGATGGACGCGCCCAGTGGCATCGGCGTCAGGCTCATGCGTCGGGCGCGGACGGGCGCGCCGGCCATGGCCAGCACCATGTTGACGCCCAAGGCTCGCAGCCATGTGCTTTTGCCGGACATGTTCGAGCCGCTGATGACCATCAAGCGGCGGGTGGAATCCAATGTGAGGTCGTTGCGTACGGCGCGCGCGGCGGGGATAAGCGGGTGTCCCATGCCCTCGACCTCGATGCGAGCGGGCGCTGAGTCGGGCAGCAACTCGGGAAACGGGTCCTCGGGACGCTCGAAGGCATAAGCGCCCAGCGACGAGAGAGCTTCCATCTCGCCTAATCCGCGCAGCCAATCCTCAATCCTGGCGCCAAAACGGGCGCGCCGGGTCTCGACGGCGAAGGCAAATTGCGTTCCCAAAAGAAAGAACGGTCCCGCCAGCGCGACCAGAAAATTTTCGCGGGAATCCAGCAAATCCAACAGCCGGGCCAACCGGCCTAGACATGCGGAGGCCGCAACGCCATCGTCTGAACATCGCGTTTGCAATTGCTGGAGGCGAAGCGTTTGGAA
>DASRLE010000359.1:0-19050 GCA_035648615.1 Saccharimonadales bacterium (SeqCode) | reverse complement strand
ACTCGATTGGCTGGGTCAATCGCTCGCCTGTTTCACTCTGATCGATCACCGTAATGATCTGCTGCTTAACGACGCCCTTCTTCCCGATGTATTCATCCGCACGATCACTTATTACTAAGCCTTTTAGTTTCATAGTTCTTTTCCTTTTTCATTCTGGCTGTTGTTAGCGCACGGCACTGCCAGACTGTATTGCCATGCACCGCGCCCTTGTTGGTCCCCGTCGTTGCGCGGAATAGCGGCGGGAAATTGTGAGGTGAGAAAGCTGCCTTCACGACAACGCCTCGTTTTGCTTGTCATTCGTCGCGACAATTGCCAGGATTGCGGCCTTGAGTGGGGCGGAAAGTTTCGGCCATGCCGCGACTATCTGCGCCAAATCACGACTGGAGTGGTCCAGAATCTGTGCGGGTATTTGTGTATAGTCCCCTGGAGCGGATTGCGGAAATGATTGGCTTTGAAGGATTTCCGAAGTTTGTGGGAAGGCTTCGATTCCCGGCATGGAGTGCCGCCGTTCGATTACGTCACTTGTCCATCGAGTCATTTCCGGCGGGCCGATGAGTTTGGGTTATCGGTAAAAACGGCCTCGTGCCGCAAGCAGATTCGAATTCTGCGCAATCGGGCAACCGATTGACGACCCATCTCGCTCCTTGGCCGAGGAAGTTCCCTTCAATGTTTCTGGGCTCATCTCCGCGGAACCCGGCATCTCTTCGTGAATGTGAAACAGTGCGCCGCCAATGGACATTTCAGCCACATGCACGCTCCCGTCAGGATTGCTAAAACGGCGCAGTTCCAACGCGCCGAACGCGGCCTTGCAGAAATTAAGCTCAGCGAGAACGTTTCGCACCGTCAGGTGCGGTGCGAAAAAAGTGAGCCCCGATTGATCTGCCTCGTTTTTCATATCTTTTAATTACGGGCAAAGCGTGAAGATGAAAATACCAAAAACGATTCACGCGAAAATGCCGAACGGCAGGCTGGAACTTTCGACGGGTCGCAGGATTGGGTTATCGCCTACGAAGCGCGTGGTCGCGGGTTCGAATCCCGCCTCCGGCTCCAGATGCCGGGGTAGCTCAGCGGTTAGAGCAGGTTAATTCCCAATTCGTTTCTTATCCGCCGGTTTTTTTAGCGGGCCGCAGATTGTAGGTTATCGGGACTCGGCAGTGGCAGTTCAATTCCGCCCCGCGGTCCATTCCGCGGTGGTGTAAAGGCAGCACACCGGGCAATTCCACGGTCGCTTTCTTGTCCGCTTCCAGTTTGATGGGCCGAAGTTGTGGATTATCGCGTGTTGTCGGTTCGAGTCCGATCCCCGGAATCTTTCGGGGTAGCTCAATGGTAGAGCAGCCTCCGTAAGGAGTAATTCCACGGCGTCCCTTGTCCATCTGCAAATTCATCACGGCGCGCGCCGTGATGATTCAACCCCAACACTCAAACCAGGAGGCCGTATGGCAAACCACGCTCATGATCATGAAGCCTCCAATTTCGAATTCACCAGCAAGCGCCGCAAGGGGTTCCCGTCCGAAACGAATGTGAAACGCGGTCTGCGAATCGTTCATGGAACCAAGGAACTCAGCGAAAAGCTGGGCCGGAACGACCTTTGCCCGTGCGGCTCTGGACGCAGCTTTTAAGAAATGCTGTCTCCGCACCGGCCGATATGACGGCACTCTCAGAAATCACTTTTTTCCGCGAATAATCGCAAGCTCATTGACTGCGGGCCGAAGAACATGGGTTATCTTTGACAATGACCCCATGTTCACCAACTTGTCCGCAGTTTAACCGATAGAATACCCGTGCCGGGAGTTGGCGGCGCGCACACCAGAAGGAGGCCACCATGGCTATCAACTATGCACATCAGTTTAACCGCCACATCACTCCCCAATCGCAGCCGATCCCAAGTTCGACCCAGGTTCGCAACTCCGGCGGCGGCTTCTCTTGGGAAGTGGATGACTGGACGCGACTCGACCGTTTCCTCATCCTCGGCGCCGAAGGTAGCACGTATTACATCACGGAACGCGATCTGGTGAAGCAGAACCACGACGCGATCGTCCGCTGCATCAAGGCAGATGGTGTGCGCGCCGTAAATCGCATCGTTGAGATCAGCGATGCCGGCCGCGCGCCGAAGAATGATCCGGCCATCTTCGCTCTGGCGCTCGCCGTCACGCACGGTGACGCCCAGGCGAAGGCACACGCGTTCGCGAACCTGAACAAAGTCTGCCGCATTGGCACGCACCTGTTCCACTTCGCCAAATACGTGAATGCCATGCGCGGATGGGGCCGTGGCCTGCGCAATGCCGTTGGCGACTGGTATGTTTACCGCGATGCCGGTGATCTCGCGCACCAGGCGGTGAAGTATCAGCAGCGCGATGGTTGGTCACACGGCGACCTGCTCCGCCTTGCTCACCCGAAGGCTCCCTCGGCCCAGCACGAATCGGTCTTCCGCTGGTTGCTGGCCGGTGCGGATTCGCTGGGTGAACGTGAAGTGAAGCGCAAGGTTCGCGGCGAAGACCGTGTCGCCAAGTATGGCGCGGTTGGCGGACTGCCGAAGCTCATCGAAGCCTTCGAGCAGGCCAAGCGCGTTTCGAGCGCAGGCGAAATCGTGAAGCTCATTAACGAGTTCGACCTGCCGCGTGAAGCCATCCCAACGCAATGGCTCAATGAAGTCGTTGTGTGGGAAGCGTTGCTCGAACACATGCCGATGACGGCGATGATCCGCAATCTCGGCAAGATGACCAGCCTCGGTCTGTTGGCTCCATTCAGCGACGCCAAGCGTTTGATCGTCCGCAAGCTGCGGGACGAGACGGCGCTCAAGCGTGCGCGCATCCACCCTCTGGTGGTCCTTGTGGCGCAGAAAATCTACGCCCAGGGCCACGGCGACAAGGGCGCGCTCAAGTGGTCGCCGGTGTCGGCGGTGGCGGACGCACTGGACGAAGCGTTTTACGCGACGTTCAAGAACGTGCAACAATGCAACAAGCCGGTGCTGCTCGCGCTCGACGTAAGCGGTTCGATGGCTGGCTCGATGATCGCTGGTTCATGCATCTCGGCCCGCGAAGGCAGCGCCGCGATGGCACTGATCACCGCCGCAACCGAACCGGAATGTGAGATCATTGCATTCTCGGCTCCGGCCCAGGGTCGTTACGGCGGCATGCATGGCGGTGGCGAACCGGGCATCACCCGCGTGAACCTCTCGCCGCGCATGAGACTGGCCGAAGTCATCAAGCGCATCGAAGCCATCCCGATGGGCGGCACGGATTGCGCACTGCCGATGGTGTGGGCGACCCGCAACAAGCTGAACGTGTCGGCATTTATCACCTACACGGACAGCGAGACGTGGGCGGGCAACATCCATCCGGCGCAGGCCCTGCGCCAGTATCGCGACGAGTTCGTCGGCGACGCGAAGGCAATCGTTGTAGGCATGACCTCCAACGGCTTCACCCTCGCCGACCCAAACGACCGCGGGATGCTGGACGTGGTCGGCTTCGACACGACGGTGCCGGCGGTAATTGCGGACTTTGTTCGCGAATAGCGAACGGTTCAAGGACGCCAGGAACAACGCGGGCGGAGGCGAAATCTTCCGCCCGCCTTTTGAACTCGATAGCAATTCTCATTTAAAATATAATTTACTTATGCGCTTACACGTATTCTCCGATCTGCATTTGGAATTTGCGCCGGCCGAACTCCCGCCGACCAATGCGGATATTATTGTAGTGGCGGGAGATCTAGATCTTGGCTACGAGGGTTGCAGATGGTTGCGATACTACATCCCAACTAAACCCGTGATTTATGTCTTGGGCAACCACGAGTTCTACCGGCATTCATTTCCGGAATTGGCGGAGATTTTACGGCGTGAAACCGAAGGCAGCAATATCCACCTGCTTGAAAACAGCGCGGTTGAAATCAACGGCTACAGATTCTTGGGATGTTCGTTGTGGACGGATTTTTTGACTGGTCCTGACCCGGAGGCGGCCATGCAGACGGCTGAAGAGTTGATGAACGACTTCAGGATTATCACGAATAGCGACGAGAAACGCGTCCTTCGAGCGCGCGACACAGTCAAAATTCACAAAGCATCCGTTGCGTGGCTGAAAGATGAATTAGCCAAAGGCGATCCTTCGAGGACCATTGTCGTGACGCACCACGGGCCGAGCCATCGCTCTGAGGCACCGCATTACGCAAATAGTCCGCTCAATGCCGCCTTCACGTCCAACCTGGATTACCTGGTCGAGCGAAGCGGTGTGCCTCTGTGGGTCCATGGGCACACCCATTACAACGTGGATTATAAGATTGGTGCGACGCGCGTCGTGAGCAATCAGCGCGGCTATCCAAGTCAGCTTTGCAATGGATTCGACCCTTCGCTGGTCATCGCAGTCTGAATCCACGTCCCGTTGGCCGAGCAGTTGAGGCAGCGGTCTGCAAAACCTCGCAGGTGGGTGCAACTCCCGCGCGGGACTCCAATTCTCCGGGCATAAGTGTTGAGAGAAACACGCTGGTTTTCCAAACCAGAATACAGGGCGCAATACCCTGATGCCCGACCATTTCCCAAGTGAATCTGGCCTGCCGGCAGAGACCCCGCATGGTCGAAGTAATGGCCGGACGCCAGTTTCAGTGCGCTTGGGGATACTTTCGCGACGCGAACACCGGTGCCGGCCAGGTCTTCACAGACCTGGCTGCGGCGGTTCAACTCCGCCTTCGTGTCGCGTCTGGGTTGCAAGCATTGCAGCGATGCAGCGGTCTCTTAAGCCGCAGAGCACGGGGCAGCACCGTGGCAACCCACCAGTTTCAACGCTCCCGTAGCTCAAACTATCAGAGTGCGACGCTTCGAACGTCGCGGTTGCAGGTGAGAGTCCTGCCGGGAGCGCCAATTTTACGGGCATGTGGTTAAACCCGAACAGCAGAGGGTCCAGACTCAGAATCTGGCAGCCTTGGGGGTGCAAGTCCCTTCATGCCCACCATTTCGCGGCGACTGGCCTCAGCGGGAACAGCAGACCCCGGCGACTTAAAATCGCCGAGCCTTCCGGGTGCAAGTCCCGGGTCGCCGACCGGCGTGTGGTTTACCGGGAATAGCAGACCGGTTCGACTCAAGATCGAACAGCCTTGGGAGTGCAAGTCTCCCCACGCCGACCAATTTGGAATGTCAACCGGACGAGCGAGCCGGGCCTCGGTGCTAACGAGTGCGTGCCTTCGGGCATGTGGCGCAAGTCCACGGCGTTCCGCCATTTTCGCGCGCGTAGCTCAAAGAGAGCCGGCGGCCTTATACCCCGCATCGCACTAGATCAGTGCCGGGTTCCGGAGCGTTACCGGACGCGCGTATCATTTTCCTGTCCCTGTGGTGTAGTCCAGCCAACACGCCTGCCTCTCATGCAGGAGATCACCGGAGCGAAGCCGGTCAGGGACGCCAAGTTTCATGCCCCCAAAGCATTTTGAGCGATGCACTCCTTTGGTATGGGAGCCAGTTCGGTGCAATTCCGGGTGGGGGCTCCAAATTCAGAACGACCGCAGTCGAACCGGCGTTCAGGCAGGCGTCATAAGCCAGCCCAGCCCAGGGCAGCACTGGGGACTGCGACCATTTTCGCCTCCATGCAGCAGCCTGCGGATTTCTTTTGTAAAGAATTCAAGCCGGGGCAGCACCGGCTGGAGGATCCATTTCCTTTGCTCGCGTAGTCCAACAGCAGAGACACGAGGTCGAGAGCGTCGCCAGTGCAGGTGCGAATCCTGCTGCGAGCACCAATTTCCGGCCTGCAAGCATTAAAGTGATGCAACGGTCTTTTAAGCCGTTGAACAGGGAGCGTTACCCTGGCGGGCCACCATTTGCCGAGTCGTCTAATCGTAGGACAGCGCCCTTTGAAGGCGCTTATGTTGGTGCAATTCCAGCCCCGGCAGCCAATTTCCGCCCGGTAGTGAAATAGAATCACGTCTGGCCTACACCCAGAAGTCGGAGGGGCAGAACCTTCCCGGGCGACCAATCTTCGCCCTCCGGGCTGCCGCTCGGCAGGCCATTGCCTCGTGGTGTAATCAGGAGCGCGCCGGTCTCTGACACTGGAGGACTTGGAGCAAAACCAGGCGAGGCAGCCAATTTCGTTTGCAATCCGAAACAACAAAGAACAAACACCTCACCGCGACAAGCGCGGGGACGCGTGCAAACCTTTTATGAACGACATACTGAACAAGTCGATGGTGCTGGTGCTCAATCGCAACTGGCAGGCTGTCAACGTCCGCACGCCGCAAGATGCCTTCTGCATGATGGCGACGAACGTGGCGACTGGTCTGGAAATCGAAGGCGAAGACCACATCCGTCCCGTGACCTGGGACGAGTGGCTCATGCTGCCCATTCGTCCGCAGGACAATGCCGTGCAGATTGTCCGTGGTCCGATCCGTGTGCCGACGGTGATCGTGGCGGTGAATTACGCCAAAGTGCCCAAGAAGCGCCCAAAGCTGTGCGCCCGCGCGATTCGAGAGCGCGACGGCAACCGCTGCCAATACACCGGCCGTATGCTGCGCCCCGAGGAAGGCAGCCTTGACCACGTCCTGCCCCGCTCTCGCGGCGGCAAGAACGCCTGGGAAAACCTAGTCTGGGCCGGCAAAGACGTAAACGCCCGCAAGGGCAACCGCCTGCCACACGAGGCTGGCCTGAAGCTGCTCAACGTGCCGCGTGCGCCGAAGGAATTGCCGGCCTCGGCGACCATTCGGAATGCCCACGGCGTTGCCGAGTGGAAACTATTTCTCGAAAAATGAACGAGAGATCGCCAAAATCTCAAGATCCAGTGTGCCTTGACCGACTTGCGAGTCATGTGCGATTCTTGATACCTTGCAACTGCTGAATACCTAATGCATCACCCATGACCGCGGACTATACAATTTTTATTGACGAATCATTTTTCAATTGGTTCGGCCTGCGGACGATAGAGTCCAACATTTGTTACGCTGCGCTTTCGCTGCCGACCGAGCGACTCGAAAACTTAAAGCAATTTGAAAGCGCAATCCAGCGTTTTGCAAAAGAACGATTACCTGCCTCTAAAGTGACTCAAAATGCAGCGGAGCTAAAATCGACAGCGTTGCGTTATCTCACGCCTGCCATCATAGACGAACTGGGTAAAAAAATTGATTACTTTTTAACCAAGAATCACGGCGTTATATTTGGATTCTTTATCCCAGCTGAAGGTTTTTACAATTACAAACTGCGGAGCGATTACATTCATGATCCCGCCCGTCTTGCATCTCTACAGAAGGCTGATTATCAAAAGCGTATCGAAGAAATCCGGCAGGAGATGCTTAAAAAATGGGAGGATGGTGAGAATGATCTCGGTCTTATCGACGACATCTACCGAACCTTTTTCGGCTTCATTGTCCAGTATCACGGGGATCATCTCAAAAAATCCTTTCGGATCGTTTACGATTCGCGGCAACCAAACGAAGACGCTAGGTTGCACGGCATTGCGGAAAGCTTTGCCCGCCTAGTCGATCGAGTCACTCCAGGGACGTTCGCCTATTACAAGGGATATTCAGCAGCATCGTCTTCGGGGGTCCCGGGATTGCGATTAGTTGACTGGATTGTAGGCGAAGTTCGCTCTTTTTTCTACCGCAATCCCGCAATAATCGGTGGCGATAGCGAATTGAAGGTGCTTTCGCCGTGCCCGAATCCCAAGATGATCCTATTCAAAGGCCGCGCCCCGTTTTATAGACGAGAACTATCGACCGCGGCCAAGGCTTGTTTTCAAGCTACAGGCTGTGGATCAATGCTTCCGTTCCTGAAAGGGCATTTCGCGAAAGGGATTTTGACGTACTACGCCCAGCATGGAGAAGCCCGGCACATTTCAATGTCCGAGCTTGCCGCTTATGACATGGCCGATTAGGCAGGCGCAAGAGATCATATAACGAAGGATAAAAACTCAAAACGGAGACGATATGCGAATTCCCCCCGCCTTTGATTCTCAACATGAACACCAAAGATTTCCTCAAACTTGGCGTGCCGCTAGGTGAAGCCACCCGCCAGGCGACGGATTTTGTTGCAAAGTTCATCCTCGGCAGCGGCGACAAGTCACGGTTGCACGAGGAAGTCGCTGCCATTGTCGCTAAGCCATCGGCTTTCGCGGATGACCCGCTACGCGCTGAATTTGCGAATGCTCTTCTCAAAGCGCCACCTCCGCCGCGCGCAGAGCCTGTGAAATATCGGCAATGGGGCGAAGGTCTTGAACACGACGCGGTGATGCAAATGGAAAAAGCCTGTTTGCTGCCGGTTTCCGTGGCGGGAGCTTTGATGCCGGATGCGCACGTTGGCTACGGCCTGCCCATCGGCGGCGTGCTGGCCACTGAGAACGCCGTCATTCCTTACGCCGTCGGCGTGGACTTCGCCTGCCGCATGAAAATGACGATGTTGGATATTCCGGTGCGCGATTTGGAGCAGAAACAGGACCGTTTGACTCGCGCCATTGAGGTGAAAACGCGCTTTGGCGTCGGCGCGACGTTCAGGGACCGCCGCGCCCATGAGGTGATGGATGCCGATTGGACGATCAGCCCGGTGGTGAAGCAGAACAAGGATCGCGCATGGTCGCAACTCGGCACCAGCGGGAGCGGCAATCATTTTGTCGAGTTTGGCCTGTTCACGGCGCACTCAAAAATCAACGATCTTGAGCTGGGAACTTATGTCGCGCTGCTATCTCACAGCGGCAGTCGCGGCACGGGCGCGGCAGTTTGCGATTACTACAGCAAGATCGCGTTCGCACAATTTCCAGATTTGCCCAGCGAATTGAAACGGCTGGCGTGGTTGTCGCTTGATTCCCAGGAGGGACAGGAATATTGGAACGCGATGGAATTGATGGGATGCTACGCTGCGGCGAACCATGCCTGCATCCACCAACACATCGCGGAAAACCTCGGCGCGCAGATTTTGCTCGATTTGGAAAACCATCACAATTTCGCGTGGAAAGAAAAGCACGTCATCGACGGTGTGGAGCGTGACGTCATCGTTCATCGCAAAGGCGCCACGCCGGCGGGTGCTGGAATGCTGGGCATCATTCCCGGTTCCATGGCGTCGCCGGGATTTGTAGTGAGCGGGAAGGGAAACCCGGATTCGGTCAACTCGGCCTCGCATGGCGCCGGCCGAGCCATGAGCCGCAAAGCCGCCAACGAGAGATTCAACTGGAAAGACGTGAACCGTCTCCTCCGCGAACGCGGCGTGACCCTCATCAGCGCCGGCCTGGATGAAGTCCCGATGGCCTATAAAAACATCCGCGAAGTGATGGCCGCGCAAAGCGACTTGGTTACCGTGCTGGGCCAATTCGATCCGAAACTGGTGAAGATGGCCCCCAGCGGTGAACGCCCAGAAGATTGAACCTTATGCGCGCTGTCATTCAACGGGTGAGCAAGGCCGATGTGGCGATCGTTGGCGCCGTTAAAGCCACGATTCAAAATGGCCTGCTCGTCTTGTTGGCCATCGAGGATTCCGATACGGCGGAGGACATTGAATGGTTGAGCGGGAAAATCGTCCGCCTGCGGATTTTCGATGATGAACAGGGTCTGATGAACCGTTCGGTGCAGGAAACGGGCGGTGGGATTTTGCTGGTCAGCCAATTCACGCTTTTTGCCAGCACCGCGAAAGGGAACAGGCCCTCTTACTCGCGGGCGGCAAGGCCGGACACCGCCATTCCCTTTTACGAACGCTTACTTAACCAATTGACGCAGGACTTGGGTAAGCCCATTCAAACCGGGGAATTTGGCGCTGACATGAAAGTATCTTTGCTGAACGACGGGCCAGTTACCATTATCATTGATACAAAAAGCCGGGAATGAGCGAAATTTAGTTGCGGGCGAGTGCCGAATTTAATAGAGTAAAGTCATGCGTTCCGCCACGCTATTCGGTGTCCGTAGTATAGTGCTACTCCTCATTTTGGCACTAATCCTTTTACGTCCAAAGCCCTTTTCGGATTTCGCGCAAGGCCTACGCCAAGGCATCAGGGAGTTTCGGAAAGCTTCAAATGAGGTTTCGAACGAATCCATGGAAACGCTTTACGGTGGTCGCTCAGGAAAAGGCGACAAAATAGGCGAATTTATCTTGGTATTAACCGCTATCTTTGGAACCTTCGCTCTTGCCATCCTGCTGTACGAGATGCTCAATCCGTAATCGCCCGACGTCGATTACTAATGTATTGTTTGCCAGCACGAAGAAGGGCAACCGCCCTTCGTTCAGCCGGTCAGCCCGCCCGGAAGTGGCGGTTCCGCTTTATGAGCAGTTCATCCGCCGGCTGACCGAGGATTTGGGAAGGAGCATTCAAACCGGTGAATTTGGCGCGGACATGAAGATCAATCTGACCAACGATGGCCTCGTCACCATCATCATTGACTCGAAGAGCCGGGAGTGAGGGAAATGTGAAAGTCGAGGATAACATCGAACTAACGCGGACGGATATGACCAAACTCGAGGTGGATGCCATTGTTAATGCCGCGAACGCTTCGCTGCTCGGCGGCGGCGGTGTGGACGGGGCTATTCATCGCGCGGCAGGACCAGAATTGCTGGCCGAGTGCCGGATGTTGCAGGGTTGCCCAACGGTCCAGGGGAAAGTCACGCAGGGATTCCGGCTACCCGCCAAATTCGTAATCCACGCGGTCGGTCCTTTGTGGCGGGGAGGTCGAGATGGAGAACCGGAATTGCTCGCGTCCTGTTATCGGGTGTGCTTTTCCCTTGCTGTTGCCAATGGGGTCAAGACCATCGCATTTCCGGCCATAAGTTGTGGTGTCTATGGTTATCCGATTCTCGATGCCAGCCGGATTGCGGTGCGTGAAGCGCGCGCCGCTTTGAAAACTCTGCATGAAGTTGAGCGTGTAGTGTTCGCCTGCTTTACCGAAGAAGTTTTCCAAGCCTACAGCCGCACTCTTGAATTATGACACAGAAACAATGTGGTATTTCGCAGCCGCACCGCCCAACTTGCCCGTCCAACGCTGGCCGGCAATCTTTCCCATCAGGTCCTGGCCCAGTGGAGACTGTGGTGTGACCACGGTGATTTCCTTGCGCTGGTGTTTGAGTTCCAGGCCGCCATTCTTCGGCCCTATAAAATAGAAGGAACGCGTGCCGCCGACTTCCAATTCCACCAGAGCAGTGAGTTCAATCGGCTCATCGGCGGCGAAATCCTTGGCCATCAGGGTTTCGTAGAGCTTGATCGAGTCCAGGATTTCTTTCGCCTGCCGGGCCTGGCCACCGGCCAGATACGCGGCTTCGAGTCCGCGTGTGTCGTATTTGCTTTCCGCCTTGCTGCTTTCGTGCGTGGCCTCCGCATGGGACGCCCGGGCAGCCTTTTCCAAAACGACAAGGCTTTCGCTCAGGCTGGCGATGATCTGTTTTATCAACCTCTTTTTTTCCATTTCGATATTTCTTCGTTGAAGTTGGAATTCAGCTTTTGGCGGTTCACCAGAGAGAACCCACCCAACCGCAAGTTTATCTTTTGGCCGCCTCCCTGCTCCAGTCAACCGCCATCTCCTCCCGGATAAAAATTGCGAACGGCAAGATATTCTGCTCGACCGACGCCGCCTCGAGGGCGTCGAGATACACTTTCCGTCGAGTCGCGCGCACGATCGTCCAAGGATAACCCCCTGAGGCCATCATCACGTTCATTAAGAATCGGGCCATCCGGCCATTGCCATCCATATACGGATGGATGAAACCAAAGAGCCAATGGCCCAAGACTGCGCGCACGATCGCCTCCTGCTCGCTCTCCAGAGAGTCTAACAAGGCGTCCATAGAGTCGTTGACCGCCCCGTGTGGTGGTGGCACATGGCGTGACGTGCGAATAAACACGGGGGTGCTGCGGTGGCCGGCCAGATGATAGGGTTCCAGCAATCCGGCGCGCACGGACTCGCTAAACAGAGCACGATACCAGCCCTGGTAATCCTTGCGAACCACCCTACCTGCGTTCTCCCCTCCCAGGACTCGCCTCACGCTTTTCTCCACCAGACGAAATGCTGCCAAGTAGCCCTTGGCCGCCATGGCGGCAATTTGTTGCCGGTCCTGAGGATCGCCTTCGGGATTCCATGCTCCGGTGCGGATTTTCTCGATCAACTCCGGGGTGACCTGATAGCCTTCGATGGAAAGCGAGTTGTAAGCGTCGTGCTCGTAAACGGCCTCGACCTGCCTCATATAAGCTTCCGGATTGGAAACAGGCCTCGGGGGCATATCTTTGAAGAGGTCGAGCACGGGCTCTCGGACGGTTTTGAACAAGGCCTCGATCCTCCCGGCGTAAGGCGATGCCAACCGCGTGGATCCTGTAAAAACGGGAGAAGGTTTGACAAAGGGATTCTTCGGTTGGCAATCCATGTCAGCGGCCTGCACCGTGCTGATGATTCGGTCAGCCCTCTCTTTATCTCCGAGAAACTGGTAGGCGCCAGCCAGCCTCCCTGCCAGCGCGGGCGAACCTGTTTCGAGGATGACCCGGGCCAGATCGTCCACGGATTTAACCGCACGAAGAGCGATTTCAGCATTCAGTGGCTGGTTCTCGAAGAAAGCCGGCGGAACGCGGCAGAGCGCCAGGGCGAGCGACATGGCCCGCACCCCACGAATTGTTTCAACGGCGCGAGGGATGTTCTTGGCATCCTGATAGACCAACACGGACGTGTTGTGAGGCAGACCAAGCACCATTTTTCCCCCTTGTGCGGTCAGGGCAATGACCTGCCGAGGAATCACGTTGGCACCCGTGTGGACATCCATTGAGGAGGCTGCGGAAAGGCAATAGTCGGCGCCGAATCGCTCATCCAGGTAAACGGAGAGAAAGTCCCAGAACGCCGCATACCATGCGGTGCTGTCTCCTGGCTTCTCGACTGACCGGCTCAACAGATACCATCCCTTGCAAATCTCCTGGAGATATCCTCGTTTCACGAGCAATTCCCGGTCTGCGCGCGGAAGCGAGGCAGACGTCACCACCTGCTTGCGAGCGGCTTTATGTGCATGCTCCAATGCTGCCGCCAACTTACTTTGAGTTTTCTCAGGCATTAACTGTGTTTTTACGTTTACGCCAACTGTGTTTTTATGTCAATAACGACTGTGTTTTTGTGCGCTAATAACGAGGGCGCCAGATGGGTCCGAATCTCCAAACGTGCGGGTCAGGCCAACTCGTGCTTAAGCCGGGGGCAGTTCCTTTAATTTAGTGCGACCCGCTTCGACAACGCTATGATGGGCGTTGTGCCTGAGCTTTTTCATCGGTTTCCTCGGAATATCGTCGCGATCTTCAGTGGTCGCAACCTTCTGTGGCACGCGGTGGCCATTGGCCTGACAATAGCGATCGTCACCTCCGGCGGCGATTGGGCGTATTATCGCTGGACGCGGGCCGCGGAATTCTCTGTGCTGGCCCGTCCGGCCCTTCGCCTCGGAATGTGGATGCCTGTCCTGTGGCCTTTGGTGCTTTTGGTCGCCGGCCTGGCCTCGAAGAACCGGCGCCTCATCACGATCGCGTGGGCTTTGGGACAGGCAGCCCTCCTGGCGTATCTGATAACTTCTTTCTATAAGGCAATAACCGGACGCCGCCCGCCGCCATTTCACGGAGCATTTAGAACGCCTGCGATGAACGTCTCGGCGGTGATCGACTCCAGCCATGGCTTTCAATTTGGTTTTCTCAAAGGCGGCATCTTTTGGGGGTGGCCATCGGGACACACTACGGTGGCGTTTTCCATGGCGCTCTGCTTGACGATGCTTTATCCCAAGAACAAGATCGTTGTCCTTGGCGCGTTGCTTTACGCGTTTTACGTTGGACTCGCCGTTTCTGTGACAATCCATTGGGTTTCCGAATTCGCGGCCGGGGCCATTATCGGCAGCGTGATCGGAATGACGGTTGGCAAAAGTTTCAGAACCGAGTCACAAGAGACTCACCTGCACTGATCGATCGATGAGCATTGGCACGGTATTTGATGGCGTGTCTTTCGCGGAAACTGATGGAGTAGGCGTGGAGTTGCGGAAGTGAGCTTAAGGCGGGTGTCCCGGCTGGGCGCTGTCCTGCGGATCGCCTGAACGGGTGATGTGAGTTCTACCAAGTTATACACGGTTATACCTGACAACAGCTATAACCGTATATAACTTGGTAGAAATTGTCCTAAAAGCTTCCCTGAGCCCTGGCCGAAGCACGAGGGCTGGTTCTCCGGCGATGGATTTATCGCTTTTTTGCTGCTCCAGCAGATGGGATGGGGCTGGCACGTCCCTCAGATCGAAGGCCGCCCGGCCCTTCTGCTGTTTGCAGGCTCCAGACCGGCGCTCGGATCGCTTCCCAGCGTGGCCCTATCCTCCGCTGGAGCAAACGGAGTGTTTCCCGTTTCCGTTCCCTTTGGGGTCTATAGGGCGGGAAACGGGAAAAGGCAGTTTGAGTTGATAGCCTTTAGCGCCCCGCACGCCTTCCGGCCTCCTAGCTTCCGTGGTAATCTGCGGAAGTGATGTTTCGAGTAATATTCCACTTGGACATGGACGCCTTTTACGCGTCGGTAGAGCAGCGCGACGATCCAGGTCTGCGTGGCCGACCGGTGATCGTGGGTGCGCCGCCGACTCAGCGAGGGGTCGTATGCGCCTCCAGCTAACCGACGGGTTGCAGACTTGATCCCTGCCTCTGGATCCAAAAGTGTACTTTTACACTAACCCTGTCTGCACTCGGCCAGGAGCTGGCGAACGAAACCAACCGCATCCGCCTGAATGTCCGCGTCCGGTCGTCCGTACAGAAACTCCGCGACCCGCCTTGGCCCGATCGCCTCGGAATTGTTGAAATCAGCCTGCAAGTGTTCCCGTGCCTTCACCGCGCTGGCGTCCGGGAGAAGCGGACGGAGGTGCGCGGCCACGTCCGAGACGCCGCGCCCGTAATTCCGAAGCAGGTAAAACAGGTCGTAAGCGTCCTTGTTCTCACCACGAATGTGAAAGGCGAGCGCCTTGAGAACCACAAACGCACCCGCCCCACACACCCGAATGTCCCGCTTGGCTGTTTCTCCGACAATGGTTCTTCCATCCAGCGTCACGACTTGATTGTTCCTGAATGCCAAATGCAGGCCGGGTGCGATGATGGCCGCCCAATCTTTCGTGAGCGGGAACAAACGCCCTGCCTGTGCTTCGGCGCCTGTCTCCGGCTCAATCAAGAAATCGACTGTCACCGGTGGATCACTGATGCGCCAGCGCTGCCGCGTAGGCTTGCCTTCTTCGTTCACATCAGCGGTGAACTTGGCATTCCGCAGACGTTCGACCACGTCCTGATACCGTTGTTCCCCCACCAGGGCAAAAGCCAACCCTAGATCCAAATCGAGTGTGCCTACATGAGGCGTCACGTTTTCCGGCAATTTCTACTGATCAATCAGCAGCGATGGGACAAGCCCTCCCACGACCACCAGTTCATCCATCAAATCGCCCAATTTCGTGGCGAGATATAGGCAGGTGGACTTCACCCGGGCAACTTGGCCGGGTGGGTAGCCGGAGGCGGTAGTTGGTTTTTCAGGCATGGCCGTCCTTTCTCAATAGTTTTACGCGCAATTGTTCAGCCGCTTCGGCGGATCGCTCGGGCTGATCCTTTAAATCCATATATACCTGCACCGGGTGAACACAGCGGATGCCGCCGCTCTCTACCGCGCCGTCGAAAACGCCTTCGTCGTTCGGCACGACCAGCCAGACGTTCTCGCCTTTTTGCTCCTCGTGGAATCCCATTTTCTGTCTCGCCTCCGCGGAAAGCAGTTGGCTCACATAGACAACCACCAGCCGAAAGCCGGCAAACTGGTTCAGCAGCCATGCCCCGGCCAATCCAGTGGCCGCGTACTCCAGCTTGTCGCGTTTCAATTGATCCGACACCCGGTGCAGAATCTCATCACCCGTCCGCGCCGCGATATGACCGCGTACGATATGGTGCTTGGAAAAATCGTAGGCCTCGCGCCAAGCATCCAACAGTGCGTCGTAATCGGCGACCTTCAGTTCACCGGCGGCATCGCGCGCCACCAGGCGCTGTTCTTCCAGTTGGCGGACGATACGGCTGGTGAATCCCTCATCCAATCCGACCGCTTTCGCCAATGCCCGCTGGGTGAATGTGCTCTCTGGTTCGACCAACAGCCGGCGCACAATCCGCGCGCTTTTGGGCGCGAACACACTGCGGGGGCGGCCACGCCGCTTGAATTGGTTTGGCTTGCCTTCAATGGTCACCCGCAACCCCGGCGCTACTAGATGTGCGTTGCCTGACAAATCCAGCCAGCAAACGTCCGCTTCCTCGCACAATCGCCGCCCGACTTCGCCCATGTAGGGCACGGTAACCAACGGGATGCTTTTCTTTTTCCATTGCGCCGCGAACTGCTGCACCGCGCGCGCCGCCATCGCGACCGCCGCCGCCTGGCCGGTCGTTTTCCATTCCACAACGAAATTGAAATCTCCCGCCGTGACCAGCAAATCCGCCTGTACCGGCTTGCCGTGACCGGCTGCGGGCTGCCGCTGAACCTTGATTCGGCTCGGCGGCACGGCCAGCAGTTCTGCCAGCCGCTTCGGCACCTCTTCCTCCATCCGTTGACTCAATGCTCGATTCATGTTGTTCAAATACCACGACTTAATCCTATGATCAAGCCTGCCAATTTAAGCAAGTTCCTCATTTCTTATTGCTCCCGGCGCATTGCTTCCTCCGGCAGCTTTCACAAGCACTTTATGAGCTTTCAGGCGGGCCCCATTGTGAACCATTTGGCCCCCATTTTTTGCCATCGGTGTAGAAGCTGGTATAGAAGCGAATTACAATTGACAACACGAGCGTTGTCAGCAAGAAACCTACGACAAAGGAAACCATAATGGCCGTTGCTGAAAAATGAGAAATTTCTGTCCGCTTTTCCAAGTCCCAGCCTGGAGGATGATGAGGGCTATGGCATTTGAATTATTTGTGATTGAAATTTGCCTGCGTCCTCCAACATGTTGATATTATTGAACACGACGTAGGATGGCTTGCCTGGCGGGATTAATCGGGCAACGCCCAAGAGTTCCTCGTTGGTAAAAATCTGTTTGAAACCTTTCCCGCCGTGCAGGCGGAAATAAATGAAATCTGTGGTGACGGATTGTGCCAAAAACGGGTCGACGACATGAACCAGATCCAATTCTTTACACAGCGTCAATACCAGGTTGTCCGGCCAATTCCCGCGCGGCTCCCAAAGCAGTTTCAATTCACGTCGTTCGATCGAAGTGAAAAAATGCCGCATTTGATCGAGGTTTTGCGACGTAGGCGTAAAACTGGCGGGGCATTGAAAGAGAAGATGGCGGGCGCAAAGGGCTTCCGCGCAAGAGCGGGTGGTTTCCCAAGCCCGTTGCACCATCGGCGTCGATTGAAATGCCCCGCACTGATCAAGTTCTTGCGGCGTCAGTTTCGTCTTGAGTCGCCGGTAGGTGGGGCTTTTGGCAGTATGGGTGATCAGTTGCCACGCTTTCAGGGTGAACTCAAAATCCGGCGGCACAAGCGCGCGCCAGCGTTGCAGCGTGACAATCCTCGGCGGTTCATAAAATGTCTGTTGCACTTCCACCACAGGAAAAAGTTCAGCGTATGCAACTTTTGGCAGAGGAAACCCGCAGCAGCCTGTTTTCGGAATTGCCGCAATCACTTTGCAATATGACGGAAAATGAAGATTTTGCAATTTTGTCGACTCGCTCAAATGAAGGAATGTGTTATATTTTATGTCAAAGGTGGAACGGTTCCAATTTCATCCCGTCATTTCGCAATGGTTTAAGCAGAAGTTTGGCTCTCCAACCGAGCCGCAGGAGCGCGGTTGGCCGGCAATCCAATCCGGGGCTCACACACTCATCGCCGCGCCCACGGGTTCTGGTAAAACCCTGGCTGCATTTCTGGCCGCGCTCGATTCCCTGTTCCGTGACGGGCTGAAAGGAACGCTGAAGGACGAGACCCGTGTTTTATATGTCTCGCCGCTCAAGGCGCTGAGCAATGACATTCATAAAAATCTAGAGGAACCGCTCGCGGAAATTCGTGCCGCGCTCCGGATTGCCGAAGGCAGCGACATCACCGTGCAGGCAGCAGTTCGCACGGGCGATACTCCCGCAGCCAAACGCCAGTCCATCGCCAGGCGTCCTCCGCACATTCTTGTCACCACCCCGGAGTCGCTTTATCTGCTGCTGACTTCGGTATCCGGGCGCAAAATGCTGGCCACGGTGCGCACGCTCATCGTGGATGAAATTCATGCGGTGATCGGCAATCGGCGCGGCTCGCATCTGGCGCTGAGCATGGAGCGGCTGGCCGCACTGGTGCCGGGGCCATTGCAGCGGATTGGCCTCTCGGCGACACAAAAGCCAATTGAGGAAGTCGCAAGGTTCCTGGTAGGCGCCCGCCATGTGGATCAATCCGGCCGGCCCCGTTGCCAGGTGATTGACAGCGGACACTTGCGCGCGATGGACACAGCCATTGAACTTCCTGGTTCTCCGCTGGAAGCAGTGATGTCCACTGAGGTCTGGGCCGAGGTTTATGAACGACTGGTCAATTTGATTGAGGCCCACCGGACCACGCTGGTGTTTGTTAACACACGGCGGCTGGCTGAACGCGTCACGCATCAGTTGTCGTCTCGGTTAGGCCAGGACAAAGTCACTTCCCATCATGGAAGTCTCTCCACGAAGCTCCGTTTGGACGCCGAAAACCGTCTCAAACGAGGCGAGCTGAAGGTTCTCGTCGCCACATCATCTTTGGAACTGGGTATCGACATAGGCTCAGTCGAGCTGGTTTGCCAGTTGGGAACGACGCGCTCGATAGCCACCTTTCTCCAACGTGTCGGACGAGCAGAACATAAACGGGGCGGCTTGCCCAAAGGGCGTTGGTTTCCTCTGACCCGCGATGAACTTGTGGAATGCGTGGCAACCTTGCGTTGTGTCCGGCGCGGAGAATTGGATGCCATTCACATTCCTCCTAAGCCTCTCGATGTCCTGGCCCAGCAAATCGTGGCAGCCGTTGCCTGTGAAGATTGGGAGGAGCAGAAATTGTTTGAGCTGATGCGTTCGGCCTATCCGTACCGTCATCTTATGCACGGGGAATTCCAGGAAGTCATCCGCATGTTGGCGGAGGGTTTCAGCACCAAACGAGGCCGGCGCGGCGCGCTAATCCATCA
>DASRLE010000358.1:0-3412 GCA_035648615.1 Saccharimonadales bacterium (SeqCode) | reverse complement strand
CAAATCGCCGATGATTTCCTCCAAAACGAAGGTCAAGGCAGCCAGTGGCGCGTTGAAGGCCGCAGCCAGCCCGGCGGCCGCGCCGGCGGCGGCTGCTGTTCGCCGATTCTGTTTTGGCTCGCCCGCCCAGCCGGCCAAATTGGAGGAGAGCGCTCCCGCCAATTGCACGCTCGGCCCTTCACGCCCCATGCTCGCTCCGCCGCCGATGCTGACCGCCCCGGCCACAAACTTCACCCATGCCACCCGCCACGGAACTGTCCCGAAATCTTTCCAAAAAGCCAGCTTAAGCTGCGGAATCCCGCTGCCGGCGGCCTCCGGGCAAAACAGAGTCAAAAGCAGCCCGACAATCAATGAGGAAACGACCAGGATCAAAAAGCTGCCCACGGCAAAGGTTAAAAAACCTCGAGTGGAAAGCCGCACCAGTCCCGCGTTATACATCCACCCAGCGATCCATTGGAAAGCGACCGCTGCCAGGCCCGCGCCCAAACCATACGAGCAAGCCTTGAAAGACTCGCGCAATTGTTTGGGCAGCTTTTGCAGGTAACGAGCGATCGTTTGCGTTATCACAGGCAGGAACTCTTGGCGCGAAAGCCCCGGACTGCAAGAACGATTGCGCCTGTTTTCGCCTGAACCACTTTGGAGTGATGACCCTTTTTGATTGAAGTCCGGCGCGAGTCCACGTATGACAGAGGAATGGTCACTGAGAGTTCTGTTGCACAACAGGGAGATGCCTTGGGCGTCGCGAAAGAAGGCGTCCGTTTGGGCGCTGTGCCCGATTGGGTCTTTTCGTGCCCGTATCGCCCTGAATTCCGGTCCAAAACCTCAGGGCCAGTCACCCACCTGCTGGTCAACCACCAGATTCAGGCCGAGCTTCGCCAGACTCATATCCACATCGTCATGCGGCTGGAGAACATGCAGGCGGTGCAAAAGGAGTCCCGCTGGCGGCTGGACTTCGACCCCCGCCACCAAAAGATCATGTTGCATTGGATCAAGACTCGGCGCGGGGCCGCCGAATTCGATCATACGGATTTGTCGAAGGCGCGCGTGACGCACCAGGAAGGGGAAGCGTCGGTTCTCGAGGACCGTTTGACCCTTTTGCTCATGTTGGAGGATGTCCGGCCTGGGGACATTCTGGAATGGTGTTATACAATTGAGACCCGGCCGGTTTTGTTGCCGGATTATTGCACCGCGCTTTTCACCCTTCCGGCGGGAGCGCCCGTGGGAAAACTTTATTTCGCGGTGCGCTGCAATGCTTCGCGACCCATGCAATGGAAGTCCTCGGAAAAGAGCTGGATTCCGTCCGAAACTCAGGAGGACGGCCAATTGCTTTGGCAATGGACGCAAGAGAATTACCCGGGCATGCGGCCCGAGGAGAATACTCCGGAGTGGCATATCGCTTTTCCGTGGATCCAGATTTCTGATTGTCCGGATTGGGAAACAGTGGCGGCGGCTTTTGCGGAAGCGTGGCCGGAGGATGAAAAAGATTCCGCCATCGCGAAAATCGCCCAGGAAATTGCCGAGGGCCAGGGCAACACCATCCAGCAGACCGAGCGCGCCATTCAAATGGTGCAGGATGAATACCGGGACGTGGCGACGGCGGGGGAATTGGACGGGCGGCCCCCTTCACCCCCCGGTATCGTGGCGCGCCGGCGCTTTGGCGATAGCAAGGACCTTTCCTTCCTTCTAATGCACTTGTTCAAGCGGCTGGATGTGCCGTCGCGATTGGTGCTGGTGAGTACCGCTTTGCGCAAATCGCTGGGCGAACTGCTTCCCACGCCGGGTTTGTTCGATCATGTGCTGGTCGAATTCCAGGCGCGCGGGGTCACTCGATGGGTGGACGCAACATTGAAACGGCAGGCGGGCGGACACCTGCGGCAGGCCGCTCCCGATTATGGAGTGGGACTGCCCATTTCGGCCACCCCCACGCATTTGGTGAAGACGCCGGAAGGTTCTGTCCGTCCGAGTGTCTATGAGCTTAATGAATCAATTTTGCTCGATACCACCGGCAAGGCGTCATGGCTGGGGGTGGTGGTCGCGGCCAGCGGCAGTCATGCCGAAGCCCTTCGCCACGAGTTTGAGAATGAAGGATTGGAAGCCGTCTCGCGAAAACGTTTGCGGTCCTGCGCCGACCGTTTTATGAGCGCGCAACGAATCGGCGCGCTCGAATTCAGAGATGACCGTGCCGCGAACGAATTTTTTATAGCCGAGATTTTTGAAATCAACGGCTTTCTCACTGCCGACACCCGTTCCGGCTGGTACAAATTGGAGATAGCCAATGATTGGTTGACGAGTTTTCTGAACGTGCCGGACCCGGTGGCGCGCCGGACGCCCTTTGCTCTTCCCTACCCCTCCACCATCGTCCACGTCATTGAAGTGCTTTCCGTCGCCCTGCCCCCCGCCGTAGTGCAACAGCGCAACATTGACACCCCTTATCTCCAATTTTCCCGTTCGCGCAAAACCAGGGCCGGATATTGGACGATTAAATTATCCCTGACCACGTTGGCGGGGGCAGTTGCGCCTGCGGACATCGACGAACATCGCGACGCCTTGCGGGAAATCCGGTCGCAGGTCTCCTTGACGTTGGTCGTGCCAGGGGCGGAGGCGCGTCCTCACCACCGGAGCGATTTCGGCAAGCTGCCTGCCGCATGGGATTCCTTGAGCGCAGTGCCCCCGCCGCCGCGTCTGTTGCCTAAAAGCCGTGATGCACTGGCTGAACCCGAGCCGAGCGTCCCTACGGCCTCTACCGGCCCTGCGTTAACGGTGGCTACCCCGATTCTTCACCCTCCCGGTCCGCGAATGAAACGGCGGAAGCGCCACCGTCGGAAACGGGAGCAGAAAAAAATCGCCATTTGGAAGATTATCGTACTCCTGGCCTGCCTTGTCGCGTTGGCGCTTTTCTTTCTGGTCGTGGCCAGGCACGCAAGTTATCCTCCTATCCCCGATTCCGCCCCTGTCCCTCGCGTGGAGAATCCCTAACCTTGCGCCTATCTAAGTGCGGCCGAATGGATTAGGCCGGCTTAGGGCGAAAAGTGGTATTTGGCACTTCGGCTTCCCGGGTCGAGGAAATATCCTGGGCTCCGGCCTCGGCGAAGATGTCTTTGACCTGTTTGGACTGCTGGCAGGTTTCGGCATGGACGGAAATTAGAATATTTCCCGCCTGGATCTTGCCCTCATAGCGTTTAGCGACGTATTCAGGAATGCCCATCCCCACCAACGCGCCCGCAATCCCTCCCACCGCCGCACCGACGGCGAGGCCGCTCAGGGCCGCCATGATGGGGCCTGCGGCAATAAAAGCGCCCAGCCCGGGAATGGCCAGCACGCCCAGCCCAGCCAGCCAGCCGAGCGCTCCACCGACCATGCCGAGGGCGCTCGCCCCAGTAACCGCACCCTCCGGGGCCTTGGTATGCTGTTC
>DASRLE010000357.1:0-4568 GCA_035648615.1 Saccharimonadales bacterium (SeqCode) | reverse complement strand
AGGCAAGCCGTTGGACATTATCTGGCGCAAGACGGCGAGCAAGGCGGTTAAGCTTCACCTTGGTCGCACCGTCACGGAAATCCTGCCAAAACTGAAGCGCGCCCTGGATGACAAGGGGGAAGTTTACACCTATCAGAAGTTATTGCTGGCCACGGGCGGCCGGCCGCGACGGCTGCCGTTTGGCGATGAACACATTATTTATTTCCGTTCACTGGCGGATTACCGGCGGTTGCGCAAGCTGACCGAAACGGGTCGGCGGTTTGCTGTGATTGGCGGCGGGTTCATCGGCTCGGAAATTGCGGCGGCGCTGGCGCTGAACGGAAAGGAAGTGGTGATGATTTTTCCGGGCAAGGACATTGGCGACCGTGTCTTTCCGCGTGAGCTTGCGCAGCATGTTTCCAGTTACTACCGGCAAAAGGGAATCAAGCTGCTGGCGGGCGAAAAAATCACCGGCTCCAAAACATCCGGCAATCAAAGCGCCTTGAGCACCGGATCCGGCCAGGTAATCCATGTGGACGGCGTGGTGGCGGGAATCGGCATTGAGCCGAACGTCGAATGGGCCCGATTCGCGGATTTGAAAGTGGATGATGGTTTTGTGGTGGACGAGTTTTTGCGCGCGGGGCGGTCCGACGTTTTTGCGGCGGGTGACGTGGCGGTATTTTATTCGGCCGCCTTGGGAAAACACATTCGGGTCGAGCACGAGGATAATGCCAATGCGATGGGCCGACTGGCGGGACGAAACATGGCGGGTAAATCAGAACCTTACCATCACCTGCCGTCCTTTTACTCCGACATGTTCGATTTGGGATATGAAGCGGTTGGTGAATTGGATGCGCGCCTGGAAACCGTTGCGGACTGGAAGCGGCCGAATGAGGAAGGCGTCATTTATTACCTTGAAAACAGCCGCGTGCGGGGCGTTTTGCTGTGGAATGTGTGGGGACAGGTGGATGCGGCGCGTCAATTGATCGCCGAACCCGGCCCCTTTAATGCCACCGACCTCAAGGGACGTTTGAAATGATATGAAGACGAAGACATCGAAAAATTTGACCGCGCGTTCGACAAACTGATGAACGCGCTGACCTGAAAATCACCGGCACAAACATTAACCAAAGGATAAAATTATGAGCACACCGATCATTGACCGAGACCTGACCAAACAAGCCCCGTCCAGCCCGCGCGAACGCATCGGCGGATTTGTCATCGCCAAGCGGACCGTTGACAAATGCCGCGCCAGCCTGACTGGAAAACTTGGCGAATATCATTACGATTGTCCGTTGGACAACGATCTCTTCGGCTTCAAGGGAATCAACGGAGAGCAATTCAAAGCGGTCGTTCAAGCGGCGACGACTTATGAAGAGGTCGGGGACTGGCTGTTAACCAATGGCGCAAAAAAGACGCCGGCGGAAATTAAGACCTGGTCGGATAAAGTGGAGGCCGACAGTATGTTCAAAGACCCGGAAAAGCGCGCCTACTTTGTTGAGAACTGCACCAAGCTGGGATTGAAACCGGAAAAAAGCACGACGTTCGACTGGCTCGAAGCGGACGACCGCGCGAGCTTCAAATCCGTTTCCGCATAAACCTGTGCGCGAATGATTGCAGAACATGATTATGAAGCCTGACGAACAAGCCAGCCCGCCCGATGTTACGGCTTTCAATCCCGCGTCAGAGGAACTCCTTGCCCTGGTTGCGCAGCAACCGCTTTTTAAGGGAATGGGCGAGCATCTTCTCGAATTGCTTTCCGACTCCATTTTAGAGATGCGATTTAAGCCGGGAGCTTGGATTTACCGGCAAGGTGAACTCGCCAACCGATTTTATTTGATTCTGGAAGGCAAGGTCTTGATTGAATCGGAAGTGAGAGATCGTGGTGTGCTCCCCATCCGCACGCTCGGTCCGGGAGATGACTTGGGATGGGCCTGGTTGTTTCCTCCCTACTACATGCACTTTAGCGCCTGTGCCGTGGAGCCGACCCTGACCATTTTCATCTACGGGACCCGCCTACGGGAGAAATGTGACGCAAATCACGAACTGGGCTACCAACTCATGAAACGCGTTGCGGAGGTGGTGGTGCGAAATCTCAATGCCACGCAACAACGCCTACTGGAACACACCGACCCAAGCAACTTGTAATAACCAATCATGCGTAAGACCGATGAAACCTGAATTCAGAATTGGCGATCATGTGGAGTGGAACTCGGAAGCCGGCCGCGTCCGGGGAACGATCCAGAAAAAGGTCACCGCCCCCACGAGGTTTAAGACCTACACCGTCCGCGCCTCGAAGGAAGTGCCGCAATATTTGATCAAGAGCGACAAGACCGATCACCTGGCCATGCACAAAGGCACCGCGCTCAAAAGAATCGCCAAAGGCATTCACTCAATAGCACAGTGAAAATTAAAACCAAAACGGCTTGGCCCCCAGAAAAACGAAGGTCAACGGGAGAACCGTCGAACATCATGCTCACGATTGGTCATTCCACCCGCACGCTCGCTGAATTCATCCGCCTGCTTCAGCTTCACGCAGTCGCGCGCGTGGTGGATGTGCGGACGGTGCCACGTTCACGGCACAACCCGCAATTCAACAAGGATTCACTGCCTCTGGCCTTGGAGCAGGTCGGCTTGGGATACATGCATGTTCCCGGAATGGGCGGTCTGCGTCATGCGAAACGCGATTCGTTCAATGTGGGCTGGCGCAATGCCTCCTTTCGAGGTTATGCGGATTATATGCAGACCCCCGAATTTGAACGGTGCCTCGAAGAATTGATCCAGTTGGCGAAACAGGATCGGATTGCAATAATGTGCGCCGAAGCGGTGCCGTGGCGCTGTCATCGTTCTCTCATTGCGGATGCCTTGCTGGTTCGTGGAATCCGTGTCGAGGACATCATGAGTCCAACTCGTCGCACAATGCACACGCTCACGCCCTTTGCCAAAGTCTGCGGCACCACGATCACCTATCCGGTTGAAGTCTCGCAGAGCAAGTCAAAGAAACCACCGTCCAAACGCACAAAGCCACAACCAGCCGCACCTTGATATGATTGCCTATAAAATTTCAGGCCAAGCGAAGATTCTTTTTGTGGGTATCAATCCGCATCCGGGTTCTTACCGGCGCGGTATCCCTTTTTCCAACAACAAGATGTTCTGGTATCTGCTCAACCGAGCCGGCCTGCTGAACGAAATGGAAAGCGATCTTAAAAATGACGAATCACTCAAGCGCATTTACGATGAAAAGTTCATTCCACAATACGGATTGAATTTTGTCAATCTGGTGAACCGGCCCACGGTGGACGTGACTGAACTGGAAAAGGGCGAAGAACAAATGGGGGTGCGCCGCACAATAAAACTCATTCGGACACACCGGCCAAAGGTGGTTTGTTTCATCGGCAAAGTGACCTTCAATAAATTCCACGGCAGCCGCGAGTGCGATTTCGGCTGGCAAGAGAAAATCGAAAGCGCCCAGGTCTATCTGATGCATTTTCCAATCCGAGGGCCGGCCTCAATCCGCGTGGAAGATTTAAGAGAAGTGAAACGAGCGGCGAACATTGACTCACCGGCCTTAATTCTGGATCGCAAGACACCGGACCAACAGATCAAATCCATAATGACAGTTGAAACTTGAACTGCCCATGAATCAACAGACGCGAGTTTACGAAAACATTTTTGAGATGTTGCCCAACGAGGAGAACCCGACTCCGCTTGTCCGCATCAACAAACTTAACCCGTGCGCCGAATTCCCGCTTTACGCCAAGCTCGAATGGATGAATCCGTTCGGCTCGGTGAAGGATCGGGCGGCGTGGGAATTATTGCGAGACCTCGAAGAACGCGGCGAACTCGCCAATGGCCGGGGCATAGTCGAGCCGACTTCCGGCAACACCGGCATCAGCCTTGCCGCGATGGCGCGCGCACGCGGGCATCGTCTGCTGGCGATTGTGCCGAACAAGATTCCGCTGGAAAAAAAGGTGCTCTTGAAAATTGCCGGGGCTGATCTTGAGGTCATTTCCGACGACCTTTGCCCCGCTCCCGGACTCGGCGACGGCTCCATCAATCTGGCCAAAACGCACGCCAAAGCTTCCGCTCACAAATACGCGATGCCTATGGCAAGGCGACAGATGCGCAAGCGTGCCAATGCAAAGTTGCGGATGAACCCCGATGATCCGCACGGGCGCATTTTTCACAGATTTTTATTCCTGGAGCGGTTCGCGCAGCAGGTGTCGTGGCAAAAAAATTTACGACTTTGGTGAAAAGGTTATTCTTTACAGTATTCCCATGATGCCGGCATACACGCCCAAGCCGGCGGTGGACAGGACGATCAAGCCGACCAGCCACGCATACCAACCCTTGAGCCGCCAAGGCTCCGGCAGTGCCTTGCGCGCTAACATGTATAAAAAGCCCAGAACGATTGGCAGCAACAGAGCGTTCATCACGTTCACACTGACAGCGAGTTTTACCAGGTTGATGCCGGAAAGCACGATGCCCGCTCCCACCAGCAGGCTCACCACGTATATGCCGTAGAACCACGGCGCTTCAAGGGGACGATGCTCCAAGGAATGTTTGTAACCAGTCACTTCCCCCAATCC
>DASRLE010000356.1:0-4235 GCA_035648615.1 Saccharimonadales bacterium (SeqCode) | reverse complement strand
TGACATGAAGACTTAGACCACCTGGTTCAAGTTATATTCGATACGCTTACTTTAATTATTAGTTTTAAGTCCGACAGGCTGCTAGCAAACCTGTCACCTCAAACCTTAATGTTTATCAGTTCTAGGCCTCGCCGTGGCGCAAGCTTTCCAACAAATGGCGGGGACTATCGTTGGACAATTGACGAGATAATTTTTGATTGGTGGTAAATCCCGACCCATTCAACGAGAAACCCGCCTGGCGCAACCAAACACCAAGCGGGTCTCATTTATCCCCCCAAACAACGTGGCCAGCATAAAGAAACTTTGAGCTTTCGCCATCGGGCGAATTCCGTGACGAAGGTTCAGGGAATTCCGTAGCAAAGCGGTTTTCTGGCCGAAGCTATAAAAAAGTGCGCACCGTGCGCGTCTCTTCTTGACAGCCTTCCTCGTGGACCTTCGAAAAATAGCGTGCACGGTGAGCGGCAGAGATTTCCGGTTTCGTGATAGCATGGGCCTTGGTGAATTGAAGCCGAGCGTGAAAGTGATCGAGTTAGGCAGAGTGGGCCGGGACCGCGCAGCCCAAGGCGCGGGGCGCCGCTCTGTTGCGCCATTTCTGCGCCGTTCGGGACATCGCAGCGCGATTTCCCCGGCGCTTTTTGCCTCCCAGTCATACTCAGTCAAACCCAGTCAAACCAATCTCACTCTTTTTGAGGGGGGGGATAAGGGAAAGCCTGATATGTTTCTAAGGGTCACTCAAAACTGCCTGCCTGAAGCTTACTATAACGTTGCCAAAACGACGGAGGGAGTTCTAGGATTGCCTTCGCGCGCGCGATTTGTCATGGCGGAATACAAAGTCCAATTCGACGTTTTCGAGGGGCCCCTGGATTTACTCCTTTATCTGATTAAGAAGGAGGAAGTCGATATTTACGAAGTCAATTTGACGCGCCTGGCCACGCAGTTCATCGAATACATCGAAGTCATGCGGCTGCTGGATTTGGAGATCGCCGGCGAATTCCTGGTCATGGCCTCGACGCTCATGTACATCAAAAGCCGCGAACTTCTCCCCAAAGACCTGCAAGTCCAAAACGAGGAGGAGGACGAAGGCGAGGACCCGCGCTGGGAATTGATCCGCCAATTGGTCGCGTATAAGAAATTCAAGGACGCGGCGGTGCAACTGCAAGTCCGCGAAATCAGCCAGGAGAATATTTTCCCGCGCCTGCCGGTGCGGCAGGAAATAAGCATCGAACGGGCCGCCCCGAAACAGGAAGCCTCGATTTTCGACCTGATCAACGCCATCAATGATGTCCTGAAGCGGATCAGCAAACGCGATGACCTGCGCGAGATTTTTGAAGACAAATGGACGGTCAGCGAAAAGATCGAGCACTTGGTCAAACTCATGGGCGAAAAGACAGCGGTGACCTTCGCGGAGTTGTTTAGCGACGCGGCCAGCCGTTCGGAGGTGGTCTGCACTTTTCTGGCCTTGCTCGAATTGATTCGCTTGAAACAATTGGTCTGCGTGCAAGCGGAGGATTTCGGCACAATTGAAATCACGCGCGCGCCGGTTGTGGCCGCCCCCGCACTGACGGACGCCGCGCCAGAGACGCCGGCGGGCAGTTGAAAGATTTTGCATGGAACTGAAATTCATCTTGGAATCGATTTTGTTTTCGGCCCAAAAGCCGCTCAACCCCCGCGAACTGCGCGATCTGCTCTCCGCCGCCGCCGAGCATGGCGAGGAGGCCAAGCCCTTCAAGAAAAGCAAAGAGGCGGAGATCATTTTAGCATTGGAAGAATTGCAAAAGGACCACGAAGCGGCCCAGCGAAGCTATCGCCTCGCCTGTGTGGCGGGAGGATGGCAATTCGTCAGCCAGCCCGAATTTGCGCCATGGATTATCGCGCTGGTCGGTTTGAAACCACGGCCCGCGCGGCTGTCGCAACCCGGGCTTGAAACTTTGGCCATCATCGCCTATCGCCAGCCGATTACGCGCGCGGAAATTGAACAAGTGCGCGGCGTGGCCGTGGATGGTGTGATGCAAACCTTGCTGGAACGCGGCTTGGTGGAACAAGTGGGGCGCGCGGAGGTGGTGGGCCGGCCCATGACCTACGGAACGACGGCTTCGTTCCTGGAATATTTTGGCTTGCGCGGCCTGGAAGATTTGCCCGCTGCGGATGAATTGCGCCGCATTCCAATTACCAAACCCGAGGCTTTGCTCACCGCCGATCCCGGCCTCGCGACAGCTCCTCCTGAGCAATTGGCCCTGTCCGAAGTGGAAGGAATCACGGAGGAACCCGCCGCCGCCGCTCAAGCTCCGCAAGAGCAGGAGCAAGAAAAACAGGAAACTCAGGGAGAATCAGGCAGTTCGTAACAGGCCATAATACCTGCGTCCAACGCCGCGCCATCCGTGGCCAGGCTCGCCGTCACGCGCAACAACACTTTGATTGAATTTCCGATTCCTATGTTTGCCCGGCAAACTTCGGGAATTGACGCTGGAGGCGGGCGCGGATACCTTTGCGCTGTGATTGCCGCCAAGCCAGCCCTGCCCAATAGTTCCTCCGCGCCGAATGTTCGATTGGGCGACGAGCGGTTGATCAAAGTCAGCCCGAGCGCGGCGCAGAAGGTCGGCTCGCTTTTGCAAAAGCAGGGACGGCCCAACGGCGTGTTGCGGGTCGCGGTGGTGGGCGGCGGCTGTTCCGGGCTGCAATACAAAATGGACCTGCAAGACCAGCCGGCCAATCGCGATATTCTGGTGGAGAGCAGCGGCGTCAAAGTGGTGGTGGATCCCAAGAGCGCGCTCTATGTCACCGGCAGCGAACTCGATTACGTGGACGCCTTGCAGGACGGCGGATTCAAAGTCAAGAATCCGAACGCGGCCAGCAGTTGTTCCTGCGGCGAGAGCTTCAGCGCGTAGTCATGGATAATTTCGCCCTGTTGCGGCAGCTGCGGCAACCCTGGCTCGACGCCGCTTCGCTTAAAGCCAGATTTCTCGAGCTTTCCGCCCAGGTCCACCCGGACAAGGTTCACTCCGGGAGCGAGAGCGAAAAGGCCGCCGCCAGCAGCCGTTATGCGGAAATCAATGCGGCTTACAATTGCCTGCGCGAACCCAAGGAACGGTTGCTTCACCTGCTCGAATTGGAGACAGGGGCAAAACCGCCGGATGTGCAGAGCCTGCCGCCGGGCACGATGGATTTGCTGATGGAAGTCGGCGCCCTCTGCCGGGAAGCGGACCAATTTCTGGCCGTGAAAGCGCAAACCACGTCTCCTCTATTGAAAGTGCAGATGTTCGAAAAAGGCCTCGGCTGGACCGAGAAATTAAACCAACTGCGCCAAGAAATCGATTTGCGACGCGAGAAACTTTGGGCAGAATTGGAAGGTATGAACGCCATTTGGACCGCCGCTCCCGCGCCCGGATCTCCCGGCCGCGCGGTGGCGCTGCCCCTGGAGCGATTGGAACAGGTTTACCGGGTCTGCAGCTTCACCGCGCGTTGGACGGAACAAATCCAGGAACGCCTGGTGCAACTTTCTTTTTGACACCGTGAAAACATCCTTTGTTTCTCTGCTCGCGGCCATGCTGTTATTTTTGGTCTCGCCCCTTTGGGCCCAGTCAACCTGGCAGGAGGAGTTCGCCAGGATGCCGCTGCCGGAAAAAGTTTCCGTCCTGGGCCAGCATAACTGCGTGCGGGTGGTGCTGAATTCGTTTCGGCGCAATCCGGCGGTGCAGGCCGTCATTTTCATGCCAGGAGCCACGGATGAACTTTATTTTTTCCATCGAGTCAACGTCACCCTGACCAATAACGCCCCGAACTTGTTGGACGCTGTTTCCGCTTTGACCAACCAGACCTACATTCGCGCCACGCTGCTGCCGCCTTTCCTGGTTTTGCATACCGACGAAGACCCGCTTGAGCCGGCCATCGTAGTTGAAGATCAACACACGGCGGACCGCATTCGCAAAAAGCGCTTCGAGAAGCACGGCGTTTTCGATGATCGCGACTGGGATTTTATGCAGCCCATTCTCTCGTTTGATTTGGATACGAAGATGCGGCCTGGTTTGGAAACGCACGCCTCCAATCACTTTTTCCGCCATAGTTTTGCCGAGTTCGATCTCGATGGATGGGATGCCTTGCGCGCGGTGGCCCTGGCCGGCAAAACGGGTTTCACTGTCACTAAGAAAAAAGTCACCTTCAAAGGCGACGACCGTTATCTGGCCGAGCCGGTCACGCCGCCCAATTTTCTAAAAGACGACCGCGGCAAGTGAACGGCT
>DASRLE010000355.1:0-5491 GCA_035648615.1 Saccharimonadales bacterium (SeqCode) | reverse complement strand
CAGTCAAGCAACGCCCCGATTTTAACTTTCGTGACCTCCCCGATAAAGCCCGCGTCGATCTGTTCGCCTTGTGGGCCGTTGAGCCAAAGTTTGCGGCAGGTGAAAATCTCCGTGCCCGCAAAGCCTTTGGCCTTTCCGCCAAGTTGCTGAATCGTCTCGACAATTTGCGGGTTGATTTCGCGCGAGAGGACTTGCTCGACGACATTTGCCGTTGCCTCATCGGTCACTCGCATTCCCTGGACAAACGCGGCTTTTAAACCGGCCTTTTCCATCGCGCGGGTAATCGCTTTGCCGCCGCCATGCACGACGACCGGACGGAGTCCCGCCGCTGCCAGAAAAGCGAGATCGCGCGCCACCCCCTCGCGTCCAGCGGCATCCGGCGCGTCCATAAAACTGCCGCCGTATTTGATGACGCAGACGGCTCCTTGGAAACGTTGCAAATAAGGCAGCGCTTCCAACAACACTTCCGCTTTGGCAATGAGGTCCTGCATCAGTCGATGCTATTTATCCGCCCAACGACGAGGGATCATTGACGTCGCCTTTGTTGAAATCAACGTAGTTTTCAGTCAAGTCCGCTGCATACATCAAAGCGCGGCCCGGCCCCTGGTGCAAGTGGATGTGCAAATCAAATTCCGCCCCCGCCGTAATCCGGCACAAGGCCTGGAAGGAAACGCCGGTGGGACGCCCGCGTTTGAGCGAGAACAAAACTTCCGGGCTGCCGGGCAGGCTATAACCCACATCGACTTTCTCCTCGATTAATGCGGCGGACGAATAGCCCAACGCGCACAGGATGCGGCCCCAATTCGGATCGCCGCCGCACCAGCTTGTCTTGACCAGCGCGCTATTGGCGACGGCCCGCGCCGCCGCATCCGCCTCGCCGGACGTTTTTGCGCCGTTGACGCAAACGGTGACGAAGCGGGAGACACCTTCGCCGTCAAGCACAATTTTCCTGGCGAGGGTTAACGTGACTTGATCCAGGGCGGCTTGAAAGATTTTCCAGTCCGGCGAACCGGCGCGGAAGGCGCGATTTCCGGCCCGGCCATTGGCCAAAATGAGGACGGTGTCGTTGGTGCTCATGTCGCCGTCCACAGTGATGCGATTGAAACTTTTGGCGACGGATTCGTTCATCGCGCGTTGCAGGAGTTTGGGGGAGAGCGCGGCATCGGTGGTCAGAAAGCAAAGCATGGTGGCGTGGAGGGAGCGGAGGGCAGGGCGCGCGCCGGTCGGGCTCATGCCGGGCTGGATCATGCCGGCCCCTTTGCATATTCCGCCGAGCCGGACAGTCTGGCCTCCAAGCTGAAACTCGATTGCCGTTTCCTTGGGCCGGGTGTCGCTGGTCATGATCGCGGTGGCGGCCTGATGCGCATGGTCTGGAGTTGCGTCGAGCGCCTGCGAGGCCGCCCGAATTCCCTTCCGCAAATTAGCCATGGGCAGCAGCACGCCAATCCGTCCAGTGGAAGCGACCAGGACATCGCGCGGAGAAATTTTTACCGCTGCGGCGGTCAGCGTGGCCATCGCTTGGGCGTCGCGCAGACCCTGTCGGCCCGTGCAGGCGTTGGCGTTGCCGGAATTAACGACGATGGCTTGAGCGCTTCCTTGCTTGACTCGCGCCGCGCATAGCTTGACTGGCGCGGCGCACACCTGGTTCGTCGTGAATACGCCCGCCACTGACGCGGGCGCGTCGGAAACGATCAAGGCGAGATCATGCTTGGGTCCCTTGTTGGAACCTTTGCCGGTGCCGAGCCTTTTTATGTCGCAAAAAACGCCGGCGGCTCGAAAGCCCACGGGAGCGGTAACAGAGCCGCTGATGGATCTAAATAAGGTTTGTTTCACAATAGTTTCATGCCCAGGAGTTGTTGCGGGCTGTCAAAAAGAATGGCGCGGGCGCTGGCGAATTGTTTGCGCTTAGAATCCCACTTGTCCGGAATTCTGTTTCAGCCAATCTTCGGCCGTGCGGTAGCCTGGGCAGACTTTTTCCACTTCCGACCAGAAGCGGGGCGAATGGTTCAACTCCCGCAAATGCATCAACTCGTGGACGATGATGTAATCGCGCACTTCCGGCGGCAATTGAATCAAGCGCCAATTCAGCGAAATGGTGCCGTTATAGGAACACGAACCCCAGCGGCTTTTTTGATTCCGCACGACAATCTTCTTGACGTCGAGTTGATGGGTCGCAGCCAATTCCTTGACTCGCGCGGCCAGTTCGCCGTGGGCGAGATTCTGCAAATGCGCTTCCAAGGCGGGGCGCAGATTGCCGTCCAAGTCGGGCAGGGGAGCCGTTTCCGGGCCAAATCGCAAGCGGCCGCCCGCGCCCAGATTTTGCACTTCCAGGACGACCGGCTGGCCGCGAAAAAGAATTTCCATGCCGGGCCGCAAAACGTGCGGCGGGATTTTGCGCGCTTCCAGGATGCGCCATTGTTTCTCCAGCCAGGTTTTGCGGCTGGCCACGAAATCGCGCGCAAACGTTTTACTCCCGCAACGCGGCACCGTCACCACCACCGTTTTATTCGTCTGCAAACGCAAGACATAATTTCGCGCCCGGGCATGACGGCGATAAATGATGGGCATTCGATGGGCGTGAACTTCAATGACGTCCGCCTCCGGCCCAAACGAAGACTCGGGCTTGAGTCTGAAAAATTTTCGTAATCTTTGAATACTCTTCAATTGGCCTAGGTTAGCATCCGTTAAGCTGAATAATAAAGGGGAAATCGACAAAAATCAGCCGGGCCTAAAGTTTCTCCAATTTTACTTCAGCGGCAATCGCCGGCAGGGGTGGTTTGGGCCGTGTCAAACATCCGCGCCAGAAGCCCAGTCCATAAAATACGTGGCTGATGAAGGTCAGCGCCATAATCCAAGGCACCCAGTGGAGTTTTTTGGCCGGCAGCAAAACAACCGTTTGCAGCAAAACCGCCCCGCCATAGGCCGCCAGCGCCCAATCGAAAAGGCCCGGCAGAAAAGCCAGCGCCAGCAAATAGAGACAAAAGAGCGGCGGGACAAAATTGAGCGCGGAGCCAAAGGTCGGCTGCAGGCGAAATTGCTCGGCGCGTCCCCGTCCGTAATTGGCCAGCATTTTGACGAAGGCCAGGAAAGTTGCGCGCGGCTGGCGGTAAACGAAGCACGCGGGATCGTAGATCAATTGGCCGCCCCGTTTTTGTAATTCGTCCATCAACGCATTTTCTTCGTTGGGATAGAGTAATTCGTTGAAGCCGCCCAGTTCCAGCAATGCGTCGCGCCGGGCCAGCAGGTTGCAGAGAATTAATTCTTTCTCGCTGGTCGAGCGTATTGAACCCACTGCGCGATAGCGGGCGCAACTTGGGCCGAAAGCGAGCCAGCTTCCCATGGTCAAAGCGAAGGCTTGCTCAATTTTCGACGCGTCCGGCGGGCAGAGGTTGGGGCCGCCCAGCATCTTCACTTCCGGCGATTTAAAATGTTCCACTGCGCGGCGCAAAAGGTCCGCTTCCGGCCGCGAGTCGTCATCAAGAAAATAAATAATTTCCCCGCGAGCGGCGCGCAGGGCGGCGTTGCGCTGCACCGACGGTTGTTTGCCCCGGGCCACAATGATGTCCATTTTGTCGGCGGGATAATCAAGCTGGCGCGCCGCGGCGACGGCGCGAACTTCCGCTTCGTCCGGTCGCGCCGCAATGATCACGGTCACCGTGGGCAGGCTGTTGTTCACCAGAAAAAGCTAAAGGCTGCACGTCCGCCTTCAAAGCTCAAGTGTTTTCTCCTTTCGGCGCGGGCAGGATGACTTATATTCAAGAATGTCAATGATGCACGAGAATACGTCTGTTCAACTCAAACGCGATTGCCCGGCCGTCCAGATTCCGCTGGGCGCGGTCGTGACCTTGCCCGCCGGCACGGAGGTCGATATTTCGCAATCGCTGGGCGGAAGTTATACTGTGCAAACCAACGGCGGACTGTTTCGCATCGCGGCGCAAGACGCCGACGCGCTCGGCCTGCAAACGACGACCAGTTTGATGGAAGAAGTTTTGAAGAAGCCGTCCGGCCCGGCGGGACCGGTCGATGAGACGACGGTGTGGGCCACTTTGAAAAGTTGCTTTGACCCGGAAATTCCAGTAAATATTGTTGACCTTGGTTTGGTCTATGACATGCACATCGAACCGTTGCCGGACGGCAACAGCAAAGTGCTGGTCAAAATGACTCTGACCGCGCCGGGGTGCGGAATGGGAACGGTCATTGCCTCGGACGCGCAGCAGAAACTTCTTTACCTGCCCGGCGTGGAAGAGGCGGTGGTGGACATTGTTTGGGACCCGCCCTGGCATCAGTCGATGATTACGGCAGACGGACGAAGGGTCCTTGGCTTGGAATAATTGTTATTCCGCGCCGTCCACTACTTGACAAAGAAGCGGCGCGATTTTATGGCCGGAGCGTTTCTCGTATTGGGCGGCCATATATTCCATGAAGGTTTCCACCGCTGACCTTTTGACCAGGTTAATGGTTGCGCCGCCGAAACCACCGCCAGTCAGCCGCGCGCCATAGGTAGCGGGATGCTCGCGGGCGACCTCGACCAACAAGTTCAATTCGGGCGTGCTGTTCTTGAAAAAGTCGCGCGAGCTTTCATGGCTTTGATACATGAACTGGCCGAATTGCGCGAAGTCGTCGTGGCGCAGGGCGTGTTCGCCGTGGATGACCCGCTGGTTTTCGCCCACAATGTGATAAGCGCAGGCACATTCCCGCTCGGTTAATTTAGCCTTGTTCGCTTGCAGCATTTTGAGATCGACGGCGCGAAGCGCTTTGACCCCGAGGGCGCGGGCGGCGGCTTCGCATTGTTGACGCAGTTCATTGTATTCGCCGCCGACCAGGGCGTGTTTGACGCCAGAATTGCAAACGACCAGCGAAATTTCACCGATCATGGGCGCGCGATTGACGGACAGCTCCCGGCAGTCAATAAGAATGGCGTGAAAGGCCTTCCCGTAAAGCGATGAGATTTGGTCGAGCAATCCCGACTGCACGCCGACGAATTTGTTCTCCGCCGCCTGGCAGAGTTTGGCCAAACACATCCGCTCGCTGGGCTTGAGGTCGCGCAACGCGCCCAGGCGATTGGGGCGGGGAGGAACGGTCGAGCCGGTTTCCGTGATGGTGTAGGGATACAATCGGCGCACCGTCAGGGCGGCGGCCACTTCGAGCGCGGCCGAGCTGCTCAACCCCGCGCCAATCGGCACCGTGCCGTAAATCGCCGCGTTGAATCCCCCAAAGTGAATGCGGTGCTTTCGCAGTTGATCGAGCACGCCCTTGATATAGTTGGCCCAGGGCGCGGCTGGATTCTTGGAGAGATTGCCAATCGAAAATTTTTCCGCGCCCGGAAACGCGGAGGAAGCCAGCTCGATGATTCCATCAATGCGCGGAGCCGAGGCGATGTAAATATATTTGTCAATGGCCACGGACATGACCAGGCCCTCGTTGTAGTCGGTGTGGTTGCCGAGCAATTCGAGCCGTCCCGGCGCCCGGACCAGATGGGTGGGAGCATGGC
>DASRLE010000354.1:0-5729 GCA_035648615.1 Saccharimonadales bacterium (SeqCode) | reverse complement strand
ACTTTGGCCGCCCTGGTCCAGACAATCAACCTGACGGAAGCCCGCCATATCGTCACCATTGAAAATCCCATCGAATTTGTCTTCCGCCCGCGCCGGGCTTTCATTCGCCAGCGTGAGGTGGGGCGCGACACGCCCAGTTTCGAGCAGGCGCTGCTGGATAGTCTGCGCGAAGACCCGGATGTGCTGATGGTGGGCGAGATGCGTGATCCCGAGACGATCCGGCTGACCATGAACGCCGCCGAAACCGGCCATCTCGTTTTGGCGACCGTCCATTCCTCCAATTGCGCCGAAGCGTTGCAGCGGGTGGTGGGCGCTTTTCCACCTGAGATTCAGGGCAATATCGCCGCGCAATTGGCCGATTGCCTGATTGGCGTCGTTTCGCAACGCCTTCATTTTCGTCCGAGCTTGAATATCCTGGTGCCGGAGTGCGAGGTTCTGATGGGAACACTTTCTGTCAAGCATTTCATTCGCACTCGCGAGTTTTTCAAGATTATCTCGTCCATTGAGACGGGCGCGGAACATGGCATGTGGGCCTACCCGCGCTACCGCGCGTGGCTGGATAAAAAAGGCA
The DNA here is from genome assembly GCA_035648615.1 of Saccharimonadales bacterium (SeqCode). Taxonomy (GTDB): domain Bacteria; phylum Verrucomicrobiota; class Verrucomicrobiia; order Limisphaerales; family Palsa-1400; genus DASRLE01. The sequence goes on along the minus strand of DASRLE010000354.1, from coordinate 5,158 downwards.
GCTTCAGCCAGCCTTCGCGCGAAATTCCCCAGGAGGACGAGGACGCCGGGACAATTTTTACCCCTCTGTCGTTGCCCGCTGCCAAACCCGTTCCAGCCAGCCGCTCCGCTGAAACCTCTTCGGCTGCCTCTCCCAAGGCCAAGGAATCCGAAGCGGGCCGCATCGATATCGAACCGACCGAGGAATTTGAAAAAATCCTCAAGCGCCCCTGAACGGGGTCAGCGCAAAAATATTTCTTTGGTTTCAGCCGTGACCGCGTCGAGATTTTTCAACAGCGCGGCCCAATCCACCGTCAGTCCGGTGGCCGCTCGGGAAGGGTCAAGCCGTGAGCCCTCCAGTGCGCGGAGATCCACCAACCGTTGCGAGACTTCGGGTTTGGCGAGATATTCGTAAAGCCGCTGCGCCGCCTCCGGATGCGGGCAATCGCGAATAACCCCCACCGTGTTGGGAACGAACAGCGTCTCGTCCGTCGTTGGCAGCGCCGCGAGCGGAAAACCTTCCCGCTGGGCGGCCGCAATATCATCGGAATCGGTGAACCCAATCCATGCTTCGCCGCGTGAAACCTGTTTCACCACCACTGAATTGCCATCGACCAGGAAGGGTTTGTTGGCCGTGAGCGCCTCGCACCAATGCCGCCACGCTGCATCTCCCCAATGCTGGCGCAAAGCGTGAAAATGCGTGGCCGTGGTGCCAAACAGCGGATAGGCCAGGGCCACCTTGCCGCGCCAGACCGCATTGGTAACGTCACTGAAACGGCGCGGGGCTTTGTCGAGCGCCAGGAAATTAGTATTGATAACCAGGCGCCGTGTGCGATAGCCCAAGGCGGTCCATCCATTGGTTTCCCGAAAAACGCCGTGAGCGGCCAGTTGGCGGGTGCGAAACTCCTCATTGTTCCAAAAGACATCGCATTGTGGATGGGATTGCTCGGTCAACAATCGGTTGACCAACCCCACCGTTTTGACCGCTTCGCTATCATAAACCGGCTGCGCTTGCAGACCGGTTTCTTTTTCAAACTCCCGCAAAATCGGCTCGGCATAGACTTCGTCCTGGGAAGTATAGATGACGACCACTTTATTTTCCCGCTGTCCGCAGCCGAACAGAAACAAGACCAAGCCCAGCAGCGCGCCCGGCCTCCGAAGACTCTTCCAGGTCATAAATACTTTTCCAATTGCTTTTGCATGGGACTGATGACACGCAGGCATTCCGCTTCCATTTTTTGATAGAGCGCCAAAACCTGCCTGCCGGTTTTGGTCAATCGTGCGCCGCCGCCTTTTGCGCCGCCGTGAGTCGAAACCACGACCGGTTGGTTGAAACAGCGGTTCATCGTCTGGATTAGACTCCAGGCGCGCATGTAGGACATCTTCATTTCCTGCGCGGCTTTCGTAATCGAGCCTGTTTCGCCCAGCCATTCGAGCAACTCGGCTTTGCCCGGCCCGAGGGCAATCGTCGCCCCGGTCACCACTCGCAGGCGGGGCCGCGTTTGCACATTTGCTTTGCTCATATTATTCTCCGTTCCGTAATTCGTCCGCGCCTCATTTCCAGCACTTCGCCGCAGAGGGCCAGGACTTCCTGCTCATCATGCGTCACATACAGCATGGGCAATTGAAACTCATCGCGCACCCGCCGCAGATACGGGATGATCTTTGCCTTCAAGGCCGCATCCAGGCTGGCCAAAGGTTCATCCAGCAACAGCAGGCGCGGCGAAGTCAAGAGCGCGCGCGCCAGCGCCACGCGTTGCTTTTCGCCGCCGGACAAATCCCGCACTCCGCGCGCGATCAACGGCTCAAGTTGCAAAACTTCAGTGACATGCTCAAACCCAAAAAGCGCGCCGTCTGTTTGCGGCTTTTTTTGCCCGTAAAGAAGATTTTGCCGCACTGACAAATGGGGAAACAAGGCCAGATCCTGCGGCACATAGCCAATTTCCCGGCGCCGCGGCGGAATGAACAATCCTTCAGTCGTATCGGTCATAACTTGCCGGTCAAGGGCAATCCGCGCCGAGATCGGCTGGCGCAGGCCGGCGATTAAATCGAGCAAAGAAGTCTTGCCCGCCCCGGAAGGCCCGAAAAGTCCCGTGACTTGACAGCCCAGTTCCGCATCGATCTCGAGCGCAAAATCGCTCAATGGCAGCGAGATGTTTTTCAGGAACAGCGTCATCGTCTCAAATTTCGGCGCATGAACCATTCGCTCGCCCAAACTGCCGCGAAAGCCAGCGCCACCGAGACGCCCAGCAAGCGATAGGTCGTGGCATCCTGGCCCAATTCGACCGATTGGTAAATCGAAAGCGACAAGGTGGACGTCCGTCCTGGAATATTGCCTGCGACCATAATCGTCGCGCCAAATTCGCCGAGCGCGCGCGCAAAGGCCAGGATCACTCCGCCGATAATCCCGCGCACCGCGAGCGGAACCGTGATGGAAAAGAAAACCCGCCAATCACTGGCCCCCAGCGTGCGGGCGATCTGCTCGAAGCGCGGATTGACCTGCTCGAAAGCCACCCGGGTCGAGCGCACTAATAAGGGCAGTGACATCACACTTAAGGCCACTACCACCGCGCGCCATGTAAAGACAATATCCAAGTGCAGGCGCTGGTGAAAAAAGTTTCCCACCAGGCCCCGCCGCCCCAGAATTTTAAGCAGAATCAATCCCGTCGCGACAGGCGGCAAAACCAACGGCAACGTCACGGCCGTCTCCACCAAGGATTTTCCCTTCCACTCATAGCGCGCCAGCAACCAAGCCGTAGCCACGCCAATCGGCAGAATCAACAGCGTGCTCAACGCCGCCACCCCTGCGGTAAACCAAATCACCTGCCATTCCTCGGCGCTCATGGGATGGCGCGTTCTAAAACAAACCCATATTTTTCAAACACGCGCCCTGCTTTATCCGATTCAAGATATTTTAAAAAATCCTCAGCCGCTTGGAGAGACGCAGAACTTTTGATAATCGCCATTGGATAGGAAATTTTAGGTTCTTCCCGCACCGGCACTTCATACGCAACCCGCATCTTTTTTGAAATAGCGGCATCGGTCTTGTAAACAATTCCCGCCTCCGCGTCGCCCGATTCAACTGCCGCCAAGGCCGCCCGAACATTACTCATCGGCACAACTTTAGGCGCGATCTGGTCCCAAAGGTGCAGCTTCTTCAAATACTCTTTGGCATACAGTCCCGCGGGAACGGCCTTGGGATCAGCCAAAGCAAGATGAGCAATTCGCGGGCCGGCCAAATCCTGAGGCGACCCGATCGAAACCGAAGTTCCGACTGGAACGACAATGACCAACGAATTGGACAAACGATTGACGCGCGTATTTTTAACGATCAACCCTTTGCGCTCGATCGCATCCATCCAGACCTCATCCGCCGAAAAAAACAAATCTGCCGGCGCACCTTCCTCAATTTGGCGCGCCAGCAAGCTTGAGCCTGCGAAATTGAACTCGATCTTATCACCGGACTGAGTTTGATAATTACGGCCAATTTCCTTCAACCCATCCGTCAAACTGGCTGCCGCAAATACCGTGAGAGTAGCGGCATGTCCCATTGCTGACACAACGACAAAAGCCAAAGCAACGGCGAAAGTCCGAATTCCTTTAAGCGGGCAAGTCTCAGTTCTCTTCTGTCTCCGGCAGAGAATAGTCGTTATACTCATCACGATATAACGTGCCTCACCCAAAAACCCCGTCAAGTCTCGTCTCGGTTTGTCGGGCATTGACCGTGCAATCAAAAGCGGAGGGGCCGCCGAATTCAGGGTTTTGCTCGACGCGCGGCGAGTCTTGAGCTTTCTATGGAGGAATGCCGACGAAACGTCATTGCATTTGTTTGGTGCTGGCCATTGTTACGATGTCGATCGGGCGGATTTCAGCCGCTGTTATTAGCGAGGAGGGCCGCGCTCGGACGGTGATTGTGGTGGATCCGGCGGCGACAGCGACCGAACGATATGCCGCAGGTCAACTCGCCTCGACGCTTCAACAAATCACGGGCGCCGCTTTCGAGATACGAACGAATACTGATTCCCCTGCCCGATCCATTATTGTGGGCCAAGGGTCAGCGGCGAGAAAGCGCTTCGGAGAGACTCCGTTTGCGCAATTGGGCGGCGAGGAACTGATTATTCGCACCAAGGGTAACCGCATCCTGCTCGCCGGGGGGCAGCCGCGTGGGACTCTGTATGCGGTCAGCCGCTTTCTTCAGGATGCTTGTGGCGTGCGCTGGTGGACGGGATGGGCCAGCCGCATTCCGCAAACCCGTTCTTTGCGGATACCCAAAATGAACATCCGCGCCAAGCCTGCGTTCGAATACCGCGACCCTTATTGGCATTGCGCGTTTGACGCCGATTGGTGCTGGCACAATTTCTGCAACGGAGAAAATTCGCATTTGACTCCAGAGCAAGGAGGTTGTGTCATTTATAAGTATTTTGTCCACTCCTTCTACAAGCTGGTGCCGCCGGAAAAATATTTTGCGCCGCACCCCGAATGGTTCAGCCTGGTGAATGGACGCCGCACCAACCACGACGCCCAGCTCTGTCTGTCCAATCCGGAACTGCGCGCGTTCGTGGTTCAGCGTGTCAAAGAGGCGCTACGTGAATCGCCGGAGGCCCGCATCATCAGCGTTTCGCAAAATGACTGCTTTAACCCATGTCAATGCGCCAATTGCAAGGCCATCGACGAGGCGGAAGGCTCGCCCGCCGGATCCATCATTGCATTTGTCAATTATATCGCGGAAAAAATCGAGCCCGAATTCCCGAAAGTGGCCGTGGATACACTGGCCTACCAATACACCCGCAAACCACCACGCACCTTGCGTCCGCGTCGGAACGTAATCGTGCGGCTATGCAGCATTGAATGCAACTTTCGCGAAGATCTGGACAGCCCCTCCAACGCTCCTTTTGCCGCTGACGTTCATGGCTGGGAGCAGCGGGCGGATCGCCTTTATATATGGGATTACGTGACCGATTTCGCGCATTATCTGCAACCGTTTCCCGATTGGTTTACGCTCGGGCCGAACCTGCGATTTTTTCAGGCGCATCATGTTCGCGGCGTGTTTGAAGAAGGCGCGAACGAATCGTACGGCGCGGAAATGGCGGAATTGCGGGCATGGCTCCTGGCCCAAATGTTATGGAATCCGCAACAGGATGACCGGGTGTTGATTAAGGAATTTCTCGATGGTTATTACG
>DASRLE010000353.1:0-3772 GCA_035648615.1 Saccharimonadales bacterium (SeqCode) | reverse complement strand
AACCCGACGGTGAACAGTTCGATGGCGCGCGCCTGTGCGCCATCGAAAAGCGTCAAAGCCGCCTGCGTTCCATTGGGCCAGGGCGTGCGCCCCAGAGGACCATTGGTGAGGCGGATTCCCGGCGCGCCCGTATCCATCAGGACCGGGCCGCATGCTTTCGCCTTGTCGGCAGTGTTGATTATGCAGCCCATCACCGCGTCATGCATGCCGCCTTTTTGTTGTGCGAAGGCAGAGAGAATTGGTAGGCGGGCATAGTCCTTGGTCTCGTTATCGGAAGGATTGAGGATCAGCCGTCCAGGCGTGTCCTGGCCGGGACGGGGCAATTCGACGATCCAGCTTCTGGCTCCGATCGCGGAAAGAGGACTAGCGATTTCGGCTTCCGCCATGTTCACGCCGATGATGGCGTGGAAACCTTCGCCAGGAAGGCCACTGCCCTGGATGCCAAATTGCTCCATGGGGATCCGCGACGCCGGGCAGTTGGGGACCTCACGGGTGCAATCCTTGGTGTCAATCAACTCCATGGTCGAAGGCGCGGCGAGGATGCCGATCGTCAGCGTACCGGTGCCAATCCGTCCCCGGAATTCAGTGCCCGCTCCATAAGAATAACGGTCATAATCGCCGTTGCTGGTGGCATCTGATGGCGCCAGCACGCCAGGCAAAATCCTAAGCCCCGTTGAGCCGGTGTCCAACCCGGCGTCAATCGACTTGGCGCCGACCTTAATCGGGATGGTGTAGCGACGGGTGCCATCGCTGAGGATGACTTCACGGATCGGCACTTCGCTGCCTGCGGTTGGTGGTGGAGCGTTCGATTGCGCTAAAGCCGGAGCCGCGCTAGCAGCGAGAAAGAGCGCAATCCGGATTGATTTCATTGCTGTCCCCATTTCCCGCTGAACGCAATGATACACTAGCCGCGAGCCATTTGTATCCTCAGCAAATTCCACCTCAGGCTTGATTGCTGAAGTCGCAGTCGCCGCTTCTCTCATTAGCCTAACGCTTACCTAGCGATTCCAGAACGAAGATATCTTCGACTCTCAACTTTAAAACGTCAGCGAGCGTGAGCGCCAGTGTTGTCGATGGGACAAAAACACTATTTTCAATAGTATTGATGGTCTTGCGCGAAACCCCCGCCATCTGGGCTAGTTCGGCTTGCGTCAGCTTTCGTTGCTCGCGGATTACCTTCAACCGATTTGTAAGGATGCGCTCACCCACCGGCTCGCCAGTCCAGGATTAGATAGGCAGTGGCCGGTAGTGCTATGCCAAGGAACAAGACAGAGCGAATAAGTAGCGGGACCAATGGCGGCGCATAAAGACCACCGAGATAAATTACGCCCACACCTATCATCAGCGTCATATAGCCAATGCGTGCCGCGCGAGCGCGCAGTTGCCGTGCCCACTCATCATCGCGGGCGGGGTTAGAACGGGGCCGAAGCCAGCCATAACCATAAAGGATGGTGGTCGAAGCCATAATCAGGAAAAGGATGAGGAACCCAGATAAGTAATTTGCCTTCGAACGCAGTGCGGGCATGACGGCAAAACAGGAAAGCCCCGCGAAGAAAATGGTCCACGCCATATTAAATAGATTATGTTTTTGAAATTCCTCCATCCGCTTGCGTTGGATATGCGCTGAAAAGGCCACTCGGGCAGGCATGAGCCAGAACGCAACGAGGAAACCCGTCAACAGTAGTATGGCAGGAAAATAGGTGCCCAATGCTGGGGCACGGGGAAAATATGAGAACAACATTGAGGACACTAGAACTATCGCCAAGCCCCATAGCGGGCCGCTTATTCGAGCGATTTTCCATTTGCGGCGTTCGCGCGCGACGATTTCTTCGTCTGAGAGCCTTTCATCGGTTTGAGTGACAAATGCGAACAAAACCACAGTGGCCCCTGCCACAAGGCAGATGATCGCCCAATGCCCCAACAAGCTGGCGACCCGGATATGGCTGCCTGGACGCGGAAACAAGTCCGGCGCAAAAAGCAAAGTCAGCGCCACCAAAAGCCCGACTAACCAAGTGCCCAGCAGTCTGACAATTCGGAGCCGAGTGGGGCTTGGCGTCGGGGCAACCGGCTCGTCTTCCTCACGCATAGGGGACTCTCCGCTTGACGCAAAGCAATGTAACCTATAGGTTACGCTCGTGCAAGCCCTATGTCATGGCCCGCAAACTCAGACCAAGCAGGTGATGGCCTATATAATCTCGAACAGAACCCGTTCGAAAAAACACGTGTACGTCACGCCTCGTTTGAACGTTATGGCTAATTCGGCGCTTTCGGCGTGGGCGGGAGCGTATGCACGAATTGCACGGAATTCTTTCCGATTAAGACCAACTGCCAGAGATTCCCGTTCTCTTCGGCAGTGCGGCGCGAATCGTCATTTTCAATCGGCTTATGCGCGATACCATCCTGTCGGAAAGTGTAAAATTCTGGGAACGACATATCGGGATCGCGTGGGACGGCCACCCATTTGCGCAGTGAATCCATGCTGACGCTTTCATCGCTAAAGCTATTTATCACACAGCTGGTTGAGTTGGACACCATACGGGAGCCGTGCGGCGGATGTGCGGTGCCAATGGAAAGGGTCATCCTGTGGTCCTTTACGGTGATGTCCCAACTCGCCAAGGTCATCGGCCAAGGGGTGTCTGTGGTCCCGCCTGGCGGGTTGTGGGTTTTACCACCGAGCAATTCCACCCCCAGTTTCACCTGGTCAGCGTCGGCGCCTGCTTTGAGACAATAGGTCTTGAATGCGGCAAACAATGGGGGGTCCTGATCCTGGGCATAGGCGAGAACGACTGGACCAAAGAAAGTCGTCACAAGACAAAAAGCAAAACGTCGCAATTGCATGATCAATTCACCTCGCGCCCACTTCTCGGGAACGTCTGCAAATCGTCCATACCGTACCATCCGTTATTACAATTGCCGAAGAAATTCCCTCACCACCCGGTCCGCGCTCATGGTCGCCAGCCGACCGGCCACGACCTTTGCCATCTGAGGATTTAGTCGGCACCCGCCCGCGCTATTCCGACCTACCGGGATTCAAGCGCCCCGCCGCCAGCCGTTATGGCGCAACTACGTCCAGAATGCTGTCCCAGAGCAGCCGTGCCTGCACCAACAAAGTAAAGTGGGCTTAGTGGAATGCGATAGGCGTACCCTTCCAGCCAATGGCGCAGATAATAATAGGCCACCGGCCAGGCGATTAAGTTCGCGAACAGCACTGGAATGGAGAATTGCCATAGCAGAAGCAGGATAATGTCCCTAGTCCTGGCGCCGAAGGTCTTGCGCAGGCCAATCTCCCTGGTACGGCGTTCGGTCGAAAGCGCCGCCATCCCGAACAGCCCCATCGAAGCGATGGCAATCGCGATGAGCACAAAGAGCGAAAAGACGCGCTCCTGCTTCTCCTCCCCCGCGAACAGACTCTGAAAATCCTGGTCCAAGAAATGCCGGTCAATAGCCACGGTGGGAGCAAAGCCGTGCCAGATGCGGTCTATGGACGATAGGGCAGGGGCGACGCCGTTCGCGGGCACGCGGACGGAGACGGTATCCATGCCCTTCGGAGCATCGAAGTAAAAGGTGGGAACGACATTCGCTAGGCCGCCAGCGCCCGTGCCTTCGTCGCCGCTATACTTGCTGTTGTCTGTGACGCCCACGATGGTGAGATGCTGCCTGGGTGCCGCTTTGTTCGCCGGATAGATTATGTCGAACGTTTTGCCTAGCGCGGCGTCCGGCGATTGGAAATATTGTTCGGCAGCGGCGCGGTTAACTAGCACGTTCCACGCGG
>DASRLE010000352.1:0-14087 GCA_035648615.1 Saccharimonadales bacterium (SeqCode) | reverse complement strand
ACATTATTCACCGTCACATGCACCACCGCCGACGTCGCACTCAGGCCGTTGAGATCCGTTGCCACAGCAGTGAGCCGGTAACTTCCAGCAGTTAGATTACTCAGGCTGGCGGTCAAATTAGTCACCGCGTTGCTGGCGACCAGCGAGGAGCCGTTGTAGAGAGCCAGTGATTGAATGCCATAAATGGAACTGGCGCCGGCGTTGAAGGAAAAAGTGTTGGTCGTGGTAAAGGAAACTCCGTTGATGGGTGTCGAGATGCTGACCAGAGGCGGAGAGGATTTGACGGTGAAAGTGTAGGCATTAGTCGGCGCCATAGTCTTTCCATTGGCGGCCTGCGCGCCGGAGACAAGGACGGAGATTGTGCCGTCCATCCCGGCGCCGAAAGTAACAGGAGGCGTATAATAAGTATCGTTGTTTAATGAGGTGCTGGCCCAATGTCCCGCGCCGGAAAGGGTGGGTTGAACGGCGCCGGCGCTGGTGTTGGTCAAAAGAATCGTGGGATTGACAGTAGTTAGCATGGAGCGATCAAATTGCAAATCGAGGATAAAATTCGTGGTTCGTGGGACTGGACTTGCGTAGTTTGCGGTCACATTGCGCAAAATCGGCAGAAGACCTTGAACGGAATAGACGGCGACATACTGTAAATTAGTCTGATCCAGGGTGGAAAAGGTCGGACTGACACTGGAAGAGTAACTATAAAGCGAGCCGTTGAGCGTAAAATATTGGAAGGTATAGATGCTGGACGAATTAGTGACATTGGCCGGGGCGGTGATGACGGCCGTCTGGCCGTTGAGATACACGCCCGCCCCAGTAACGGAGACAATGCCCAGAGGCGAAGTGGCCGTGGCGACCGTATGAGTGATATTCGTCGCCCGATAATTGGCCACGTAGGAATGGGGGCCATGCACGAGGACAGATAGTAAACTGTTCGAGCCCGCCACGGCGCTGCCTTCAGTCCAATTGCTGAAGGAATACCCATAGCCGGGGAAAGCCTGCAACACGATATTGCTGCCCCATGAGAACGTGCCAGTCCCAGTGAGATAACCGGCCGAAGTGGGATTGTTGACAGCAGAGATCGTATAAACGGGCAGGATAAAGTTGGCTGCCAGATTGCGATCTGTTGTCGCGGTAAAGGAATAGCTGGCGTTGGTGCTTTCGACGACGCCGTTGTCCGTCCAATTAGTAAAAATGTAAGGCACACTGGTGTTGGTTTCAGCAGCCACCACCGTGAGAGCGGCGCCACTGGTATAGACACCACCGTTGGCGACGGTGCCTGCCCCGGGCGGGTTGACGGAAAGGGTGATGGTGACGGAGGTGTTGTGCCCCAGCGGGGTGACAACAAACGGAACGCTCTGACTGGCATTGTTAATGACGACCGCCTGATTGGTGACCGCATTGTAGCCGACCGCCTGCAATCCCGCCACCCCCACAGTGAACGTTCCATTGCCCAAGCTGATGCTATAATTGCCATTGGCATCGGTGGTGGCCTGGAGGACCCTGCCATAGTTGGGCGGAACAACCTGAACATTATCCACAAAAACATCATCGCTATTGAAGCCCGTCAAGTTAGTGAAGGTAAGCGTCGTGGAACTGGAACTCGCCGTAAATGGGTAGATGATCTCCTGCCAGTTCAGGTTGCCGCTGCCCCCCGCAGTTTCTCCCACAGTGAAGGTGTTGGTGTCAATGGTCACGCCCAGTGCAGCATTGATGCCGTAGTGCTGGTAGCTGCCATGATAAAAAATCAGATCATAATCGGCCCCCGCTTTAGTGGGGAAGGTTTGGGTGATTGCCCCGCCACCCGCACTATTTCCAGTTGGGTCAAAATACTGGCTGCCATCTTCGGCCGGAGCGCCCCAATAAAAAGTGGTGATATCAATATCCTGCCCGGGCGGCCCGAGAACGGTCCAACCCGTAATGTTTGTCGATCCAGCAGGATAAGTCGTGTAAGCCGTCTCGCCCAGCGGCGGCAGTTCAAAGCTGCCGTTTTGAATCAGGTTCGACGAACTGGAAGCATCCACCGTCGCATAAACCGTCACCCCGGCAACCGCAGAATTGTTGTTGTCTTTGACTGTGCCTGTCAGGTGGAGGGTGTTGTTGGCAATGAGCGGCGCAACGGTTTGTAGTCTTACGGCCGTCGCGCCGACATCGGCCTGCCAATTTAAACCATTGGTCAGGACCGGCAGATTTTCGCCGGTAAAAGCGCCGAGATGGGAGGGGTAGGTGATTAGCGTGACAGCGTCGCCCAGGCGGGGGGCGTACCCATTTAACAAATAAACCGCCAGCGTGCCATCCAGACTGACATTGGCCGGCAACACCAACTGGCCGGCCAGGCTCGCGGCGGAAAGGCCAAAACTGAGAGTCGCATTGTCCTGGGCATAGGTGGCGGAAAGGCCAAAAGAAAGGAGGCCGGACTGAAGATCAATGGCGCCATTATTAATAAAGGAAATGCTTTGCAGCAAGGTAGTCCCGGCGCCGCCCGCCTTTTGGAAAGTGCCATTGTTAACGAAGGTTATTGGAGTGGAATAACCATAGATCTGGTTATTGCTTTGGGCGACCCAAAGATTGTTGTTAGTTATCGAGACCGTTCCCTCGGCGTAGAGGTCGCCTCCCGACCAAGCCACTGTGCCGAAGTTAACCAGAGTAAGACCATTGGGGTATTTGGTGTCGCCGCCCGAAATATTGAGCAAACCATTAGTGGCAATAGTTACACTCCCGCTTAAGTCGCCGGATAACCAGTTCAGCGTGCCGGTGACGACGGCCTGTGGCGGAAGACCGGCGCCGTTGATCGTCAAGTTCGTAATTGAGCCATTGTTCTGAAAATTGGGACCGAAAAGCAGACTGCCTCCCGTCAGGCTCAAGCCTGGCATCTGGTCTGCAAGAAGGGTGAGGATGCCGCCGTCAAACTGCGCGGGTCCAGGCCCTGTGAAAGCGGCGGTGGAGGCGGCAAAATTCCCCCCGTTAAAATCGATATAGGCGCCGGCTGCGACGTTGTAAACGCCCCCAATGACCCCGCCGCCATTAAATATGAGACCCCCTGTCTGCACATCGACGAGGCCATTGTTGACAAAGGGGAAGTCGGAGATTTCGTTGTAGCTGGCGACGGAGGTTTGGCGGAAGATACCGTTATTGACGAACGCAAAAGGAAACGGGCTGCTTGCGGAATAATTTTGCCCTTCGATATAGGCATAACCCCCCGCTTCATCGAGCCATAATCCATCGTTGACGATCGACACCTGGTTGCCGACGTCGAGATAGCTGCCTAATTGAAGGACCGTGCCCAGATTGGTCAGACTGCCATCCAAAGCTGACGAGAAAAGCAGCAAAGTGGCATTGGTGGCGATGGTGAGCGGCCCAATGATTGAGGCATTGGTGAGCGTGAGCGTGCCAATCACCTGATTGGTGCCGTAAAGAGTCCCGCCATTGAGAGTGAGGTTGGTGATTGCGCCATTATTTTGAAAGGCAGGACCGAGATAAATATTGCCATAGAAAGAAGGCAAGCCAGGAATTTGGTCGGACAAAAGGGTAAGATTGCCATAGGAGAACTGAATGACACCGGGACCTGTAAGGATTGGAGGCGCAGAATTGGTAAAATTACCGCCGTAAAAATAAAGGGTGGCTGGCGAGGCGGCGTTGTAGGTTCCGGCGATAATGCCGCCACTCTCAAGATAGACAGTGCCGGTTTCAACGTCGAGAATGCCCGCGTTGTTGAACGCCGCGCCCGAAATATAGGTTACTCCCGTTGTGCCCGCCTTCTGGAAAAGGCCGTTGTTCATGAAAACGCTACTATTGCCCGAGTAGTAGTCGTAAGACGTGATGGAATCGTCGCACTGGGCGAGCCATTGGCCGTTGTTGACGATGAAGGTATTTAAATTGACGGAGAGGGGTCCGCCCGTCCATCTCACTGTGCCAAAGTTTGTAATGGCTCCCGAAATCAGGAGATGATTGGTCGCAGCCCCACTGATATACAGGGTGGCGTTGCTCTGGATCGTCAAAGAACCATTGATGGTCCCTCCGGCCCAATTGAATATTCCAGCGACGGTATAGTTACCGGAAAGCTCGGCGCCGGTAAGAGTTAAATTGGTAATTACTCCGTTGGATTGAAAACTCGGGCCCAGGACGACGGTGCCTCCCTCCAACGGAAGCGAAGGAGGCACGTTGGTCGCCAGGGTTAATTCTCCTCCGCCAAACTGCACGTTGGACGTGCCAGTGAAGGCGGGAGAGGAGCCAAAGGTGAAATTATCGGCGTTGAAGCTGATTTGGCCGCTTCCAGCCGTATTATAAGTTCCCGCGATAACCCCGCTGCCCTCGAGGTCGATGATGCCGCTCTCGGCATCCACAATTCCGGCATTGGAAAATAAGCCGGAAGCTAAGACGGTGGTATTGTAGGAATTAGTTTTGAGAATTGTGCCATTGTTAACAAAAGAGCCGATATTAAATTGCAGGTAATCGTCGCATTCAATCAGCCACAGGCCATTGTTAGTCACGTTGTTCTCATAGCCATCTATGCTTCCGCCCGCCCAGATGACTTGGCCCAAGTTAACCAAACTCATGTAGTCAAGTTCCGTATAATTGAGATCGTTAATGGTCAGCGTTCCGGTCGGAGCGACGGTGAGCATTCCTTCGATGACGCCTCCCGTCCAAGTCAAGGTCCCGCTGACGGTATTAGTGCCCGTCAGAATGGCGCCGGCGAGGGTCAAATTAGTGATGGCTCCCTGGTTCTGAAAAGCCGGCCCGAGCGTGATCGCGCCGCCCGCCAGAAGCAAGTTGGGGCTGACCGTGGCCGTCAAAGGCAACTGGCCGCCGAGGAGAACGTTGGTGCCGGGGCCGGAAAAAGAAAGATTGGTGTCATAGATGTAGCTGCCGCCAATCAGTTCGATATTAGCGGCCGCGGCGGCGACAAAAGCCCCATTAAGATCCCCGCCTCCCGCGATGGCAATCGTGGCGGCATTGCTGGCCAGCAGCGTGCCGGCAAAGGTTCCATAACCGTAAAAGCTCAAGCCGCCGCTTTCCACATCGACCAAGCCATTGGTTGTGTTATTGAAAGCAGAGGTTAGCAATAGATTGGTGCCGTGGCCGGATGTCTTGCGAAGCAGCCCATTGTTCACAAACAGGGGAATGCCGGACATTTTCCCGTCTGTTTCGATGAGCCACTGGCCGTTGTTAGTGATAAAAGTGTTAAGATTGCCCGTAATGTCACCAGCGGCCCAAACGGTGGTTCCGAAATTGACAACGACGCCGTTGGAAAGATTGAAATTCGTGGCGCCAACCATGTCAAAGAGGCCGCCGGCGTTGATCGTCAGTGGGGCGCTGAGCGCGCCGCCCAGCCAGACGAAATTCGTCTCGGCCGTCAGAACATGAGCGCCCTCGATAGTTCCACCGTTGAAAGCAACGCCATTGACAGTGGGTGAAATATCCAGGTTGACGATCCCGCCGTTAATGAGGACGTTGTCAGACGCGCCGGGGACGCCGTTGGGCGCCCAGTTTCCGGGATCGGACCAATTGGTCGAGTTATGGCCTGTCCAAGTGTAGCTAATCGCATTGCCCGGCTGCCCATATACTTCAATAATCACCGGCGCGGAAGCGGCGCTCGCTCCCGCGCCATCGATCGCGATGGCTGAAAGAGAATAGATGCCTGGCGGCACGCTCGTCCAAGTGAAGTGGGCGGGCGAGGCGCCGCTCGTCGTGGCGAGAAGATTTGTTCCCTGGTAGAATTGGATGGAAAGGATGCCGCTGCCGGCATCGGAGGCGGTGACTGTGATAGGAACACTTCCGCCAGCCGGGAAGGTTTGCAAGTTAGTCGGCCCAGTAATACTGATGACCGGTGCGACAACATTGGTGACGGACATCGTCAAGGCAACCGCCCCATAACTCAGACTGTAAGAGATTCCAGCGGGCGGAAGAACGTTGACGTGGGCAAATGTACCTTCGTTCGCGTCGTAATTGATAAGAGAAAACGTTTCCCCCGCGGTGAGTTGGTTATGAATAAGCAAGTTAAGAACATTCGTGGTGGGAAAGTCTCCTGTAAATTGACCATATTTGGCGGGGCTGGTGATGCCAATATCCAAAACGCCGCTGTTCTGGTCGCTGCCACCCTCGAGAGCGAGGACGCCACTTTCCACGTCCAGCGTGCCGGTATTGTTCAATGACGATTCGATGTAAGTTTCGCCGGTGGTGGTTGTTTTCTGAACCAAGCCGCCATTAAGAAAGGTGGAACTGTTATAATACGCCACCATGGATTGGTCACATTGGATATTAAAGGACGCTCCGGGGGCGTTGTTGAGGATAGCATTGGAGTCGATATAGATGTTGCCGCCCGTCCAATTAACAGTTCCGTGATTGGTCAGTTGAGCCTCGAGGTAGGAAGTGTCTGGTCCCACGAAGTTCAGCGTGACATTGGTAGGAATAGTCAATGAGTAATAAAGATAGCCGCCGGTGCAGTTAAAGACCGAATTGGGCTGGAAAGTCAACCCGCCCGAGGAAGCTAATCCGCCGCAGGTCAAGGTGCCGGCCAGGACGTTGGTCCCACCCAAGGCCACAAGCCCGAGATTCAAATTGGTGATGACGCCGCCTTGAAAGTAAGGGCTTAAATAAACCGTCCCGCTTTCCAATTCCAGGTTGGGGATGGCGTTGCTGAGCAGAGTGAACGTTCCCCCATCGAGAATGTAACTGCCCGCGCCGTTGAAGACGGCCGCTGGCGATGTGTTGGAGTAAGAGCCTTCGACGAACGAGGTGGTTGCCCCCGCCTCGATGCTGAAAGCGCCGCCTAGAAGACCTCCGTAGAACAGTTCCAATGTGCCGGTGGCAATGTCCACCTGGCCCAGGTTAATGAGAGGAGACTCAAAAGAAGTGACCCCACTGGTGGTTGTTTTGCGAAGAGTCCCCGTGTTATAAAACGCATTCTGGGTGTAGTAATCATCATACAGAGAATTGTCGCATTCGATATTGAAGGCACCTTGGTTGTAAAAATAATTGGCGCTGTAGATGAAGAGAGAGCCGCCAGTCCAGTTGACTGTGCCTGCGTTGGTGAATGCGGAGTAAAAATAAATGGAATTGGGGCCGCTAATATTCATCGTGCCGCCCGGGGCAACGGTCAACGACCCTGAAACGCTCCCGCCATTCATCGTCAGAACGCCGGTGACGGCGCTGGTGCAGATGATCCCCGTGCCATTGAGGGTTAGGTTGGTAATGGAACCGCCTTGGAAGTTCGGGCCCAGGATCAGGGTGCCGCTTTGATACAGAAGGTTGGGAATAACGTTGGTGGCCAGGGTTATAGTTCCTCCGGCGAGCGTATTGGACCCCGTCCCGGTAAAAAGAAGACTAGGGGAATTACTGAATACGCCACTGGTGAAGCTCACCGTGCTGTTAGTGGATGGATTATAGGTCCCAGCAAGGTAACCGCCATTCTGGAAATTGATCGCCCCCCCGCTCTCCGATTGGAAGACGCCGCCGAGGTTGTTGCCTGCGACGCCGCTAATGGACTGAATAACCAGGGTGCCGCTCTGGACGTCCACCTGGCCGAGATTATTGAAGATCGAGTAAATCGTCGTGGCGCCGGAGGTGAGAGTTTTGGTGATCAAGCCCGCATTATTGAATGCGGAATAGTTGTAATATCCGTCCAGTTGCTGATCGCATTGGATGTTAAACGCTGCTCCCGCCAGATTGTAGAAATTGGCGCCGGACTCGAGGGCCAGATAGCCGCCTGTCCAATTGACGACGCCGTTATTCGTCAACGGAGCTTCCAGATAGGTGGTGGAGGGCCCGATGACGTTAAGGACCGCTCCCTGAGGGATAGTAAGCGCTTGGGAAACGCCAACGCCGCCCAGGTTCAAAATTGAGTTGGGGGCGATGGTCAATCCTCCTGGAGTGGTCAGGCCGCCATTGGGGCCGCGAAAAGTCAAGGTGCCTGTCAAAACATTTGATCCAATCAGATACGCGCCGTTGAGGGTAAGATTGGTAATCGTCCCGCCTTGGAAGACGCTGCTGAGAGTGATGTCTCCGCCTTGCAGTTGCAAATTGGGAATCGTATTGCTGACCAGAGTGATTTCTCCCCCGGTCATGATATTGGAACCAGCCCCGCCGAAGGCAAAGGATGGGCCGCAGGTGAAATTTCCTTCGGTAAGCTCGATAAGCCCTCCGGCGGCCGCGTTATAGGCGCCGGTCAAACTTCCGCCCGCTTCAAACTCGATTGTGGAACCAGCGTTAGCGAGAAACGATCCGCCCAGTTGCTGGGTGACAACGCCATTGCCCACTCCGGCGAAGATCAGGATGCCACTTTGCGATGTAACCGTCCCCGTATTGATCAAAACCGGCTCGATATAGGTTGAACCGGTAAATCCGAATTGTTGGATCAAGCCCGCGTTATTGAAAAATTCCGCCCCGTTGTAATTGTCCAGGGTTCCGGTGGTTTCGATGTTGAAGACCCCTCCGACCTCGTTGTAAATGCCGTGGTTGTATTGGATTTGCATGTAACCGCCCGTCCAATTGACGGTGCCGGCGTTGGTCATGGACGAATACATGTCGAATGTGCCGATGGCATTCAGGACGCCGTTGCTGGCAATCGTGGTCGAGCCTTGCACTACTCCGCCCTTCCAATTGACGACGCCGCCCGCCATGATAGTCAGCGAGGAAAGGAGGTTGCCGCCATTCATATTAAGAACGCCGCCGGAGGTGACGGTCAGAGGGCCATTGACGGTGCAGTTGCCTCCGTTGAGGTTAAGGACTCCCGTGACTGTATTGGTTCCGATGAGAGTTTCGTTCGTCAGGGTCAATTGGTTGATCGAACCATTCTGAAAACCCGGAGCCAGGATAAGGGTCCCTCCGGCCTCCTGGAAGTTCGGGATGACATCACTCAAAAGGGTCAGCGTCCCGCCTTGCTGCTGCGAAACCCCCGGGCCACTGAACAGGACGGACGAGGCCGCCAGAAAGGCTCCGCTGGTCAAATTAATGGATGCTCCATAGCCGGCGGTGAATGAGCCGCTGAGCAGGCCCCCGTTGTCGAGATAAAGCCCCGTGCCGTTGCCAGCGGTAAACGAGCCGCCAAAGTTGCCGTTGGCAAGGTGAAGTTTGCCCGATAAAACGCTGACCATCCCGGAAAGGGCATTGGTCAATAACGGGTAAAGAACGGTCGATCCCGCGCCCATGGATTTGCGGAGCATCCCGGAGTTAAGGATCCATTCCGTGCCATGGGTCGCTTGCATGACTTGATCGGACTGAACGTCGATCAACCCAGTGGACAGGTTGTTGATCCAGCCGCCATTGGTCGTGCCGGAATCGTTGAGGACCCAAACGCTGGAGCCATTCCAGATGATTTGGCCGGCATTAGTCAGGGCCGCAAAGAGAGTGACGTTCTGCGCGCCGCTGATGTTGATGACACCGGTGCCGGCTACGGTAAGAGCGCCATTGATGTTGCCACCCAGCCAGTTAAGCGTGCCGGCAACGGTGTTGGTGCCGAAAAGCCCTGTGCCTGACAGGGTTAAATTCGTGATGGCGCCTCCTTGAAACGAGGGCCCGAGATAAAGTTGCCCGCCAGCAAGTTGGAGATTGGGGCTGATGGTGTCCGTCACGTACAACGCTGACCCGCTATTGGTCATATAACTGTTGCCTGGGCCATTGAAAACGGCTTGGGCGTTGGTGAAATTACCGCCGGACAGAACCACACTCGCGCCTGCGGTGGTCGAAAATGTGCCGTTGAGCAGACCGCCGAGCGAGAAAAGAAGCGATGCTCCATTGGTGGCGGAGAAGGTTCCGGCAAACGTGCCCGCGCCATTGATATTCAGGGTGCCGCTGCCAACGACCACCGAACCGGCATTGTCGAAATTGGCCGTAATCGTAGCAGTTTGGCTTGCGGGGGCTGTGACCAACCAAAGGCCATTATTGCTGATGGTGGTTAATTTATCGCCCTGCAAAGTGCCGGAGGTGGCGAGGGCCGTGCCGTTGTTGACCAGCGTGACTGCGGACAAATGAAGCGTTGAATTGGTAAACGTTATGGTGGCGGCGGGCCCGATAGTTAATTGCCCGGCCAGAGCGCCCCCTGTCCACTTGAAAGCGGTCGAGGTGGTCAGATTACTGAGCGCATTGAGGGAACCTCCCGATAGAGTCACATTGGCGCATACCACGGGATTACTGATAATCAACGCCGGGGTGCTGGGGCCTATCGTGGCGCTGTCAGTCGCCCCCGGCACTCCCGAGGGGCTCCAATTGCCCGCCGTGAACCAGTCGGACGAGACTGCGCCGGTCCAGGTAAAGCCAGCGTCGCTGGCGTGAAGGGCGGTGCTGACGACGAGGGAAAGCGCCGTCCACCAGATGAATTGAATTTTTGCAATCCTCATTTGAATTGTGGGACATGAACCATGCTCAATGGGTCTGCCGCGCCTACACAACCAAGTGGCTCTTTTAATACCGGCGCGGAACTTATTAGGTATAAGAAAAAGAACGAGCGCTGTCGATAGAAAATTGCAAATTTCACGCGTGACCCCCGAGACGGGGTCTGCGGCGAAACTTTGGACTTTGAAGTTTACCCGCCGCCCCCTAGATTCGCCAGATGGCAAATTCGTTCGGCCAATTGTTTCGCATCACTACCTGGGGGGAATCTCACGGAGGCGGGGTGGGCGTGGTGATTGACGGATGCCCTCCCCGCCTGTCTTTGACCGAAGCCGATATTCAGCCGGATTTGGATCGCCGCCGTCCGGGCCAGTCCGCCATCGTTACTCCTCGCAAGGAGGCGGATCGAGTCGAAATCCTTTCCGGGACCTTCGAAGGCAAGACCCTGGGCACTCCCATCTCCATGTGGGTGAAGAACGAAGACGCCCGTCCCGAGGCGTATAACGAAATGGCCAGCAAATTTCGCCCTTCCCACGCCGACTACACTTATCAGGCGAAGTTTGGCATTCGCAACTGGCAGGGGGGCGGACGGAGCAGCGCCCGCGAAACCATTGGCCGCGTCGCCGCCGGGGCGGTGGCCAGGAAGATTCTTCGCGAACAGTTCCAGGTTGAGGTCGTCGGTTACGTCAAACAAGTGCAGCGCATCGCGGCGCAAGTCGATCCCGAGACTGTCAAACAAAAACAAGTGGAAGCCAATATTGTCCGCTGTCCAGACGAAACTGCGGCACCGAAAATGATCCGGCTGATTGAGAAAATGCGCCGGGCCGGTGATAGCGTCGGCGGGGTCATCGAGTGTGTCGCGCGGGGTGTGCCGGCGGGCTGGGGCGAGCCGGTTTTTGACCGGTTGGAAGCTGATCTGGGGAAGGGTATGTTAAGCTTGCCCGCTTCCAAAGCGTTCGAGATTGGTTCGGGTTTTGCGGGGACATTGCTCACTGGCCTGCAACATAATGATGCGTTTCGCAACCAAGGCGGAAAAGTGCGCACCCTGACCAACCGCTCCGGCGGGATTCAAGGCGGCATTTCCAATGGCGAAACCATTTGCTTTCGAGTGGCGTTCAAGCCGGTTGCCACCGTCATGCATGAGCAGCAAACGGTGGACGTAAACCTGCAAAACACCACCCTCAAGGGCCGTGGCCGTCACGATCCCTGTGTCCTGCCGCGCGCTGTTCCGATGGTCGAGGCGATGGCGGCGCTCGTGCTGGTCGATCATGCCTTGCGTCAGCGCGCGCAATGCGGATGATTTCTTTTATGCAGCGCAGGATATTTTGGTTTTTCGGCATGGTGTTCGCCCTTCTTGGCGGATTGAGTTTGCCGGCTGCGGCCAATGATTCGACTACCAATGGAATGGCATGGATTCCGGCGGGCACATTTTGGATGGGATCAACCCATGGCCGGACGGACGAACAACCCGCCCATCAAGTCACGCTGGATGGATTCTGGATGGATAAAACGCCGGTCAGCAATGAAGAGTTCGCGAGGTTTGTCAAAGCGACCGGTTACATTACGGTGGCCGAACGCAAACCGGACCCGAAGGACTTTCCGACCACCGTGCCCAGTGAAATGCTGGTGCCGGGGGCGGTTGTTTTTTCGCCGCCTTCGCTCAAAGAGGTCAACGACGGACGGTCCGCCGCCGGGCTTTCGCCGCTGGCCGAAATTCCTCTCGACAACGCCGCCGCCTGGTGGAAATACATTCCTGGCGCGAACTGGCGTCATCCGCAAGGCCCGTCCTCCGATTTGAAGGGCCTGGCAAAACACCCCGTCGTGCAGGTTTGCTGGGACGATGCAACGGCCTACGCGAAGTGGGCGGGCAAGCGACTGCCCACCGAGGCGGAATTTGAATACGCCGCGCGCGGCGGTCTCGACCGGCAACCGTTTGTCTGGGGCGCGGAAATGGTTCCGCATGGCAAATGGATGGCCAATATATGGCAAGGCCGGTTTCCAACGGAGAATAAGAAGAGCGACGGATTTGCTGGAACTTCCCCCGTCGCCTCGTTTCCGCCCAATGGTTATGGACTTTATGACATGGCGGGAAATGTTTGGGAATGGTGCGCCGATTGGTATCGGCCCGATTACTACGAACACAGCCCCGGCAAAAGTCCGCCGGGACCCAAGGACAGCTTTGACCCCGACGAACCAGGATTGGCCAAGCGAGTGCTTCGCGGAGGTTCGTTCTTGTGCAACGATGTGTATTGCAGTGGCTATCGCCCCGATGCTCGGATGAAATCCTCACCCGACACCGCGCTTTCTCACACCGGTTTTCGCTGCGTCAGAAGTTCCACAGCCGCAACATCCCGATAATGACGGCGCGACCGCCATCCCGTGCCAGATCACTTTGGATTTCTCTTTTTTTGGTGGCCGGCACACTGCTGGTTTACTGGCCGGTGACCCAATATCAATTCGTCAATTATGACGATACTGATTTTGTCACCGCCAACCCGCAGGTGCAGGCTGGTTTGACGGCCAAGGGTTTCAAATGGGTTTGGCACAGCGAGGTCGCCCGCAACTGGCATCCGATCACGATGTTGAGCCACATGCTCGACTGTCAATTATTCGGGCTGAACGCCGGCTGGCATCATTTGACGAACCTGCTCTTGCACCTCGTCAACGTCCTGCTTTTGTTTCATCTTCTCAAATGGATGACGGGGGCGGAGTGGCGAAGCGCGGTCGTGGCGGCGCTCTTTGCGCTTCATCCGCTGCATGTGGAATCTGTCGCCTGGATTGCCGAGCGCAAGGACGTGCTCAGCACGATGTTTTGGTTTCTGACTGCTTGGGCTTATGTCCGGTATGCGAAGTCCGGGTCCAAGGGGTTTTATGTATTGACACTCGTTTTGTTTGCGCTGGGATTGATGTCAAAACCGATGCTCGTCACGGTTCCTTTGTTCCTGCTGCTCCTGGATTATTGGCCGCTGGGCCGAATGGAAAAAGGAAAAGCGAATGCGCGGTTGATTTGGGAAAAAATTCCATTTTTCCTCATGAGCGCCACCCTCTGTGTCATCACCTTTTGCATTCAGAAACAGGGTGGCGCGATGCTGACTTCGCTCCATCTGCCTCTTAGGTCGCGATTGGAAAACGCCCTGATGTCCTATGTGCGTTACCTCGGCAAAATGTTTTGGCCGCACAACCTGGCCGCTCTTTATTTGCGATCCGGTGCGTGGCCCCTATGGCAAGTGGGCACGGCCGCGCTGTTTCTCATCGCCGTGTCAATTATCGTGATGCGGGAACGCCGCCGGCGTCCTTATCTGGCGGTGGGTTGGTTTTGGTATCTGGGAACACTCGTTCCGGTCATTGGCGTGGTGCAGGTTGGGATGCAATCGATGGCCGACCGTTTCACTTACGTGCCGTTGATTGGAATTTTCATCATGGGCGTGTGGGGCGCGGCTGAATGGTGCCGACTTTGGCGTTTGTCCGACTATGCGCCGCGCGCCGTGGCAATCATCTTATTGACCGCTTGCATGGCGCTGACCGCGCGCCAAGTCACTTATTGGCGGAATAGCGAAACGCTCTTCACCCGAATGATTACGGCGACGCCCAACAACTACATGGCCCACTACAATCTGGCCAATTACTATTCGCGTGAGAACAAAACCGATCTGGCTGTCTCCAATTATGTGGCCGCTCTCGAGGAGGAGCCGAATTACGCCGACGCCCACAACAATCTCGGGGGCATTCTGCTTGATCAAAAGCGTTATGACGAAGCCCTGCAACAC
>DASRLE010000351.1:0-5197 GCA_035648615.1 Saccharimonadales bacterium (SeqCode) | reverse complement strand
CGCCGGCGAAAACGAATCGTTCCTCAGCCGTCAGCTCGCGGCGCAAAGCAACGTCGTCCGGCTGCTAAAAGACCAGTTTGAGGCTGGCGCCGTATCCGGTTACGAATTGACGCAGGCTCGCGTGACGGCAGACAGTACGAGGTTGGCATGGCAGGAGGCGGTGGGGCTGCGCGGAGAGGCGCTCGCGCAAATGGCCGCCACACTCGGCCTGCCGCTGGATGCGCTGGACGGCGCTAAATTCTCCTTCGCGGTCTTTGACCAGTTTTCCACCGAGCTGACGCGGCCGGAGGCTCGGCGGCGGGCGCTTTTGAACCGCGCGGATGTGCGAGGCGCGCTGGCCGATTACGCGGCCAGTCAATCAGCCCTCCAGCTTGAAATTGCCAAACAGTATCCGGACCTGCATCTGGGACCGGGCTACGCATGGAACGCCGGCAGCGCTGGAGACAACGAATGGAATCTTGGCCTGACGTTGACTCTGCCCATCATGAACCATAACCAGGGAGCTGTGGCCGAGGCGAAGGCCAGGCGGGCGCAAGCCGCCGCTCATTTCCGGACCGTGCAAGCCAACGCGATTGCCGGGATTAACAGCGCAATGGCCGCCTATGACGCGGCAATGCAGCTATGGTCAACGGCAAGAACCCTGCGCGAGAATTTGCGGCGGCGATTGAACTCCGTCCAAGAGCTGGAGCAGGCAGGGGAGGCCGAGCCGCTGACCGTGGCCAATGCTCAAGTCGAATTTGGAGTCAGTTCCCAAAGCCAGCTTGCGGCGCTGATCAAAACCCAGCGCGCTCTCGGTCAATTGGAGGATGCCGTGCAGTCCCCGTTGACCTTGCCGCCCGGCCTGCTTCGCGCGGCGGAGAAAAACCCCATTCGATAGGTGAAAACCAGAAACATTATCATTGGACTGATTGTCATTGCCTGCGTGGGGGCGGGCGCCTTCGCGTTTTTCAAATGGCGCCACGGGCGTGATTCCGCTCCTGATGAGGCAAAGACGACGGAATCCACCGTGGTCACCGTGCAGGTCGGCGCTCTCAAACGCATGACCCTGCGCCACTATGTCACAGCTTACGCCATGGTGGAGCCGGCGCCCGCCTCCGGCAGCGAGCCGGCAGCCGCAGCGCATCTTGCGCCGACCGTCGCCGGCGTGGTGGCGCGGCTCAACGTCGTCGAAGGACAACATGTTGAAAAAGGCGACGTACTCGTCGAATTGAATTCCTCGGGCGCGACGTTGAATTACGCGGAGGAAGAATTGGCGCGGCAGCGGAAGCTTTACTCGGAGCACGACACCTCGCTCCGCAACTTGCAGAACGCCGAAGCGCAACTGGCCGTGCTGCGCGTGAATGCGCCCTTATCGGGCACCGTCACGCAGGTCAATGTCACCCCCGGCGCGGCGGTGGACGCCACCACGGTCCTGGCCGAGGTGGTTGATTTGACGCGGTTGACTCTGCGCTTTGGAATACCAGCGTCGGAAGCCGGCGAATTGGAGCGGGGCGAGGAAGTGCAAACTTTAACCGATCCGCAAGTGCTAGGCACATTGTCATACATCCGTCCGACCGTGGACACCAACGAAGGGACAGTCTTGGCCCGCTCGCAATTGCCCGCGGACGCATCGCTGCGTCCCGGTCAATTTGTCCAGGCGCGCGTCGTAACTGGAACGCACACGAACTGCCTCGTCGCGCCGGCCGAAAGTGTCGTGACGGACATCGATGGCCACAGCGTCATCGCGGTGGTTAACGGAGATGAAGCCACTCAATCAACCGTAAAAACGGGCTATCGGGAAAACGGCTGGGTGGAAGTGGAGAACACTGGACTGAAAGCAGGCGACCCGGTCGTAACCGTGGGAGCGTACGGCTTGCCCGATAAAACCAAAATCGCCGTGGCAAACCCCGCCAAAACGGACGCATCGCAGACCAACTCGGCGGCGCCACCATGAATTCCGAACGCAGCACACGTTTGGGCCGGTTTGCGACAGAAAACGCGCTGGCCATTTCGTTCGTGGCGGCTGTGCTCTGTCTGGTTGGCATGTACGCGGCGTGGAACACTCCTTCGTCCGTATTTCCGCAGACCAACTTCCCCCGCATCGTCATCCTGGTGAATAATGGCATCATGCCCGCGGATGAAATGATGGCTGGCGTCACCCGGCCAATCGAGGAAGCAATGAAAGACATCCCCGGCACGATTACCATTCGTTCGGCCACCACTCGCGGTTCGGCGCAGATTAATGTGTTTTTTAACTGGCATGTGGACATGGTTCAATCCGAGCTGTACGCCCTTGGCAGGCTTTCCGAAATCCGGAGCGATCTTCCGGCGAGCGCCGTCACCACCGTTTCACGCGTTACGTTCTCGGCTTTTCCAATTATCGGCATCAGCCTGACCAGTCCGACGCGCGATCTGATGTCCCTTTGGAATACGGCGGAATATGATTTGAAGCCGCGTTTCCTGCAAATTCCGGGTGTGGCCCGGGTGGAACTCGTCGGCGGCCAGGAGCCGGAATATCATGTGATCGTCAATCCGGTGAAGCTGGACGCGGCCCGGTTGAGCCTCGCGGATGTCACGGATGCGCTGGCCAAAAACAATCTCGTGGCCCCCGCCGGCATGTTGGAGGAGGATTATCATCTTTACCTCGCCACCGTGGATGGGCGTGTGCATTCAATTCCGGAGATTGAGGATGTGGTGATTACCGCAAGGAGAGGTCACCCCGTGCTAATTAAGGATGTGGCGACGGTGGAACGAGGCCCCAAACCGGTTTTTACAGTGGTGACGGCGCAGGGGCGCAACGCGGTTCTGTTAAATATCGAGAGCCAGCCTCAGGGGAGCACCCTCGACATCGCCAATGCGTTGCAGGCGCAGTTGAAGGATTTGCGCCGGGTCCTGCCGCCGGACCTGCAACTGGGCTTTTTTTACAACCAGTCGCAATTTGTCCGCGAATCGGTGGGAAGCGTCCGGGACGCGATTGTGTTCGGGCTGATTTTATCTTTGCTGATTCTTTATTTCTTCCTTAAGAACTGGGGGAGTGTTTTCACCGCCATCCTCACTATTCCGATCACGGTTCTGATTACTTCGGTGTCCCTGCGGTTGTTGAACATGAGTTTCAACATGATGACGCTGGGCGGCATTGCGGCCGCCATCGGCTTGATTATCGATGACGCCATCGTGGTCGTGGAAGCCATCCATTCAAAAATAACCGCCGGTCGCTTGCGATTGGACGGCATCCACGAAGGTGTTGGCGAGATATTGCATCCGCTCATCGCCTCGACACTGACTCCGGTGGTGGTGTTCATTCCGCTGGCCTTCCTGACCGGCGTCACGGGGGTGTTTTTTCGCGCTCTCGCCTTAACCATGGTGGTTTCGCTCATCACGTCGCTGGCGCTGGCGGTCACGCTCACGCCTTCGCTGGCGGGCTGGTTTATCCGGGAGCCAAAAAAAACAAACGGCCCCAAGAAAGCAAACGGCTTTCTGTTCCCTCGAGTCCTTCGAGTTTACGAATGGTCGGTCCGGCGGGCCTTGCGGCACGAATGGCTGACGCTCGCAGCCTGCGTGCTCATCGCGATTCTCGGCGTGGTCATTTATCGAAACCTAAAAACCGATTTTCTGCCCAATTTTGACGAGGGCGGATTCGTCATTGATTACAATGCGCCCCCCGGCACCAGTCTGACGGAAACTTCCCGCATCCTCGACCAGGCCGAGGCCATCATCCGCGCCGATGCGGACGTCGAAGGCTATTCCCGCCGGCTTGGCACGCAACTGGGGTTGTTCATCACCGAACCCTACAGCGGCGATTTTCTGGTCAAACTCAAACCGGACCGAAAACATTCCACCGACGAAGTCATTGCCAGGTTCCGTCATGAGTTCAACCAAAAGTTTCCCATGGTGCGCTGGGATTTTCCCGGCATCCTGACCGATCTCATCGGCGACCTGCAAATGGAGCCTGATCCCATTGGCATCAAGATTTTCTCGCCCGACCTGGACTGGCTGAAAAAAACCGCGCCCCGCCTCGAAAACGAAATCAAATCCGTGCCGGGAGTGGTGGACACTTTCAACGGGCTGACGGAAACCGGACCGTCAGTCATTGTGCGGGTGCGCCCGGCTGATGCCGAACGATTTGGCTTCTCCACCGCAGACATCGGCGATGCCGCGCATACGGCGATGCTCGGCCAGACCTCCTCCCACGTTCTCGAAGGCGACCGCATGGTGGATATTCGCGTGATGGAAGATCCCAAAGCTTTCAACTCCACAGCAGCCTTGCGGGAGTTGCCGCTGCGCGCGCCGGCCGGCGGCCTGGTCAAGCTCAGCCAAGTGGCTGATGTTAAGCTGGAGCCAAGCCAGGTGGAATTGGACCGCGAAGATCTGCGGCAGGATGTGGTCGTGACCGGGCGCTTGGAAGGCAGGGATTTGGGCAGCGCCATGAAGGAGATTCAGGCCAAACTTGCCGGAGACAAATCGCTGCCGCCGGGAACGATCCAATACGGCGGCCTGTATCAGCAGCAACAAGAATCATTTCGAAATCTGCTCTTTGTCTTGCTGATGGCGCTCCTCCTGGTCTTCACGGTGCTTGTGATCGAATTCGGTTCGTTTTATGAACCGATTGCGATTGTGTTCGGAGCATTGCTGGGACTGTTCGGAACGGTTACCGCCTTGTGGCTGACGGGAACCACGCTTAACATCGTTTCCTTTCTGGGCGCGATCATCGGGGTTGGCGTCGTCGCCAAGAATGGCATCCTCATGCTGGACCAAGTGGGCCATTGGCTGTCCGAGGGGTTGAGCCTTGAAGACGCACTCGTGCGTTCGGGGGACCGGCGGTTGCGGCCCGTATTAATGACCTCGCTGGCAGCCGCACTCGGAATGTTGCCCCTGGCTTTGGGTATTGGCAGCGGGGCCGACATTTTGAGACCCTTGGCGATCGCGATGATCGGCGCCCTGTGCATTTCGGTTCTGCTTTCGCTGGTGGCAACGCCCACCTTGTATTTCCTCATGCGAAAAGCGGGGCGAAAAAAGCCTCCCCCCGCCGAGCCAGCCGTCTGAATTTGCTCCAGCCCTACGACATTTATTCACCGGGGGAAATGCGCAAGATTCTGGCAGCGGAGGACGAGCCGCTCCTCCGCCCGACGCTGGAAATCAAAGCCTTCTCCGGCGTCCGCACCGAGGAAATTGTCCGCCTTTGGTGGGTCATGGTGGCCGAACCGGAAGGCTGCCTGAA
>DASRLE010000350.1:0-14758 GCA_035648615.1 Saccharimonadales bacterium (SeqCode) | reverse complement strand
GTATATTAGCACTCCGCAGTCTCCATTAGGCGCGGGCGGTCGCTGGGTTTCGTGGAGTATGACCAACGGCCAAAACTCGCTGGCGGGGTTGGTCGGCAATTCGGCTTACTTAATTCACTCGAGCGGTATTGGGAACTATTCCTGGAATATTCAAGGACAACCGGTCCCGCCGCACTATGCTTGGGACTTAACGGGCCTGAACCTCGTTGGCTTTTCCACGCCGCCAGCCAATCCTCCCAATTTTGGCAACTATTTTGCCCAGGACCCGGCCATAGCCAGTATTGTGCAGGTCTTTCAGTATCCGGGCGGCCCATTTTCCACTCAACAGCCCAGCCTGAATCCGGCCCCGGTGATTTTATTCAATTCCACTCCCGTCAATCGTGGCCAGGGATATTGGGTTGGCGCGTCGAATGTAAATAACGTCTATTTCGGCCCGTTCCAACTGAACCTGGCCAATCCAGCCGGTGTTATGTATGGCTCGACGGGCGGCCAGACCACTTTTCACCTGGTCAACATTACGCCGAACGCGCTGACCGTTTCCCTGTCGGTCGTGCCATCAGAAACGCCGCCTTATGGACAGACGTCCATTGTGAGCGCGCCGCCCTTGATGCTGGAGGGCGCTCAGAACCCTTCCAACTTGACCTATGCCTACACCCCGATAAATGGTTCGCCGACAAGCTGGACTCTTCCGCCCTATGGCCAGCCCGGTTCCGATCTCGCGGTGGTTTTAGGCGTGAATCGTTTTGCCATGTCGGGCGCCAACGGGACGTTGTATGCCGGCATCCTGCAATTCACCGATTCGCTGGGATTCTCGCAGCTAAACGTGCCGGTATCGGCCACCGTTTCTGACAACACCGGTTTGTGGGTTGGAAAAGCCAACGTCAGCCAGGTGAGCTATGACTTGAAGACCTACGCGACCAATAGCAGTGGTTCGTATGTCTCGACCGTCGTGACAAACCAAGTGGTCGCGTTGACGACCAACAGCGCCGCGACGTTGGGCATGACGACCAATTTGTTCATCGCCGACGGGATCACTTCCAATGTGTTAACGGGATTTTACACCGTGACGAATCAATTTATTGACGCGTATTTGAGTAATGGAATCTCGATCACCAGCAACGGTTTTGACATCACTACCAACCTGGTAGTGGATTTGGGCTATACGACCAACATTGATATCACCACCACGGTGACCGGCTACTATTTTACGAACAATGGGGAACTGCTGGTCTGGGAGACGACCAGCACCACCAACGAATTCGTGGATGTGGCCACTCCGACCACCAATGAGGTCATTGTCACCAACCAAATCGCGCTGGTTCCGGCAGACGGAACTCCGGTGGCGGCGACTAATTTGCTGTATTTCAACTACACAGTTCAGACGCAGATCATTACGAATGCGATTTTTTCGGCGCCGGTCACGAACGTGACCGTTGCCTCCACTTATTCCGTGACCAATTTTCTGGTCACGACCAATCCGGCCTATAATGGGCTGGCGACCAACCTGACCACCGACGTCTCGATCACGACCAATGCGCCCACTGTCACCAATTATTCCGCCACGACGAATATTGTTTTTGGGGTGCTGACGACCAACTCGTTTCCGGCCCCGTACTTGTATGTCTTTACCAACCCGCCGAATTTGGTGGCCGTCAGCGTGTTGACGAATGCTTATTCTGTGACAAACTCGATTTTTCTCTCCTATATAACGAACTCCCTGGTCATCAACAGGATTTACACGATCACAAACAATGCCACTAATCTTACGGGCATCGCAACCAATGTGATTTTCGCCTCGACTTCCACGGCGCCGCCCACTCCGACCGTGGCAGGTTCCACGAATATTTCCCTTGTTTTCACCACCAATGCGCTGGTGGTGGCCGCCACCAATACGCTGGTGTCGTCGGTCAGCAATTATGTGATTTCGGCCCATAATACCAGTCTTGATTCCGTCGTTGCTCCCTATCCTTTGCGCCTGATTGTATTCAATGGTTCCAATGGCACCTGCTCGCTGCTGCAACGCGTTTATTACGGTCTGCGCCAGAACACCAATATTGTCGTGGCCACCACCGAAAGCGTCTTGGATGCATCGCATCTGAATGTTGCCCGGCGCATCACCGCCACGCACCTGCCGTGGGCGTCCACGAACGTTCCTTGGACATTCGCGGGCGGACCCTTGGCGCAGGGCGGCACTTATACCACGACCGTTACGGAGCAATATGACGACCAGGCGTCCAATCCGTTTCTCCACACCTATCATCCTGACCACAACAACCTTGATACGGAATTGACGCCCCGCGAATTGCCCATCGGCAGTGAATCGTACCAGATTGACCGCGCGATTACCCTTTCATTGTTTGCCAACACGAATGATTTTATAAGCCTGACCAGCGCCAACAGCGCTCTATCGGGGGTTTATAATGAAACCATTTCACTCCACGGCCTCGCTGGATATACGAAAACCTACCAGACGGCAGGCTCGTTTTCCCTTCAGCGTATCAGCACCATTTCAACCCTGACTACCCAGTGATCCGAATGCTCCATACCGAACCCAATCCAAATAATATGAAAACGATCCTTAGCAATGCGATGCGACATGGCCTGTTGCTGGTCCTGCTGGCCATTGCGCTCGTGCCAGCGGTTAGCCGCGGTCAGCAGACCTCGCAATACATGTCTTACCAAGGCTATTTGACCGACGGCAACGGCAACGCCCTCGGCGGCACTAACACAGGGCCGAAGGCTTACGACGTCGTCTTCCGCATTTGGGATGCCGGCACCGGCGGCAACGAACTTTTTTCGGAGTTGCAAACGGTGACGGTGGACAACGGCAACTTCAGCGTGTTGCTGGGCCAGGGCACGGCTTACTCAGTCGAACCGACGTTGCATGTGCTGCTAGCCAGCGTATTTACCAATAGCGGGGCGTTGTCGCGCTACATCGAAATAACCGTCCTCGGAATTGGCGTGAATAACTACATTACCATCCTGCCCCGCTTGCAGTTGGTTTCTTCGCCCTTTGCCTTTCAGGCTGCGAATGCCCTCAATGTGACAGGCGCGAACGTCATCACGGCCGCCAATTTAGCCACCAACCTGGGGGTGTGGCAGACTTCGGGTACCAATGTCTATCATACCAGCGGCTCCGTTGGCATCAATACCAGCGCCCCGGGATCGGCACTGGACGTGAATGGCAATATCCAGTTGGATGGAGGGCATCTGATCTATAATTCACCCAGTTCCACCATTGATTGGGGCAACGGCAGCCTCTTCTTCCGATCAGATACCACGCAGGGCAACGTCGGCGCCTATACCACGCCGATGACCCTGACGGCTGGCGGGAACTTAACCGTCAGCGGCACGGTGACAGCCGGCGGTTTCAGCGGCGTTCCGAGCCTTTCGGGCGCTAATACTTTTGCCAACACCAGCTCCCAAACCTACGGATCTGACTTTTACCCAGCGGGAGGCTTCAATTATTACGGATCAATGAATATGTACAGCACATTCGGGCCTGGAATCGGCGCCGCCCTGATTATGTATGACTCGCCCAGCTATTCTGGTGATAACGGCGGTCTTTATTACTGCATGCTGGGGCCTTGTTGCGCCTACGCCAGCTCAGACGCAGTCGCGCGTGACATGGTTCTTCGTAATGCAAACGGAAAATTATTAATCCAAAGCGGCACAGGCGCGTCAGCCATCTGTGTCGCCGCCAACAACAACGTTGGAATCCATAACACCTCGCCGACGACTCTTCTTCAGGTGGGTAGCGCGACGTGCAATGGCGCCACATGGGCCAATGCCTCAGATCGAAATCTCAAAGGCGGCTTTACCCCCGTCAGCCCGGCGGAAATGCTGGCAAAGGTGGTCTCCATGCCGGTGGAAAGCTGGTATTACACGTCGCAGCCGGGCGAGAAGCACATCGGCCCCGTGGCGCAGGATTTTCACGCGGCCTTTGGCCTCAATGGCAGCGATGACAAGCACATCACGACCGTGGACGAAAACGGGGTGGCCCTTGCTGCCATTCAGGGTTTGAACCAAAAAGTTGAGAACCTGGAAGCGCACGAGGCGCATCTGGCGGAATTGGAGCAAAAGGCGGCCCGGGTGACGGCGCTGGAAGAAGAAGTGGCCGACCTGAAGAAAATGATTGCGAAACTGGCCGGAGAGGGCGCCGCAGAGGCGGCGGATGCCAGCCCGCACCATCAATAACGTTCATCGGAACCCTGCACGAACCATCAAGAACTTGCGAAAAATCAACCATAGGCCGGATGCCTTCGCAGTCTGATTGAAATGTTATGAAACAGAAGATTTACATGGCGTTGTGCCTGTTCGGCCTGCTGGGTGGGGCGGGACGGTTGCTGGCCCAGCCGATTACGGCCGTTCAATTCAGCCAGAACGCCACGACCATCAACTTGCAATCGCAGCGCGGGCAACCCATTTCGACCTCGGTCAATGCCGGCATTGGTTCCGACGGCGCGGCGCCGACCTTGGATTCTTCGACCGGCGGCGCGGCCAATCTGACCGCCAAGCAATTTGCGGGATTGGTTTCGTTCGGCGGTGTGACGGCGACGACCAATAATCTGATTCTGCAAACCAACAATCCTTACCTGCAAGGGACAAACAGTTTTTCTGTGGCAGTGGCGCAAAGCATGCAGTTACCCATGGGATCGGACTCGACCGGAGTGCAATTCATCCTGCGCCGGGCGCAGGTCGGGGCGCCGTATGTCGCCCAGGCGATTAATTATTTTTTTGGCAGCGCGATTCTAGTGCCGTCCACCGATGTCAACGGCACGCCCTTGACCAACGGCACGGCCTATTGGCTGCCTCAACCCGCGCCCTATTTCAATTACACCAATGGCAGTTCGAGTGCTTATTTCTATTATAGTTCAAATGCGGGGGCCGTCTTCGCCACCCAGCCCGGCCCCATTAGCGTTACCTGGGTTACGCTTGCCCGTTACACCACCAACAAGCCCGCCTACACGAATCAACTGGGCGCCGGCATTCCGAGCTATGTAACCAACAGCGATAGTTCGGTGTCCCTGCTTTACACCCAGAACTATCTGGTTTCGGCAAGCCCGGTCAAAGCGCCTCAAACCATTTATTGGACAGAAGATATTTTTGCCAACACGGGACATCCGGTCGTGGTTCCCACCGGGCAAATCACCGAGTTGAACGTCATTTACAACACGCAAATCCCGGCCTCGGTCAGCGCGCCTTATTCCTCGACTATTCCCGGGGTGACCAACTTGCAAACGCTCTGGTATGACTCGGAGCACGGGGTCATCCGTGCCTTCAATAAAACGGGGCGGGCCTTCGTCGAGTTAGTCGGTCAGGCGACCGCCAGCGGCAACAACCAGTTCCTCGGGTATGAAATTGTCGATGTCCAGATGGCGCCGATACCCGCCATAGTCACCAATTATCTTGGTGACCTTCTGACGCCGTACCAGGACCCGGGCCAGGGCGCCAACCTGACGCCATCGCCCATCAATACCCTGGGCCAGCAATTCTATTATTTCGACGGTGTCAATTACTGGGCCGATCAGGCCACTGTAAATCTGACAGATTTGCAGATTTATTGGTTGAACACCGGGGTGGCCGGGCTGCAATGGCCGTATGCTTTCAATGATTGCGTTTTACCTTGGCCGAGCAATCCATCGCAATACAGCTTCTACTTGCGCCCAGTGGCCGCCAGCCAGGCGCAGGCCGCGCTCACAGCCATCCAATTGGACCAAGGGGAAGATCCCAGCATTGACTACCAGGATCCGCTGGACCGACCGCGCGCATTTTTGACCGGTAATGCGGCGTTCTACACCTGGCTGAATGCGAGCTACCCCGCCCAACGCACCTTGCTGCGCTTTAATGCCAATGGCCAGGTTCGTTTTGAGCGCGTGTTTTCGTACCTCTCCCAAGGACTTCAGAACAATGTCATTTTCAACCGTTCCGTGGTGACGAATTTGAGCGCGTGGAACGTCACTAACTCGACCCTGACCAATTACGCCAGCGCCTACAATCCGCCGTATGTCTATACTGCGACGGTCAACGTGGGCGATCAAATAAGCGCTCCGCCGGGTGAATTTACAAATGGAGTCACCGGTGATTACTGGGCGGGTTACATCAATACCAATATCAATGTGACGTTCGTGAATACGAACATTGGCAACTCCTATGATGCGGCCGCCTACTTCGATCCGTTCGCCAATGGGTTTACTGCCGCCAATAAGGGCGCCATCATTCCTGTCAACGCCATTCCCGGGCAAAACCAGTTGGAAGTTTGGTGGTTCCGGCCCAATAACGCCGATAATGACGCGGGCTTTCATACGGTTTATTGGCCGTCGGTCGTCGGAGACTACACCCTTCAATGGCCCACTGCGGCGCCCACCATTGTCCTGGCTGGCAACGCGGGCAGCGGCCCCTTGGACAGCCTCCACGCGGTTGGCAGCATTTATGTTCAGAACGATCCGACGCAGCCGGGGTATAATCCCAACGAGGAGCACGCTCTTATGCTCGGCGGTCAGGCGTATGCGCTGCGGGACGACTTGAACGTGACCAATGCCACCAATAACAATCTCCCCTTTCGAGGTTATTCATCTGCGCCCTTTGTGTTGCTGGCCTATACCGGAAGTAACGGCCGCCCCGCGATGAGCGTCTTTCAAGTGGAGCGCGAAGACCCGGCGGCGGGCATCTATTTTGATTACATCGTCACCGCCGGCATCCAGTTGCAAGCCCCCATGCCTCTGCCGTTGCTGGCGCCGCCGATTGCCAACGGCACCAATTACGACTCCGAGCCGCCTGCCACATCCGGTGACTTGCCTGTTGGTTGGAATCCCAGCTCCGACACCAAGGGGCCTTACTCTCTTTATGCCGCGTTCACGTTTCAAGACCGCAAAAATAACTTCTGGGTCTATCGCGGCCTCAATGCCGGCCTGCCGCCGCTCCAGGCCGGAAGCTACAATCCTTCCGATAACACGTTCAGCGCTTTACCGAATGCGACCGCCATCGTCGGCGTTTCAAATTTCAATTATTTCATCCACGTCTCCCGCCTTCTCGATTCGCTGACTGTGGGAATGAGCGATCTGCCGCCGGGCCTTGACTACCAGGAAAGCGACACCAACGGCTTAAGCATCACCGGAACCCCTACCGCTGCCGGATCGTATCCTGTCACTATTACTGTGACGGACACCGCCGACCAGAGCCGGGTGACCCTGCCGCTGATGATTAACGTGGTTAATTCAGGCTCGGCCTCTGCCCTTGGGCCGCTGGTGCTCAACAGCACCAATCAATACTCCGGCCAGGTGGATACATATTCCAACCGTCCGCCGTCGCTCGCCCTGCCAGCGGGGCCGAGCAACAGTTTCACGATGCGGTATTATTACAAAACCCTGCCGGGTTTCGCGTGGCCAAGCCTGGGAAATGCCAGCAACTGGCCTGCGATTGGCTCCATCGTTCCTTATTTGCGGCCCTATTCCAATAGCGTGTTCGTTGGCTCGCCTTCTTCATCCAATACGCCGAGCCTGGATATTGTTTATCGCCCGGTTTGGCCCGAGCTGCAGGACGGGCAGCCCTTGCCGGCGATGTCTCTGGGCCAAACACTCACCACCCCAGTGAATGGATTGGCGGCGGTGCGCGGCCAGGATAGCGTTCGGGTGCTCTATCAACAATCCATTGCCACCAATGGCGGGCCTTTGGCCAACGCTCCGGCCACCGCGGTCCTCTTTGATCCGACGGTGCAGAAGTCATCCAGCCTGGCCGCCATCAACGGCCTGCCGACGAGCGTGCAGTACGACCCCAACAACGGCTTTCTCTACTTTCCCACTTTGCCGCCAAATTTGATCACCCGGGTCTGGTATGATCCCAACACGGTGACGCTGAATTTCAAGGGCCAATTCATCTCCGATCCCGTCAATGGCGATTATGTGATGCTCAACGTCCTGCGCGGCGATGATCTGGCTGCGGTCGAGAACCTTTGTTCGAGTAATGATTCGGCCTACGGTACATGGGTCCAAGCCGTCACCGGCCTGTCCACTCCCGAATATACCTTTCACATCAACACCAATGGCGCTTATGCCATTAATCCAAACGAAACCGTGACCCGTTTGGCTGGCGCTCTCGTGGAAGTGACCAACTCGGACACCGCCGTGGATTCCTACGCCATGAGCGCGGCGGGACCTGGCTTGGGCTACGTCACCTACGTCGTGGCCAATGGCCTTAACCCCCACTATGCCGGCGATCCTGTCAGTGTCTATGTGACGCGGGTCGCTTTGCCGCTCTTTCCCGGTGCATTGGTGCTTGCCAATGGCGCCAATGCCAACCCCTTCAGCCAGATCATCACCTTCCAGCATACGGCCGATCTGGCGGGACGCACAAGCCAGTATATGTATGACTGGCGCATCGAGCCACCGGTCAATGGCCAACCCCCGCCGCTCGGCTCGGAACCTAGCTGGACGACCTTGCCGCAAGCCAATCCGGGGCCGGTCCTCGATTTTGGCGCCTCGGGTATCCAGGGTATTTCCGATAATTACATTTCCCTGCGCTATGGCTATCTCCAGACCAATAGCGGGGTGGTTTCCACCAATTGGTCGCCGTGGGCCAACCCCATCCTCGCCGAGGGCTGGATCTCGCGCGTAACGCAGGCGATTGATCCCATCGCCGGGCAAACACAGAACCTTTACAACAACCCTGCCAGCACCACCGCCAACCTTATTCAATTGGCCGGCCCGCGCTGGAACGGCAACGTGCCTCTGAACTCATCTTCGCTGACCAACAGCGGCTTGATTCAGCTCTACGAAACAGTGCTTGACACAGGCGAGTCCTTGAGCATCAACGCCGGCATCAACTACGGCCCGGCCAACCAGGCGCTGCTCACTGCCGCCGGTTATCTGAACGATCTTTATATGACGCTCGGCAATGCGGCCTGGGCCAACTCTCTCAATCCGACCATCGGCTTTGGCACCGGTGACCAGACTTACGGCGCGGTGGCGACCGCCTCGTTTTGTTTCGAGGGTGAGGTGCCCACGCTTCTGGACCAGAATCTCACGCTGCTGCGTGGACGCGATGACAGCTTGTCGCCAGGAGTGGACCTGCCGCCGGTCTATAATCGCCTCTACTGGAACTATACCTATGGACTCGACGCCGGCCAGGTCATCTACGCGCTAAATTACAACATTACCGACCAGAACAGCGATGGCGTCGTCAACGCCGCCGACGCGCAAATCATGTTCCCGCAAGGTCATGGCGATGCCTATGGCCACTATCTCACGGCCATGATGAATTACTACAAGCTGCTGATGAACCCGAATTTTGATTGGGTGCCGCAGGCTCAAACGGTGCTGGTCTTGGGCGCGGCGGTGACAGTGAATTATGAGAATGAAACAAAATTTGCGGCGGCCGCCGGCGCTTTGGCGCGCACAGGCGAGCAAATATTTGGTCTGACATGGCGCGAGAATTATGCCCCGGGGACAGCCGCCGGCTGGAATTCTTTCTCAAGCAAGTACGTCGGCCAATATCCTTATATTGACAACAACGGCAAGACACAACATGTGACGCGCTATTGGGGATTGGACCATTGGGCCGCGCGGGTGGGACAGGGGACTTATTTGAATTGGGTCGTCGGCAACTCGCTTCTCCCCTACACCGATGCCAACCCGAACGACCAGGGCGTGCAAGTGGTGGATCGCCAGACGGTGCCGGAATTATCGGAACTGCCGGCGACGGCCGCCGCCTTGGAGGCCGACATGGACAACGCCAATGCGGGCTTCACCCCGATGGGCCTGTCTCAAAACGCCATTCCATTTGACATTAATCCGGCCCAAGTGACCGGCGCCGAGCCGCAAACTCACTTTGAACAGATTTACGCGCGCGCGGTGCAGGCCCTCAATAATGCCGTGGTGGCATTTGACGCCGCCCAGAATGTCACCCAGGAACTGCGCCAGCAGCAGAATTCGCTTTCTGATATTCAAGCGTCTGTTGCAGCCCAGGAATTGGCCTACAACGATCAGTTAATCGAGCTTTACGGCACCCCTTATCCTGAGGACATTGGCCCTGGCGGAACCTATCCTGATGGTTACAATGGGCCCGATCTGATTCATTACATGTACGTGGACAATGCGGCCACCAACACGTTCGGCGGCATCCTGCCCGATCCGACGAGCAGCACGAACTTTACGATTGACATCCAACAGTTGCCGATTGACTGGCCGTCGAGCATGTACACAAGCTTTGGTTTCTATACCAATACGGATCTCCTCGTCACATTCAACGTCGGCCCGGACGGGTTTACCAAACCGTCTGGTTGGACGGAGACCCGCAGCTCCATCGGGAGCATCCAAAACGCCGCGATGGCGCTTAATACCGCGACGGATAAGTATCGGCAAGCGTGTTTGAACGCTCAGTCCGCCATGCAAGCATTCGACAAAGCCGTGGCCGCTTTCAACGCGCAGGTTGCCTTCAGCACCTCCAATGCCACCCTGGATGCCAATAATCAATCAGACCAATCTGCGATTGCGATCGCGAACGCGACTCTACAGGTGACATCAGGCGTGCATGATTTTCTAAGCCAGCGTTTTCAGAATGCTCTGCAAATAGCAACCGCCACAACACCAAACACTGTGATCGCCGGCTTGGCTGATGGCGGGGACTTCGCGAAGATCCTGCAATTGCCATTAGACATATCCATTAGCACCGCCAGTGCGTTGGCGTCGGGCGCCTATGTACTGGATGAAATTGCGGTCGGCACCACATTGGCCGTCTATAATAATGACATTCAAGCTAACAATAACCAGGCCGCCAGCAACAATTTCACGGCGAACCTTGAGAGTTCGGTGCTGAGTCTTGGGCAGCAGTTGCAGGCCGTGCAACTGAGTTTTACGAACATTGATCAGGCCCAGCAGGCAGTCGTTGGCGCCCAGGCCAATTATCAGACCTTGGTGGCACAAGGCGCGCGCATCCAATCCGAGCGCAAAACTTCCCGACAGCACACGGCCGCCCAAGTTCAGGGTTACACGGTGGCCGATGCCGCCTTTCTTCTCTTCCAGAACGAAGACTTGGAACGATATACCACCCTCTTCAATTTGGCCGCCCAATACGCCTACATGGCGGCCAATGCCTATGATTACGAAACCGGGTTGCTGAACACTCCCGCCGGGCAATCGTTCCTCAATCAAATCGTCAGTTCCAGCGCGCTGGGCGTCATTCAAAACGGCCAGCCGCAAATCTCCGGCACCGACACTGGCGACCCCGGCCTGGCCAACGCATTGTCGGAAATGAATGCCGATTGGCAGGTGCTGAAAGGGCGGCTGGGCTTTAATAACCCCGACGGCTACGGCACCATTGCCTCCCTGCGTTCCGAGAACTACCGGATTCTTCCCGGCGCCCCTGGTGACGCGCAATGGCAGCAACTGCTTAACCAAAGCGTCTTGCCCGATCTGAGGGCCGATTCGGACGTGGAAAATAATTGTCTGCAAATTGACGATGGCAGCGGACGAGCCGTGCCGGGCATTGAATTGACCTTTAGCACAACCGTGACCGCAGGCCAAAACCTCTTCGGTCAGATCCTCGGGACGGGAGACCATAGCTACAGCACCAGTTCCTTTGCCACGAAGATCTTCGCCGTCGGCGTCTGTTTCGATGGCTATGTGGGAATGGACAATCCCGTCAACGGCACCAACAGCGCGGGGAACACGACCGATCCCAACGCGCTGGCCGCCACGCCTTATGTTTACTTGATACCGTGCGGCGCGGATTCCATGCGCAGTCCGCCGCTTGGCGATACCAGCACAATTCGCACTTGGAACGTGGACGATGTGGCTATCCCGCTGCCGTTCAACATCGGCGCGTCGGATTTCTCCTCGACGCCTTTCTACACGTCTGCGGACTCGCTTTCGGAACCGCTCTTTGCCGTGCGCAAACAAGAAGCGTTCCGGCCGGTTTCGACCACCGCCGCCTTCACGACGAGCATTTATGGCGCTACCGGTTCGTTGCAACCGTCTCAATATACCAACCAGCGGTTGATCGGACGTTCGGTGTGGAACAGCCGATGGAAACTCATCATTCCAGGCGGTAACTTGCTCAACGACCCCAATCAGGGATTGGCCCGCTTTATCAACACGGTCAAAGACGTGCATTTGTATTTCATCACCTATTCGTACACCGGCAATTAAATCATCTGTATGTCATGAAAACCAGACACCTATGCAGCGGAATAATGACGGCTCTGCTGGCGCTGTTGCTGTCTCACTCGGCGGTTTGGGCCTATCCTCCCGCGCCAGATGCCGTGATCTACGGCATGGCCAAGGATCAGTACGGCAACCCGCTGGCGAACCCTGCCGATCTGGTGATCGTGCAAACCAGCACGGGTGTGCAGGTGGTGGCGAATATCCAGCCTAATCTCGCTGTCGGGGTCAACTATGCGGTCCAAATCCCGATGGATGCGGGCAGCATCGCACCGCCCTACGTCAGCAATGCCTTGACCACGGGCGCTCAATTCCAACTGTTTGTCGTGGTCAATTCGGCCACCAACCTTCCCATGGAAATGCAAGGCGTCACTCTGACGCTGGGCGCTCCCTCGCAAAAGGTGCTGCAGAATCTGACCCTGGGCCTGAATCTCGACAACTCTGGGGTTCCCCTGGCGTGGGCCGAGGCCTTTCTCGCGTCCCTGGGATTAAACGTCCCCGCCGAAAACATCAATCCCTACGGCATTTACACCCAGGATGGCCGTACACTGCAACAGGAATATGCGCTCGGCA
Organism: Saccharimonadales bacterium (SeqCode); assembly: GCA_035648615.1. Lineage (GTDB taxonomy): Bacteria > Verrucomicrobiota > Verrucomicrobiia > Limisphaerales > Palsa-1400 > DASRLE01. The sequence goes on along the minus strand of DASRLE010000350.1, from coordinate 2,030 downwards.
ATTTCCCGTACCAAACCAATGCATTCAACGTGAAGATCATCAGCCAAACGGCGGGGTCTGCCGTACTGGCCTTTACGACGGCGGCTGGTCACACCTACACCGCCTCCGGGTCTTCTGATTTGAAGAACTGGACGCCGCTCTCGTTTACCATCCCAGCCGTCGGCTCCACGCCATTGACCTCCTATTTTTCGTCAACCAATCTACCGGTGCAGATTCAGACCATCCCGCCCAGCCCCACTCCACAAATCCAATTTTTCCGGCTCCAACTTCAGTGAAGGTTCCACTTCCGAATGCAGATTTGCCAGATCTTCAACTATTTACTGTGTTGCAGCACGCTGTTGCCTTCCTTGGTCGCGCGGGCTGAAGCCCCCGCCAAACCCAATATTTTGTTTATCCTGGTGGATGATTACGGCATCAAGGATGTGGGCCTCGAGGGTAGTTCCTTCTATGAAACGCCCAACATTGACGCGCTAGCACGCAGCGGCATGCGGTTCACCCAGGGTTATTCGGCGTGTTCGGTGTGCAGCCCTTCGCGTGCGAGCATTCTACTGGGGCAATACCCGACGCGGCATGGCATCACCGATTATATTGGCGCGGACGTGGGCGAAAAGTTTGCCCGGGAGCGCCACACCAAATTGCTGGCGCCGGATTACGTTCACAACCTGCCGGCGGCCAATACCGAGACCACGCTGGCTGATGCGCTCAAGTCGGCTGGCTACAGGACTTTCTTCGCGGGCAAATGGCATTTGGGCAGCAAGGGCGCGTGGCCGGAGGATCGCGGGTTCGACATCAACAAAGGCGGCTGGGATGCGGGCAGTCCGAAAGGCGGCTACTATGCGCCGTGGGACAACCCCAACCTGCCCAGCGGACCCAAAGGCCAGTCGCTCACCCAGCGGCTCTCCGACGAAACCATTTCCTTCATCGAACAAAACACCAACCAGCCATTCCTCGCCTACCTCGCGTTTTATGCCGTGCATGGCCCGATTCAAACCAGCAAACCGCTGTGGAAAAAGTTCCGGGAGAAGGCGTCCGCCCAGCCAAAGCCCGCCGAGCGTTTCATCATTGACCGCATCTTGCCAGTCAGGGTGGTGCAGGATAATCCCATCTACGCCGGCCTGATTGACAACATGGACAGCGCCGTCGGGCGGGTCTTGAAGAAACTTGATGAGTTGGGCCTGGCGAGCAACACCATCGTTGTTCTAACGGGCGACAACGGCGGTGTTTCCTCCGGCGACAGCTACAGTTCCTCCGAACTGCCGTATCGCGGCGGCAAAGGCCGCCAGTGGGAAGGCGGCACGCGCGTGCCGTTTTATATCAGGGCGCCTGGCGTTGCCAAAGCCGGCGCCACCTGTGATACGCCCGTGAACGGGATTGATTTTTTCCCGACCCTGCTCCAACTGGCCGGAGTGTCGTCACATCCAAAACAGGTGATTGATGGTGTCAGTCTGGTGCCACTGCTGGAAGGCGGCCAGATCGCATCGTGCCCGCTGTTCTGGCATTACCCGCATTACGGCAATCAGGGTGGCGAACCTTCGTCCATTATCCGCCAAGGTGACTGGAAGCTCATTCATTATTGGGAGGACGGCCGCAACGAACTTTACCATCTTTCCACCGACATCGGCGAACAGCAGGACTTGGCGAGGAAAGAGGCGGAACGCACGGCGCAACTCTGGAAGGAATTGCAGGCCTGGCTAAAGGAAACCAGCGCCAAGATTCCGAAGCCGAACCCGGACTACAACCCGGACTGGGCCGTGCAGCAGCACCAAGCCGCACTGGCCCTGAAAGAGCGGCTCGAAAAAGAGCATGCCGCATATCTTGATCCCGACTGGCAGCCGAATCCCAACTGGTGGAAAAGCCTGCAAACAAAGGATTGAGACGGTTCAACAAACTCGAAGGTTCGGCGATGGGGCCATCAGCACTATCCGCATTTGAAAAAAACAATTCACTAGTGTAGTGTGTCATAATTAGCTAGACATATTCTTGATTTTGGGCAAAATTGTCAGCGATGCCAAAAGTTGCCGGCGCTGTTG
>DASRLE010000349.1:0-3133 GCA_035648615.1 Saccharimonadales bacterium (SeqCode) | reverse complement strand
CAACATAATCAGTTCGCGAGGAGTAACCGAAGATCATTCTTTGCGCATGGGTCGGGCCGCCTCCTTCGCCATTATTGTTTCCGCCCCCGGCGGCGGAGGACTGCACGGCTTCCATTGTCACTTGGCAGCCCTGCGAGAGGGGGTTCTTCTGACCACGAGCTACGACGGTCAAGGTGTGTTCACCGGCTGGCAGGCCATTCTTGTAGTAAACCATTTGCCGGCGCAGCGATTTGGGATTCCAAAAGTCAATCCCGACGAGTTGTTTGATGCCGTCGAGCGACACGTCGGCCAGGCCACCGTCAGGACTGACGGAGCCGATGAGCCGGACTTGGTTGCCCTTGAAAGTGTAAGTCGCGCCAGCATTTTTTTCAGCCAGGACCTGCGGGTCATTGCCTTTCACCACGATGTCTTTTTTTCCGTCATGCCGGATGCTCACGATGCAATCGCCGTCGGGAAGCGTTTTGACGGTGTATCCATTGGCGGCAAGACTGGCCGAAAGCGTCAGAGTTTTGCCGTTGGCCGTTATGGAATCCGGCTCGAAGGAGAGCCGCAAAACATCCACGGTATTTTCGGGGGCATCAAAAGTTGAGTAACCGATGTTTCCTTTCTCGTACGTCACTGAGTTCACCACGGCGGAGTTGCGCATGATGTGATTCTCGCGACTGGGGCCGAACTGTTCCGGCATCCAGCCCATTGTTCGGAGGACCCATTCCAGCGCGGACGGATGAGCGGACTTGAGCCAACCGCCGGCCTCGATTTGTCCTCCGTCGATGTTGTCCTCGACTACTCCAGTCTCATGGGCGTCATAGGTCGCCAGAATCTCCTGACGGCGGGCGAGTTCCCAGGCCCACTCGCTGTTGGCTTGGACGCCGTATTGGGCGAAGTCCATCGCCAGTTCCATCGGTCCCCAGAGGAGCGACTGGCCACAGCAATTCCATGATTCCGGGAAGGCCCAGGCTCCGCTGTAGAGGTCGGCGCGGGATTCTGGATTGACACTGGTGTGGTTGAGGAAAAGCGTCAGGATGTTTCGCACGTCGTTCGTCCAATTAGGAAAATAATTTGGGTTATGCATCAGGTAGCGGGCAACCCAATCGGTCGTGGTCTGGGCTTGCGCCTGGTCTTCCCAGTCCCAGTAGTTTCGGCCCCAGGTATCGTTGACCGACCAAGCGGGCAAGAGCGTGTCCCGCAGATAGGCTCGACCGGCATTGCGCGCTTCGACGAGGTCGTTCTTTTTGCCGGTGTATCCAAGCCGGATCAATTCGTCGAGCATGGTGAGTTGATAGACCAAGCCGCCGGTTTGAAGATTGGCGGTGGGTGAGTTGCGCCATCTGACCTCTTCTGGATTGGCATACCTGGGCCAGGGAGGAGCGCCAGGCGCGCGATTGCGTTTTTCCACGAAAACATCCGCCCAGTGTTTGACCGTAGCCAACAGCCGTTTGTTGCCGGTGACCTCATAAGTGCGGAGCAACGCCATGCCCGCCTCGGCCACAATGTCGAGTTGAATCCAGCCGTGCGGATCGGCCTTGGCGTAGGGCTTGCCTTTCACTGGCACGCTGATCAGGAAATTTGGCCAGGGATGATTCTTGTCGGTTTGATTGAAATCCAGCAGGGTATTGGCAACAACATCCATCTGAGCCAGCGCCGCCGGATCACCGGAGTAACGGTAATATTCAATCCAGGCGAAGAGATCCCGCGCGCACATCTGCGACCTGTCGCCGCATTTCCAGTCGTTCATCTCGGGAGCGGTGATGGCGCCGTCCGGCGCTATTCGCCATGTGCTGTTGAAGGCATATTCAGGCGCGATGCCCACGGCGCGGTCCAGCGCGACCCAAGGATAGCGCTTGAGCGTTTCGGCGGCGATACGCGCGCGAAAATCGCATTGGCCGTTTTGTCCATGATACCAAGGAGCGATGACGCCGTTGCTGTCCTCAATTGCCGGGTGTGCGAAGTATTGCTTCTGCGATTCGGCGGTTTGGCCTTCCAAGGCCAGCACTAGGATCAGTCCAAGGATTATGACAGATTTCATTTCTCTTTTTAAAAACCGGGTAATCTATTCTAACGCATGGGAATCCTAATCACGCTATAAACGGGAACATTCGTCAATGTGAGCGTAATACCCTCACTGGTCATTGACAGGGGAATGGTTGGTGCATCGGTTAATCCCGGCACAAAAAGCCGCGCGTTTTTTTCTGTCGGATGAAATGAATCCGGCAAACGCAGGACGATAGTGGCGGCAGGTTTGTGGCGCACCAGATGTAACAGCAAGGAATCCGGCGCGCGATATGGCACTACTTCGACCCCGGCATTGCGAGCAAGACGGAAAGAGTCGGCGCTCGTGAGGTTAACCGCCTGTTGAGCGAAATCTTTTGGTTCAGGCGCGAGAACTTTGCCCCGACCGACGGCGGTTATTTGCCCGGGCGCGGTTTCCAGGCCAAGCGCCTGCCATAGCGCTGACCGTTCCCGTTTTTGGCCAAGTTCGTCATACAAACCGGCATCGGTGGCGGCGATCAAGGTGCCACCCGCTCGAACCCATTTGGCGAGAGCGGCGGCGGACTTCTCGTCGAGACATCCGGCCGTTTCACAAGTCACCACCCGAAATGATTGGAGCGTTTTGGACGAAATGCGTTCGTCCCGCAGGTCGGCCACCGGTGTGCCGGCCTGCAACAGGGCGGTAATATGCGGAGGATGCAGGGGACGATGGAGAATGTTTCGCGACCGGGTCGAAATCACCACTCCAACCGGAGCCCAGCGCGGGTGCGAGAACAAATCCGGGTGGGTTGCCTGAAAGGCGAGCGGCAGCGCGATTGCCCGGCGCGCGATGGGGTCGTTGCGCCCCTCGCTGAAACCGTCAACGACCCATGCCCTCGCGCCATGAGCGAGCGTCGCGGCGATGTTGGGTCCCAACTCTTCGGGACGCCGCAATGTGGCAAAATCCCCTTTCTTAAATGTGCCCAGATAATTCCATACTGGCCGGCCGGCCGCGAGAGCCTGGCCGAGCAACATTTTTTTCGACATGTCCCGGGACCCAAGCCACGCCGACTCCGACAGTAGGACATCCTCGCGTTCATACTCAAGGTCGCCGGCCAGTCTGGCATCGGCATACTCATATTGGGTGTTGGCGAAAAAAAGTATC
>DASRLE010000348.1:0-14605 GCA_035648615.1 Saccharimonadales bacterium (SeqCode) | reverse complement strand
ATACTGCGCGGTGCTGGCCGGGACCTGCCACAGCCAGATTTGGTCAATGGGATTACCCGGGCTGATGGGAAGATTGGGACTCGTCGGCAGGATAGGCTGGCTGGAAGCATCCACAAACAAATACGCCGCCGTCCAGCCGTTGGTAACGGTGACCGTCTGTGTCAGCCACTGCGCATTCGCCGGGTTGATAAAGCGAAGCGAGAGGGTTAGAATGGCTATCGCGGCAAAAAGTTGTTTGGTCGGTTTCATTATCCGCCGGTGAAACGGATGCTTACATTAGTAGCCATTCCGATTTTCCCGGAATTTCCGAGTTATTTATCGGATTCTCTTTTTTTTTATCATAATCCCCTCTCTCTCGTCAATTTCTTTTTGTAAAATACATGGTGCCCGGCGCGCGACTCTGTCGGCGGTTCATGGGCCGGGTTTAAATGGTGGAAATTTTGATTGGTTCGGCACCCATCCAATCATGCACCATGGCAGTTTCGCGCACTTTCTCCACCGATCTTGCCTTTCTTATGTGACTGTCTTTTGGACCTTTGAACACGTATTCGATGCCGGATTCAAATCCGTTTACCCGATGGCAATTGATGGAGCGGGTGAAGGGAATCGAACGTCTCGACAATTTTCTGTATCAGAATCGTCGTGTGGCAAGAAAGAGCTTCTCGTCGGTTACGATACGCTCTACATCGCCGCCCTGGAGCGAGTGCGGGGAAAAGTCAGTGCCCGACAGTTTCAGATTTTCGATCTGGTTGTCAACAAAGAGTGGCGGCCGGCGGACGTTGCAAAACTTGTGGGCGTGACGCTCGAGCAGCGTTTGAAACCAAAACCGGACGGACCGATCCCAAGATGGACGGCAAATGACCAATCACAAGTCAATATAGTTTCCACCGAGGTCTGGCGATATTCGACGGGGCTGTTTCCTGAATAAAATGACCCGGAGACCTCCCTGAGGAGCGGAATATTGGGAAGATTTCGCACTATTCTACACCAACATTGACCACGCATTGCAACGCATTTATAATCAGCAACATAAACGGTAACTGTCACGAGGGTTCGATTCGCTTCACCCGCTCCATTGATCGTTAATGACTTGCCAAGCGATGCGGTAAAAGTGCTGTAAGTTCGATCCGATTTGAACTCTTGCTGCGACACTCTTCCGCAGGTTCCGTTTGTTCTTGAATTGACTTTTGTTGACTCTAATCTCAGCGGGCGATGATCGAGTCCCGTTCAGCTCTGACGGTCAGGCAGGTTATTCCCGATTACGAGTTGTTGCGGCGCATTGGCGCGGGAGCCTATGGCGAGGTCTGGCTGGCGCGCAGCAAGGCTACGGGTGTCCTCCGCGCCGCCAAGATTGTCTGGCGCGAGAAATTTGCCGACGAGCGGCCTTTCCAGCGGGAATTCGAGGGAATCCGGCGCTTTGAACGCATTTCCCGTGAGCACTCCAGCCAGCTCGCGCTCTTTCACATCGGTCGAAATGACGCCGAAGGTCTTTTTTATTATGTGATGGAATTGGCCGACAACCTCGGCACAGACGCCAATTATGTGGCGCGCACTCTGCGCGCGGATCTGGAAAATGGCCGTTTGCCAGCGGAGCGGGTTCTCGAAATCGGGCTGGCGCTTGCAGAAGCGTTGCGGCACCTGCATGGCAATGGGCTGGTGCATCGGGACGTAAAACCGTCGAACGTAATCTTCGTCAATGCCCGGCCTAAGCTGGCGGATATCGGCCTCGTCACTGACGCCAGCGACAAATGTTCGATTGTCGGCACGGAAGGCTATCTGCCGCCGGAAGGTCCAGGCACACCGCAAGCTGATATTTACGCCTTGGGCAAAGTGCTTTACGAAAGCGCCACCGGTCTGGATCGGCGAAAGTTTCCAGAGCTTCCATTTGATCTCCCGAGCTGGCCGGATGCCGGGCAGGTGTTTGAACTCAACGAGATCATCCTCAAAGGGTGTGAAAGTGACGGGCGCCGCCGCTACCGGGCCTGCGAGGAGATGCAGGATGACTTGGAACTGCTCCGGCGGGGCAAATCGGTCAAACAACGAAGAACACGAGAGCAACGGTGGGCCGTGGAGAAGAAGGCTTTAGCGATGGTGACGGTGGTGGTTGTGCTGACGGCATCTGCGGCCTTCTTACGATGGCAGATGAGCGCGATGACACCGCTTAAAACAGACTCGGCGCAATACCATACGGCCGATTCAATGACTAAGTTTAACGACTGGAAATTCGAGGAGGCCATAAATGAAGCCGCGCTGGCGATCAAGCTTGATCCAAGGATTATGCGCGCTCACGGTTACTACGGCTGGTATTTGGAACTGGCACACGATGATACTGAAGCCGCCAAGCGCGAATATAAGATTGCCGAACAGCTTGACCCCGGTGATGCGATAATCCAAATGGTCATGTCCGAGCCATTTATGATGGAGCACAAGTTCGACCTCGCCATCAAACAGTTAAAAAAAGCCCTTCGATTGAATCCGCAATCAGCAGAAATCCACGAGCGCCTCTCCATGGCTTACGACGCAGACCAGCAATATGACAAAGCCATTGATGAGCATGTGCAAGGCGCCCTTTTGAATAGTACTGCCCGGGATTTTATGAATGAGTGGGAACACACCATGCGATCGATCCTTCACGAAAAAGGGCCTCGCGGCTTGTGGCAAGCGGAATTGAACTGGCAGAAGCAGCACTTCATTTTTGATCCTTATTGGATGGCGACAATCAATGCGCGCCTGGGGGAGACCAATGAGGTGTTTTCACTTCTGGATCAGGCTTGCAAAGAGCATAATCGCGGCATGATCAATCTTCTCGTCGATGATCATTGGGACGGATACCGCAGCGATCCAAGGTTTAAAGAGCTGTTAACGAAGGTTGGCTTCCATCCAATTCCAGGCCCTGTTCGATGAAACGTCACAATATGATTTGTAGAAGGCCACCATAGCCTCACGGCGAGCCGAGCCGATAGAAGCGGCCGGGATAATTTGTCATTCCCAGTTGATTTTACCTCGAAATCGCGCGGTAAAACCGCTGGTCTGATGCTGGCGGGTTCGTGGCAATGATTTGGGCCATGCCGCTGAGATTGGTGATGGCCACTGTGCCGACGGATGACCACGCCGCCAGATCGGCCGACGCCTGAATGTCGTATTGGAATCCGCGTCCGCCCTTGATTGAGAACTGCGGCGCACCATTTGAAATGCGGGCCATTAGAAGCGGAGGCTCGACGACTGTGAGGATTTGTTTTGGGGCCACGTTGGTAAACTGTTGGACCGTTCCTGAGGGCCATTCGATGCGGAGCGTGTCAACGTTGGTGGCGTTGCCCAAGCCAAAGTGGGCGTCCAAGGGACCGGCGGAATAGCCGTCGCCAGTGTTGATTTCACGCATTTGCCAAAAGGTCTTGCCGCCAATAGTCGCATGGACGCGCACCTTGGCGCCGATCGCGGAGCGATTGGAGACTGTGCCCACTAATTTGACCCGCAACCACGCATTGCTGTTTCCGCTATTATGACACAACAGGTTGCGGGCTGGCACGGCATCCGATCCGCAAGCGACAAAGATGTCAAGGAATCCATCATGATCGTAATCGTCGCAGGCGATTCCGATGGCCGGCCCAATCTCATTGACCAGGCTGCCGGTCGTAATGCGGGTAAATGTGCCGTCGCCGTTGTTATGGTAAAGGTGAACGATGCCGGCCATATCAAGGTCGGTGGCTAATAAATCCAGATAGCCGTCATTGTCGTAGTCCAGCCAGAGGCACTGGGCGAAGACCCCTACGTCGCTGGCGATGCTGCCCACCTGGTCGCTTGTCATCCTGGTGAATGTGCCGTCGCCGTTGTTGCGGTAGAGCGCATTGCGTTCCGGTTGTTCCCATCCGTTCGCGACGAACAAGTCCGGGTAACCGTCGTTGTTGTAGTCCCCCCAGGCACAACCGACGGCAGTCTGCGCGTCTGTTGCAATGCTTCCTTGGGTGACGGGGGCGAAGGCGCCTTGCTGTTGATTGTGGTAGAGGAAACTAGTTTGGTCCGGGGTTAGGTTGACGTCCGTGGTGACGGCAACGAATAGGTCCGGCCAGCCATCATTGTCATAATCGCACCACATCGCGTTGTAACTATTCAGATCGCTATTGAGACTGCCAAGCGCCGAAGCCGGGACCTGGGTGAAGGTGCCGTCACCCTGGTTGTGATAGAGCCAATCCGGACCGTATCGCGCGACATAAACGTCAACAAAACCGTCTCGGTCGTAGTCTGCCCAGACGGGTCCTTCCGATCCACCGGCGGCGGGCGCGACAATAGGTCCGGCGCTGCCCGCGGTCATTTTGGTGAACGTTCCGTTGCCGTTGTTGTGGAAGAGTTCGTTCTCCGAAGCAAAACCGTTATCGTCTGTGCTGGTGACAAAAAGGTCGAGGTTTCCATCATTGTCATAGTCCACCCAGGAGCAACCGCGCCAGTCTCGGGCCTCGGAAGCGACAGTGGAATTAAGCATCTGGGTGAAAGTGCCGTCTTGGTTATTGTGAAACAGCAGATTCTTCTGGCTGGCGCCGTTGCTCCTGTTAAAAGCGCTCGTGACGATCAGATCGACGTATCCATCATTGTCATAATCACCCCAGGCGGCGCAGCTCGCCGATCCAACGTTGGTGACGATTGCGCCCGTCGTGATTCTGGCGAAGGTCGGATCAACCTGCAACGCTGCCATCCGGCTGGTGACGGACAGCGAGACATTTGTCACAACGACTCTGTAGAAGCCCGCATTAGTGAGTTGAATGTTCGTTACCGACAGGGTGGAATTTGTGGCATTCAAGAGATCTGAGCCGTTAAAGGTCCATTGGTAGGCCAGCGGAGCGGCGCCCAGCGCGATGACGCGGAATTTTGTCGTGGCTCCCAGACTTGTGGAAAAATCATCCGGCTGCTGAGTGACACTCAAGGGCTGGGAGCTGTCGAGTCGAAATACAACCCCCCCTGCATCGGAACCGCCACGGGAGGTTGCGCCGTAAAAGAGGCCGTCACTTCCTTGTGTCAACCCCGCTTGAGGAAAGCCGCCATTGACACCATTGAAGGCCATGAGAGTGGTGAGCGCCCCCGCAGGCGTTATTTTGAAGGTGGTGCCGAAGCCATTGCCATTGTCAATCGAAAGATCGCCCCCCCAAACAGTGGTTCCGTAGAAATTTCCATCGCTGCCTTGGGTCAGCCCGGCGAACGGGTGCCCCCCATTGGCGGCATTAAACGAAACTAATTTCGTCAGCACCCCGGCTGGTGTCATCTTGAACACCGATCCATAGCCATAACCCCCATTTAACGAGAGGTCGCCGCCCGAATACGTCGTGCCGTAGAAATTGCCATCACTCCCTTGGACCAATCCACCGTAGGGATGTCCGCCGTTGGCGCCGGCGAACGACACCAGCGTGGTTAACACCCCCGCGGGAGTCATGGCAAACACCGTCCCAAGACCCGCGCCACCACCCTGGGATGTCGCGCCATAGAAGTTTCCATCACTGCCCAACGTCAGCCCGGCATACGGATTGCCGCCGTTGGAGCCGCTAAATGAAACCAGCTTGGTCAGTGAGCCAGCGGGGGTCATCCTGAAGATGGAGCCGTAACCCCCGCCGCCATTGAGCGCCAGGTTTCCGCCAAAGAAAGTCGTGCCATAAAAATTTCCGTCGCCGCCGAGCGTCAATCCGGCGTAAGGAAATCCCCCGTTGGTGCCGTCAAAGGAAATCAGGGACGTCAAAACGCCGTTGGAGGTCACCATGAAGACCGTGCCGCGGTTGAGGCTGCCTCCCTCGTAGGTCGTGCCATAAAGAGCGCCGTCGAGCACGGGTGTGAGTCCCGCATAGGGATGCCCGCCATTTGCGCCGTTAAACGAAACTACTGTCGTCACTAGGCCGGCGGAGGTCATTTTGAAGACCGTCCCGAGATCCGCGCCGCCTCTGCGATGGGTCGTGCCATAATAATTGCCATCCATCCCCTGCGCCAAAGCACCGTCTGGCTCTTGAACGCCGGGAAAACTATGCAACAATTCCTCTGCGCCAGCCGCATGAAACATAAAGATCGCCGTCAACGCGATGACCGAAATTTGCGGACGGCGCGATCTATCCCGGGCTTCGCCAATCGCCAGTGTCGGAGCCGCTTTCGAGTTTTGGTTTGAAGTCATGCGGTTTTAACGAAGGGATCGGGCATTTCTTACAAAAATCTGTAAGATTTCTGCGGAATGAGCGTTTAAATGGTAGAATCTTGTCATGGCCACCGACGATCCAAGTTCCATTGAGACGAGACCGAGCTTGTTACGGCAGCTCGGCACGGACGACATTGAGGCTTGGAATGAGTTTTATCAAATCTACGGCAAGGTGCTGCGAGGCTTTGCCATTCAGGCGGGGTTGACGGCGACCGAAGCTGATGAAGTCGTCCAGGAAACTGCCATTGCTGTGGCGCGGCATCTGCCCGAATTTCATTACGACCCCAAAGTATGCCGGTTCAAGACCTGGCTGCTCAACCAAACCTCCTGGCGCATCAAAGACCAAATTAGGAAGCGGGTTCGTCACGCCAGACATCTTGTTCCCCAGGCGGCGGATGACACCGCGCGGACCTCCGCCATCAATCGCGTTGCCGACCCCGCATCCCTGGACTTAGAGGGCCGCTTCGAACAGGAATGGCGCAAGAACCTGCTTGCCGCCGCCCTGGAGCGAGTGAGAGGAAAAGTCAGCGCCCGACAGTTTCAGATTTTCGATCTGGTTGTCAACAAAGGGTGGCGGCCGGCGGACGTTGCAAAACTTGTGGGCGTGACGCTCGTGAGCTTGTATGTGACACGTCATCGGATCGGCGCCGCCATCAAAAGAGAGGCCGAGAGCCTGGAGGCCCAACTCGAAGAAGCTGCCAGCCGGCCAGCGTTTGAAACCAAAACCGAACTGACCGATCCCAAGGTTGACAGCAAATGACCCATAGCAAGTCAATATATTTCCACCAAGGTCTCGCGATATTCGACGGGGATATTTCCTGAATAGAATGACCCGAACCCACCCTGCCGAGCAGTTTCGTTTATAACGGAGCGACTGCCTCGACCTGACGGTCATACGACACGGCTGGCCAATCCTTGCAAAGAATCTGTAAGGAATCGCTTTGCCCGGCGTTGAAGTGGTATGATGAGTGTGATGCCGATTGATGAACCCAGTTCGATTCAAACGCGTTCGGGCCTCCTCAAACGGCCCAAGACGGGCGATGACACGGCGAGTTGGCAGGAGTTTTACCGCATTTATGGCAAGCTGGCGCGGGACTTTGCGATTTAAGCGCCGCCATCACGAAGGAAACCAAGCGCCTGAAGGCCCAATTCGAACAAGCGGTTCAGCGCCAAACCGGGCGGCCCAGCGCTGCCATTATTTTATGAATAAACCTCATTGCAAACAAGCGTTGGCTGATTGGCCCATCCGAATGTTCCTGGCGGTCCTTGCGACGGCAGCGCTCAACGTCCAGGCGGGTGTTGTATTCACGAACTTGCATAATTTTGGAGTTTTCACTAGTGGCGCTTCTCCGAGCGCGGGATTGGTGCAAGGCGCCGATGGCAATTTCTACGGCACGACTTCCGGCGGTGGAATGAATGACTTTGGCACTGTATTCAAAATCAATGCCAGCGGATCATTGACCAGCCTCTATTCGTTCACCGGAGGCAATGACGGAGCGAATCCATATGCTGGTTTAGTGCAAAGTGCCGACGGCAATTTCTATGGCACAACTGCCTACGGCGGCACAAACAACGGCGGCACCATATTCAAAATCAATGCCACTGGATCGTTCACCAGTCTTTATTCCTTCACCGGCGGCAATGATGGCGGGGAGCCATTCGCTGCTTTGGCGCTAGGCGCTGACGGCAATTTCTACGGCACGGCTCGGTTCGGCGGCACGAATGGGGGTTATGGCACCATATTCAAAATTAATGCCAGCGGAATGTTCACCAGTCTTCATTCCTTCAACGCTGAGGTATGGAATCCCAGTGCTTTGGTGCAAGGCGCCGACGGCAATTTCTATGGCACGACGTCCGGGGACGGCGGCACCACTTACCCTGGCACAATATTCAAAATCAATGCCAGCGGATCATTCACAACTCTTTATTCCTTTACGGGCGGCAATGACGGAAGAATTCCCGGCGCTCTGGTGCAAGGCGCCGACGGCAATTTCTATGGCATGACCGACGAAGGCGGCACGAATGGCTCTGGCACGATATTCAAAATCAATGCCAGCGGATCGTTCGCCAGTCTTTATTCTTTCCCTGGGAGCTTCTGGAATCCCGGCGCTTTGGTGCAAGGCGCCGACGGCAATTTCTATGGCACGACTGGCAACGGCGGCACTTCTTACTCTGGCACAATATTCAAAATCAATGCCAGCGGAACATTCACCACTCTTTATTCTTTCACCGGCGGCAATGACGGCTCGGATCCATTCGCTGCTTTGGTGCAAAGCGCCGCCGGCGATTTCTATGGCACGGCTTACTTCGGCGGCACTGCTGGCGCTGGCACAATATTCAAAATCGATGGAAGTGGATCGTTCACCAGTCTTTATTCCTTCGCCCCCAGCAATGATGGGGCGGCGCCATGGGCCGCTTTAGTACTGGGCAGCGATGGCAACTACTATGGCACGGCTTCCAGCGGCGGCGGCGCGACTCCCTGTGGAACAATATTCAAAATCAATGCCAGCGGAACGTTCACTAGTCTTTATTCCTTCACCGGAAGCAATGACGGAGCGAATCCGTTTGCTGCTTTAGCGCAAAGCGCCGACGGCAATTTCTATGGCACGACTGCCGGGAACGGCGCAAACAACGAAGGCACCATATTCAAAATCAATGCCACTGGATCGTTCACCAGTCTTTATTCCTTCACGGGTAGCAATGACGGAGCGAATCCATATGCTGCTTTAGTGCAAAGTGCCGACGGCAATTTCTATGGCACGGCTTCCCATGGCGGCACGAATGGCTTTGGCACCATATTCAAAATCAATGCCACTGGATCGTTCATCAGTCTTTATTCCTTCACCGGAAGCAATGACGGCAGCTATCCATACGCTGCCTTGGCGCAAGGGGCCGGCGGCAATTTTTATGGCACGACACTCCGCGGTGGCACGAACGACTGTGGCACAATATTCAAAATCAATGCCAGCGGATCGTTCACTAGTCTTTATTCCTGCACTGGAAGCAATGGCGGCAGCTACCCATATGCTGCTTTGGTGCAAGGGGCCGACGGCAATTTTTATGGCACGACGCTCCGCGGTGGCGCGAATGACGCTGGCACAGTATTCAAAATTGACGCCAATGGATCGTTCACCACTCTTTATTCCTTTACCTTCGGCAATGACGGAGCGTTTCCCTACGCTGCTCTGGCGCTGGCCAGCGATGGCAATTTCTATGGCGCCACTTCCTTTGCTGGCCCAAATGACGGCGGCACAATATTCAAGATCAATGCCAGCGGATCATTCGCCACTCTTTATTCATTTGCTGGAGGCGATCTCCTCGGTCACGGAGTGTACGAAGCGTTCGGAGTGGATCCTGTTGCCGGGCTGATTCAGGCCAGCGACGGCAACTTCTACGGGACTACATCCGATAAAGGAAGTGAGGGGCGTGGGTCGGTGTTTAGGATAAGCGGGGCGACGGGGCCTATTCCCACGCTATCATTTACAGCCAGCCCTACAAATGGGACGGAACCTTTGAGCGTCCAGTTCACTTCTCCGGCCGCCGATAGCAATGGCAGCAATATTATCAACTGGAACTGGAATTTCGGCGATGGCGCCACCAGCCTTTTGCAAAACCCGTCGCACATCTATGCCACTCCCGGCGCTTTTTCCCCTACGCTCATGGCAGACAATAGCGCCGGCGTTACTGTTTACGCTTCTGGCTCCGGTGTTCTTGTGACCGGCACAAACGGGGGGGGGCTTAATCCCACGCTACCGTTTGCAGCCAGTCCTACAAATGGGACGGAACCTTTGAGCGTCCAGTTCACTTCTCCGGCCGTCGATAGCAATGGCAGCAATATCGTCAACTGGAACTGGAATTTCGGCGATGGCGCCACCAGCATTCTGCAAAACCCGTCGCATATCTATGCCACCCCCGGCGCTTTTTCCCCCGCGCTCGTGGCAACCAACGGCGCGGGCCTTACTGTTTACGGTTCTGGCCCCGGCGTTCTTGTGGCCGGCACAAATCCTGGATCAAGTTATGTTTTCGGGCCGGAGGTCCAAGCTTCGCCGCCCGGTAACATTAGCTATGACCCGGTGCAAAACGTCTTTCAATACACCAACTTACCTGACACCGGCACGGCACTGGCTTATCTTCCTTTGAGTGGAACGCAAGCGACCTGGATTTCCACTTCCAGCGATTGGACTGCCTCCCTGGACGCAACCCTGGCTGCCACATTACTGCCGGTGAGTAACGGCGGTAAAGATCCCTACGTGAATATATTTCTCGGCCTCATCGCGCTCGACTCGAACAGCAACTCAATTCACTTCCTCAACACGCTGGTGGGGATGAACAACACGGACGGCGGGGATTCCTCAGACTTTCCCCCCGGGTTCTACGGAACGGCCGTCCGCGTTCCGGGCGGGCCGTATTCGCCCACTCCTTTGGGAAATGCCTTCGCCTATGCCACCAATCTCCAGGCTGGTGGAAGCTGCGTCATCCTGCCACTGGCCGCTGGAACCAACGCTTCGCCCATGGATGTGCCGATTGGAGCGACAAGCGGCGTTCTGACCCTTACCTGCGACTCTTCGAGTGGTTCCGTGACCGCCTACTACAACCACAGGCCCGTCGCCCGCCAATCCATCGCCGGATGGAAGCAACTCCAACTCATCATAGGCGGCGGCTCTAAAGCGATGGAGGTCGCCAACGGAGCCATCACCGCCAGCGGATTCTACGTAACATCCCTTCCCGCCATAGCGACGATTGGCGGCGATTTTGGAGTGCGTTCGAATCAATTCGGATTCGACATCAAAGCCGGCGCCAGTTCTGTCGTCATCGTTGAGGCTGCAACCAATCTGTCCGCTCCCGTCTGGACACCGGTGGCCACCAACACACCCGGCAGCGGCGCCTTCTATTTCGCCGATCCCAAATGGACGAATTATTCAGTCCGATACTACCGCGCACGGTTCCAGTAATGGACCTATTCGGGTGCGAGACAAATTTTTCAATGCGCTGCCCCAGCCTCGGCGCTGGTGAAATTCTTACCGATAAAATGCAAGAATTCTCCCGGAGCGGCATTAAAGGTTAGAATGGCCTTTGGCGGGAACACGCTCCGGGGGGTGGAGCGTGCGATGAATCAACTTGCCTTTGTTTTTGAAGCGGGCATAGTAAATGCCGTTCGATGAATAGCGATACATGTTCTCACCGACTTTGCGGAATTCACCCAACGCGTGAATGGGCCGTTTTTCATGCCCAATACGCGACGGTGTAGAAGCGCGGTATAGAAGCAGAAAATCAACTAATGTTATTTTTGCTGTAAGCTATTCAGGACGACTGGATGGGGTCGTAGCTCAGTTGGTAGAGCGTCTCGTTCGCAATGAGAAGGTCAGGGGTTCGACTCCCCTCGGCTCCACCATCCTCAATGACATGGTTACCGAATTTGCCGCCGGAAAATGAAAAGGTTTCCGGACAACCGCCCTGTCCCTTCCTGTCGAATGGTTGTCGCGGCTTGGAAGACTTCTGTAAATTTCCCCGCTGCCAACAACTGCACATACCCAGGCTCATGGGCGAAACGGCCGGATGGAAGGAGCCGATATCCGCCTCCGGTCCACAATTCAGTGCTAAACGCGAAAAGACCCGCGGGTTTCAGCGCTGTCGCGGCGGCCGCAAAAAGTGAGGTCAGGTCGCCGAAATAAATCATTAGATCCGCCGCCACGATCAGGTCAAATTGCCCGGCGGAGCGGAGCAGGAAGGCGGTCAATTCTGCGCAGGCGAGCGTGTCATAGATTTTTTTGCGGTCAGCTTGTTCGAGCATTTTAGGGGAGAGATCGACCCCGGTCAGCGTCCGGCTGATCGGTCGCAGCAACGGTCCGCACAAACCGGTGCCACACCCGGCATCAAGTGTATCGTGGAGCCGGCCTTCCGCAACTATCTCACGGACGGCCAAGCAGATTTTCTTCGGAATGTCATATCCAAGCACACCCACGAGTTGCGCTTCGAACCCCTCGGCAAAGGCGTCGAAATGCTCGACAACGTACTCAGGAGGCGAGCAATCGAGGGTATGATCGCCGGTAACGGCGCCCAGCAGATACGTCCGCGACGGATTGGCCGGCCAAAGTTCGATGGACTTTCGTCCCACCCGGGTGGCTGCGTCAATGTGACCGAAGCCGCTTAACATGGAAAAGGCTGAATTTAGTAATTCCATCAGATCTGTTTCCGAACAATTCTCGGTTGTCGCGAAGGATTTTTGGTACGTTGCAATCGCATCCGCGACCGATTCCCCATCAAGCGCCTGGCGTAGAAAGGTGGTTTTGCGAGCCATCTGGCGATAGTGCGGGCTGAGAGGATCCAATTCGGCCGCTGCGCCGTAAGCCTGACAGGATTCCGCGATCCGGCCTAACTGGTAATTCAATTTACCGAGATTTGCCAGGATGGCCGCATTTCCGCCGCCCGCTGTGACGCAGGCGTCCAGGCACTCGATAGCTCCGGGAAAATCTCGTTGTTCCTCTTTGAGAATCCCGATTAGTTGCCAGCCAGCGGTCGAATGGGGTTCCTGTTCCAAGGCCACTCGGAATGCGATTTCTGCCGCCACTGGATCTCCCTGCTTTTTCCTCGTCAATCCCAGTATTAGCCAGGTGTCCGGTTGATGCCGTGCCAGCGCCAAAGAGTATTCCAGGCACGCGGCCGCCTCTGAAGAACTGCCCTGGCTCAAGGCGACGCCGTAATTGGCCCAAAGAACCGGATCGGCGGGCGTTAGAGCGAGCGCCGAACTCAGCGCGGCAACCGCCTCTGGGATTTGGTTTGTTCTCAAGAGCTCCAGCGCCCAACGGGTCAGCGCCTGAACGGGGGGAATGCCGGCGCGCAGAAATCGCGCAAATCCGGACTCGGTCGCGGCCCATCCTTTGATATTTTCCGACACCGCGGCCGCGTCTGGCAATATGGGTCTGGCTGTGGGTTTCCCTGATTCCAAAATGGTCCCTATTTAGTGAAACGATTTGTCAATTTGGTTCGATGCCAAAATTTTTACTTTTTTACTTTACGCCTCCGGTTTGACAGCGGTCAGGTAAGCCATCGCGTCGCGCTCCATGTGCCGCCCGGATTCCACCAGCGGACGGAGACCTTCCTCGAATTGGCGTTGCTCCGCTTGGTTGAAGCGGGATGCCATGATCTCGCGAAGGGCAGGCGCGCCCGGGCGGGGAGCCATGTCAATGAACGTGTCCCAAGGCACCGGGGCTGATTTTCGCACGTCGATGTGCAATTCGAGATGAATTTCGGGGAAGCCCGCCTTCTGAAACATTAGAATCAATTCCCGCTCGGAAAAATCTGTCAAAGGGCTGTTTTGAATCTCCGCTAAGGTGGATGGAAGTTGGGCGGCGCGACAGCGTTGCAGAAGCCGCGCATGGGCGGTGACCGCGTCTGGAGCCCGTGCGCGCAGAAAATCGGTCAGAGCGGCCAGTTGCAAGGCCTCGTGCCGATAAACGGGTTCACCGATGGAGACGCGGCCCCCCGGCTTGAGCACCCGATGGAACTGGCGCACTGCGGCTGCCTTGTCCGCGATATAGACAAGAACTGCCCGGGCCGTGATAACGTCGGCTGAGGCGTCGGCAACCCCCTCCAACTGTTCGGCGCAGGTTTGAAGGAACGTGCATTGGTCTCGCACTCCCCGCGCCACAGCGCATTCCTCGGCATGTCTCAGCAAAGGCGCCGAAACATCGGTCAGCACAGCCTTCAGGGACGGACCGACGCGTTCAAAGGCTCCGAATGGGATCAGGCCATCGCCCGAACCAACATCAACGAGAGTCATTCCCGCCGATAGCCTGGCTCCATCCAGCACTCGGTCGCGGATTCGATGAACCAGGTCCCGGATCACCGGTTCATGGCGCGGGTCGCCTCCGTGCCTGTCGCGGAGCATCCACTCTGACCACCGATCCGTTGAAGGGTTCGTATCTGAGGCTGAGGCTTTCAATTCTTGCCCGGAATATTATCCGCAGAGCGCCATGGGATACAAGCGAGGATATGGACAGGCGCCTCCCTTTGCCCTGGCGTGAGCTTCGAGACCGTGGCTTTCCTGGCGATTTTTCCAAGTGAAGGGCGAAACTGCTATTATTCTTTACAGAGAAGGACGGCTGTTTGAGAGTTCTGCCATCGTATGATGATGCATAAAATTCTTTGTTGGGCGGCGGCGGGACTTGTTGCGGCTGGTTTGGCGTCGGCGCGGGCGGATACGGTCTCGGGCGGGATCGATGCGCGGATGCTTCGCTACCCGGATGTGTCGGCGACGCAAATTGCCTTCACTTATGCCGGGGATATTTGGGTGGCGCCCAAGGCGGGCGGCGAAGCGGTGCGGCTGAGTTCGCCCAAAGGTGAGGAAACGTTTCCGCGCTTTTCGCCCGATGGCTCGCAACTCGCCTTCAGCGGCAATTATGACGGCAATATCGACATCTATGTGATGCCGGCCCGCGGGGG
>DASRLE010000347.1:0-4258 GCA_035648615.1 Saccharimonadales bacterium (SeqCode) | reverse complement strand
CCACAAGCGCCATAAGGCGGCCGCCGCCAACTGAACCGTGGCGAATCTTGTGCTTGGTATTCACCGCGGTTTTGTTGGAAACTCCAAGCAATGGAACCGACTGATGCGGAGTTGATCGCCGCTGTCTTAAACGGCGACTCCGCCAGTTTTGAGCCGCTGATCAAAAAGTATCAGCCGCGCGTTTTCGCCACCGCCCGCCGGTATGCCCGGCGGGAAAGCGAAGTGGAAGACATCGTCCAGGAGGTCTTTATCAAGGCCTTCCGCAAACTCCCTGGGTTCCGCGGCGACGCGCCGTTTGAACATTGGCTGATGCGCCTGGCGGTGCGGACCTGCTATGATTTTCTGCGCGGCCATCAACGCAACCGCGAAACGGCCTTCTCCGAGTTGACCGAGCCGGAAACCGATTGGCTGGAGCGGGTGGTCGTCCAGCCCGGCGACGAGGCGGAAAACGCCGAGGCGGCGCGACAATTGGTTGATAAAATTCTTTCGCGACTGTCCCCGCCGGCGCGAATGGTCATTACACTGTTGGAAATTGAAGACCGGACGGTCAAAGAAATCGCCGTTTTGACCGGCTGGTCCGTTGCCCTGGTCAAAGTGCGGGCGTTTCGGGCTCGCGCGGAAATGCGAAAGATTTTAAAAAGCATTACGAAAGAAAAGTACTTGTAACCGCCCGCAAAGCGGGTTCGTCTAAAAGCTTGGCTTATGAACTTGAATGAGTTGCACGCAAAATTAGTGAAGGTGGCGAGAAAAAACCCTCCCACCGACCGGGTCCCGTACGCCTTCGAGAAGCGGATTATGAGCCGGCTGGCTTCGCCCGCGCCCGCCAATGACTGGGCCTTGTGGGGGCGGCCCTTGTGGCGCGCGGCCGTCTCGTGCGTCGCCATTACGATTTTGTGCGGCGTCTGGTCCATGGCCACGGCGCGTCCGGTCGAGAGTACGACGGAGAGCTTTTCGCAGGATTTGGAGGCGGCCGTTTTCGCGCCGCTCAATACATCGGTCGAGGATGCCTGGTGAGCCCGTGGAAAGTCATCCTGGCCACGATGGTGATTTTCGGCTGCGGCGTGATAACGGGCGGCCTGCTCATCAAAACGCAACTGCCGTTGCCCAGCGCCCCGGAGCCGGCGCGAGTTTCCCTTTCCACCAATGCCCCACCGCCGTGGGCGCAAATCCAGCGGATGGAATTTTTGCGCCGGATTGACAAGCAATTACAATTGACACCCGCGCAACGTGAGGAAATCACCAGGATCATCAAAGCCAGCCAGGACCGGAGCAGGCCCGTCTGGGAACAAATTGCCCCGCAAATGCGCCAGGAAGTGCGGCGCACCCGGGAGGAGATTAGAAAAGTATTGACACCTGAGCAGCAAATCAAAATGGACAAGCTGCTCAAGCCCCGCCAGCGCCGCCCGGAAAACAGCGTGGCCCCAGCCTCGGCCCAGAGGCCCACCAACTCTTAAAGTTTGGTTTTAATGCCACAGGCGCGCAACGCGCACCACCCGCGCAACGACTCGAAGAGCGCGAACACCGCCGCAAGAAAAAGCACCGCGCCAAAAAAGGACGAGACGCGAAAGGCAAACCCCGCGCCAATGAACAGGCCGGCCGCCATCGCTCCCCGCACGGCCCGTCCCTTTCCATCAATATTGCGCGCAAACAATCGTTTCATCATTGTGCTGTCAAACTACTTGATCCTCGCAGAAAACCATATTGTTTTTAGCCTTCAGCCTTCAGCCTTTAGCCTTTAGCCTTCAGCTTTTAGCCTTTCTGTGAAAACTGACGAGAGAAACAGAGCCAAAGAGCTTTATAAAGAATTGCGCGGTTTGTCGTGGCCGCAGCTCTGGAGCGAAGAAGTGGCGCGGTTCGAGGCGGCGTCGCCAGAGAAACGAAACGCCCGGGTGGCGGTCATTCGCGCCGTGGGAGTGGTGTTCGCGGAATCGGGACCGGCGGAAGAAAAAGAAAAAGTGCAGGCGTGGCTCCGCCGCTTGTTGCAGGACCCGTCCGAGAAAGTGCGCCGTTACGCGATGGCCGCCATGCCCAAAATCGGCGCGGACGCCAAAGAGGAGGGCGAACTGCTTGCTGTGCTGCGAACGACGACCGAGGAACGCGAAAAAAAATTCCTGGCGCGAACGCTGGCCAAGATCGGCGGGGCGGCGGCGCTGGCCCAAGGTTTGCCCGGCGACGTCGGCCAGAAAGTCAAAGCCGGCATCGCCCGCCGGGAAAGTCCCAGCGCGATTCGATTCGATGCCATGCTGCGCGAGTTCTCCGAGGTGAAGATCCATTTGCGAGGGCGCACTGGGTTGGAGCAATTCGTCAGCGCCGAAGCGAAGGAATCGCCATTTCGGGTGGCGGAGGTGCAGAGCGGAAGAGTCGCGATAATTCCGCGGGCGCCGTTTTCACTGGCCGATATTTATGCGCTCAGATGTTTTGGAACGGCCGGTTTCGTATTGGGAAATACGGACGGGGATTTGGCGTCGGTAATCACCTCGCCGTTGGCGCGGCGTCTTTTCCAAACTTTCACCCAAGGTTCGATTCGCTATCGTTTGAATTTTGTTTCCAAGGGCCATCAACGAGCCGCCGTGAGCCGCTTGGCCAATCAAGTTTATGCCCGATGCCCGGAAATTCTTAATGACGGACGGAGCGTGACGTGGACCGTCGATCTTTATCCAAACGGGCGCGGCCACCTGGTCGAATTGCGTCCCAACGCGACGCCTGATCCGCGTTTTTCTTATCGACAGAAGGACGTTCCGGCGGCTTCGCATCCGCCGCTGGCGGCGTGCCTGGCGCGGTTGGCGGGAAGGACCGGGAACGAAATTATTTGGGACCCCTTTTGCGGTTCAGGCCTGGAGTTGATCGAAAGGGCGTTGCGGGGCGGGGTCCACACAGTGTATGGGACAGATCGCAGCGCGGAGGCCGTGGCGATTGCCCAAAACAATTTTATGGCCTCAGCGGCGAAATCCGTGCCGGCGAAATTTATTTGCGGTGACTTTCGAGAAATCGCCTCGAACCCAGAGTGGGGGGCTGGAACCGTTTCCTTAATCATCACCAATCCGCCGATGGGGATGCGCGTGCCGGTCGCCAACCTTCGGCAATTGATCGAGGACCTTTTTAACGTGGCTGCGGCCGTGCTAAAGCCGGGCGGCGGGCTGGTCCTGGTCAATCCACTGTCGATGCGCGCGCCGCCTCCCAAACTAAAATTGCAGTTTCAGCAACAGGTGGATATGGGAGGCTTCGACTGTCGCATGGAAAAATACCTGAGATGAAAGCGGGCGAAGTAGAATCGCGGGCGACGGGCAAGGTCTTGCGCCGATTGGTTCCCGTGACGATGGCGCTCTACTGTTTCAATTACCTCGACCGGGTGAACGTCTCGTTTGCGAAACTGCAAATGAACAAAAACCTGGGCTTCAGCGAGAATATCTATGCGCTGGGCGCTTCCATTTTTTTTATCGGCTACATGTTGTTCGAGCTGCCGAGCAATCTGCTGATGCAGCGTTTTGGCGCAAGGCGTTGGATCTCTCGGATTATGATTTCCTGGGGCGTCGTTTCCGCAGCGATGATGCTGGTCAAAACCCCCGCCACGTTTTATTTCCTTCGATTTCTACTGGGGCTGGCGGAAGCGGGCTTTTTCCCGGCGATAATTTTGTACTTCAGCTATTGGATTCCCGCCAAACGGAGAACCGTGGTCAGCGCCTGGTTTTTAACTTCCCTGGCCATTAGCGGGATGCTGGGCGGACCCATTGCCGGGACGCTGTTGGGAATTCACGGGGCCGGGCTGGCGGGCTGGCAATGGCTTTTTCTCCTCGAAGGGATTCCAACCGTCCTCCTGGGCTTCGCCGCCTGGTGGCTCCTCCCGAACGGCCCAGCCGACGCAAAATGGCTGGACGCCGAAGAACGGGACGCCTTGCTCGAAGCCATCCGGACCGAACACGCCGCCCAGCGTCCGGACGCGCAGTCACTGGGCTTCGCGCTCAGCAATCCTTCGGTGTGGTGGCTGGCGCTCCTCTATGGCGCCATCATGTTTGCCTTTTACGGCTTGGGCTTTTGGACGCCGTCGATCATCAAGAATATTTCGGGAGGGTCGAATGCCGTGGTCGGCTGGCTCTCGGCCATCCCATTCGCGATGGCGGTGGTGGGAATGCTGGCGATTGCCTATGCGGCCGACGCGACGGGTTCCCGGCTCGGCTACGCCACGGCAAGCCTTATCCTCGGGGCCGCGGGAATGCTGAGTTGCGCGTTTTGCGCCTCGACCCTCGGCATGATTCTATCG
>DASRLE010000346.1:0-4208 GCA_035648615.1 Saccharimonadales bacterium (SeqCode) | reverse complement strand
CCCCAACACCAGTGACGGATCGGCACCGATGGCCAGCCTCCTTTTGTCGGGGAGCAAATTATACGGCACGGCGTCCTCCGGCGGTAGCCATGGCAGCGGAACGGTTTTTTCGATCAATACCGATGGCTCGTCCTTTCAACCGCTTTACCCGTTCACGGGCGGCTCCGACGGCGCAACTCCCCTCGGCGCTTTGACATTGTCCGGCACGATCCTCTATGGGACGGCGTCGGCGGGCGGCGTTAGCGGAGGTTACGGTTCGGTTTTTTCGCTGGATACAAGCAGCCTGACCTTCAGCAATCTCTATACTTTTACCGACGGCGTTGATGGCGCCAATCCCACCGCCGGGTTGGTTTTGGCGGGCAATACGCTGTATGGAACCGTGTCGAACGGCATCAATATCAGATCTCTGAATCTTGCGCCGCAGGGTTGTGGGGGGGTTTTCTCGATTAGCACCAATGGCAGCAACTTTACGATCCTCTATGGCTTTACGGAGGGCAACGATGGATTTAATCCGGCCTCCGGTTTGTTGCTGGCCGGCAGCACACTTTATGGGACGGCTTACTCGGGCGGAGCGGATCCGGCACGAGGCTCAATCTTCGAATTAAGCACCACGGCGCATAGGCTCACGACGCTCGTGGGGTTTGATCCCGACATAGATTATGCCCCAAGCGGCTCAGACCCGCAGGCGCCCTTGGTTATATCGGGAAACGTGCTCTTTGGAACCGCAGTGTCCGGCGGAGGCTCTGACGCTGGGATGGTCTTTTCTGTTCCCACCAATGGCGCTGGCGGCTTTGACGGCGTGGAGGCCAGCAACTTCTCCGCCTATAATTTTTCGAGGCCGGGATCTTCGGTGATGGACGGGGTAAACGTGGGAACCAATAGCGATGGATTCGGTCCCTACGCAGGTATGCTCCTATCGGGCAACAACCTTTATGGAACCGCCAACGATGGCGGCCTCTCCGGTTTTGGCACCATTTTCTCTGTAACCACAAACTTCGCCAGCTTCACCAACTTGTATAATTTCACCAATGGGATCGACGGCGCCAACCCTCAGAGCGGTTTGATTATATCGGGCAACGTCCTCTATGGCACAGCGACTCAAGGCGGCAAATCCGGTTTCGGATCCGTTTATTCCCTGAACTTAAATACCAAGCCGCCGGCCTTTAAAACCATTTACAGCTTCACTAACGGCGCCGACGGGTACCAACCCCTAGCCGGCCTGGTTTTGTCGGGCAATAAACTGTATGGCTCGACGTCGCAAGGCGCGCAGCTCTATGGCGCAATTTTTTCTGTGAACACCGACGGCACGGGCTTTAACGTTCTCTATACCTTTACCGGTGGCACTGATGGCGGCAATCCCGCCTCCACCATGCTTTTATCCGGCAATACTTTATATGGAACGGCTTCACGCGGCAGCGTGGTTGCGGGGACCGTTTTTTCGTTGAACCTGGGCAGCGTTCCGCCGGTCTTCACGCCGCTTCATACATTTACGGGCGACGCTGGTGGGGCGTATCCGATGGGAGCTTTGACCTTGTCCGGCGGCATTCTCTACGGCACAACCTACGGATTTGGCGGGACCGCCGGCACAATCTTTGCCATGGGCACAAACGGCGCGGGCTTTACGGTCTTGTATGTTTTTGCCGGCGGAACCGATGGAGGCGAGCCGGACGCCGGGGTGATATTGTCCGGCAACACACTCTACGGAACGGCAGGTTATGGCGGCATTTCGACGTACGGCAACGTGTTCAAGTTGGACCTCGGAAACTTCACTTCCATCCCCATTCCCATTGGTTTGCAAATTAGCCCTTCCGGCCCGAACCATGTGGTCCTGACCTGGAACGATCCCGCCGCAGTCTTTTCTCTCCAGTCCGCCCCCACGGTGACCGGTGTTTTCACCAACGTCCCGGGCGCCAGCAGCCCCTTCACCAACGCTGTTACGTCGGCGCAGCAATTCTTCCGCCTCGCCGCGCCTTAAGTGAGTCAACGGATGCTGGGAGTGCTTGTTAATTTCTCAATCATCTGACATATTTGTCCGCATGAAGAGGCTTTCCAAACGGGAATTGGTTCGCAATCCCTCTCTCGCTTCGCACTTGAAGCCCGGCCAATCATTCCAATTGGAGGATGGTAAGGAACCGCTCGTGGTGTCTCGCCGCAGGCGCGCACGACTTACAGCAGCGCAAATTCATGCGGAGTTGGATCGCCTGTGTAAAGGCGCGCCTGCGCAGGACGCTCAAGCTGCCTTGCGCGATCTGCGCCAATGACCACCGCTCGCGGATTTCGTTCCACGCGCTTTTATTAAAGTTTCTCGCCCACTCTGGCGATAATACAGACGTGGGCCGCGCAAGCTTTGTGCGATAACAACGCACCAAGGCTAAAAAAGCAGGCCACGCTGCTGCTATGAGCGAGAATTTATACCTCTACTCCCTTTCCACTTTTCGCGAACTCATTGTCGAGGCATTGCGGGTGGCGGGCGCGAGCCGAATCGTCGAAGTGGGCTCCGAGTATGGAAAATTCACGGAGACACTTTGCGCTTATGCCCAGAGCGTCGGCGGAAAGCTGACCAGCATTGATCCTTATCCCCAAGCGGCGGCGATGGAGTTTGTCGCGGCGCATCAAGGACAGCCCTATTTCGAGTTTATCCAGAAAACCAGCCACGCGGCCCTCGCGGATTTGCCGCAAGCCGACGCTTATGTCGTCGATGGCGACCCTAATTATTTCACGGTCCTGGGCGAACTGGAGTTGATCCATAAATCGCGCGGGGCGGCGCCATGGCTTGTTTTTCAACATAATGTCTGCTGGCCTTGCGCCCGCCGGGATATGTATTACCAGCCCGACAAAATTCCCATTGACCATCGCCAGCCGCATTCGGCGGCCAAGGGACTTATCCTCGATCATCCCGCCATGGTTGAACTGGGAATGCGCACCGACGGAAAAATCGCCTGGGCGCTTCAGGAAGGCGGCCCGGCCAACGGCGTCCGCACGGCCATTGAAGATTTCCTCGCGCGCCATCCGGAACTGCGCTTGGACGTTGTGCCCGGCGTTCTCGGTCTGGGGATTATTTATAGCCGCAAGGCCGAGTGGGCGGAAAAAATGACCGCGTTGCTCGAACCTTTGGCCGGCAATCCACTCATCGAACGGATGGAGCGCAATCGCTGGCAATTGCAAATGCGCGTCTGTGAGCTTGAGCATCAAGTCCGCGCGCTCACTCATCCAGTGGTGGCCAAGCCCGCCGTGCCGCAGTTATCCGCCAAAGAGTTGCGGCGCCAGGCCGAATCCTTGCTGCAAAAAAAAGACTGGTTGGAAGCTGGAAAATTCTACCAGGTCTTATGCCGCCGCTTTCCCGATGATGTGACCCTGTGGCAAAACCGCCTGGAATGTCTTCGGCAAGCCGGCCAAAAAGTCATGGTTCGTCTCCTCTACAAAGATGCGTTAAAAGCGCATCCCGACTGGTGCGATTTGCTGGCCGGCTACGCGCCGGAAACTGCGGCTGCGAAGGCCGTCGCTGGCTTCGCCATGGCATAGTAACCGGCGTTAATAGCTCAACTCAGCTTGCCAAAGTTACGCAATGCGGCGCAGAAGGATTGGCACAGCCCGATGAATGTTTCTTCGGCCAGGTTCAACTGCTTGGCGTGCCAATGAAGAATGCCCCAATGACGCTGCAATTTACGACGGCCCAAGGGCAGTGCCACCAGTGAACCTTCCTCGATTTCCTTTTGAGTGATCCAGGGCGCGAGAATGCTTACCCCAAGACCCAGCTTCACCAATTCCTTGGTCGCCTCCATGCTGCCGGCTTCAATGACGGTGTTGAGTTCCATTTGCTCGCGGCGAAAATAATCGGCGATCAACCGAAAGGTGATGCTCCGCTTGCTGTAAAGAATATAATTCTGCCGCGCAATCGCCGCCCGCTCGATTCGCCCGGCCTGGGCCCACGGATGAAAGGGCGCCACGATAAAATTTAATTCGTCCGTGAAAAGCGGATGAAATTTGAGTTGCGGCTCCCGTTGCACTTCCAGCGAAAGGGCCAGGTCGATTCGATGGCCGAGGAGCGCAGCGACCAGTTCCGGCGTGTCAGCGGGTTCGAGCGCGATGGCGTGGCCCGGAAAACTCTCCTTGAATTCGCATAAAACCGGCGGGATGAGATGCTGGCAGGCCGTGGTGCTGGCCCCGAGACGCAAACGGCCGCTGCCCCATTTGCCCCGTCGCGTCAG
>DASRLE010000345.1:0-4543 GCA_035648615.1 Saccharimonadales bacterium (SeqCode) | reverse complement strand
ATTCCGGCCGGGCGTTGCCTGCAACTCCTCCCATCCGAGCACCGCGCAAGCCAGCGGCTCGGTCAAGGCGGCATCGCGGTAAGCCGTCTTCGGCTGAAGGCGCAGCATGTTCTTTTGCGCCACGCGCGCCGGAATCACAATCGATTCGGCGTAGGCGCCGTTCAAAAACAGCAGATCGTCGCAAAGATTTTCCTGTCCGTTCCGGCAGTAAAAGCAATCGCCGCACGGCGCGGAATTAGCCGCCACCACCCGGTCGCCGATTTGCCAATCGCTCACGCCCTCGCCCACTTCGAGAATGCGCCCGGCAAATTCATGCCCAAAAACGGCGGGCGGCACGATCATGCGGGCATGGTAGCCGCGCTTGAACACTTTTAAATCCGTCCCGCAGGTCAAAGCGGCGTCAATGCCCACTCGCACCTCGCCGGGGCGCAGGGCGGCAGGCGCAATTTCCTCCACTCGAACATCTTCACGCCCATAGAGAACGGCTGCTTTCATGCGGCGAAAATAGTGGGCGGCCGCCGTCGCCACAATTCAAAACAGAAACAAGCAGAAACAAGCACTTGACCTTTCCGCTGGAAGAGGCACATTACGCGGCTCTGTAATGGACCATATCCGCAACATCGCAATTATCGCCCATGTTGACCACGGCAAGACCACTTTGGTGGATTGCCTGCTCAAACAATCGGGCACCTTTCGTGCCAACCAGGCTATCTCGTCGGAAATCCGCATCATGGATTCGATGGACCTGGAACGCGAGAAGGGCATCACCATTCGCGCCAAAAACGCCGCCTTCAAGTACCACGAGTACCATATCAATATTGTCGATACTCCCGGCCACGCTGATTTTGGCGGCGAAGTCGAGCGCATCATGAATATGATCGACGGCGTGCTGCTGGTGGTCGATGCGACCGACGGCCCCCAGGCCCAAACCCGTTTCGTGCTGCGGAAAGCCCTCGAAGCCGGCGCCAAGCCCATCGTCGTCATCAATAAAATTGACCGCGACAACGCCACGCCGCACAAGGTGCTCGACCTGGTCTTCGATCTTTTCGTCTCGCTGCACGCCACCGATGAGCAACTGGATTTCCCGGTGGTTTACGCCAGCGCCAAGGACGGTTACTCCAAAATCGACCTCAAGGATGAGAGCAAGGACATGGACCCGCTTTTCCAGGCGATCATCAAACACATCCCGCCCCCTCGCGCGCACGCCGGCGTCGAGTTCAAAATGCTCGCGGCCAATCTCGATTATTCGGAATACCTGGGTCGAATCGCCTTTGGCAAAATTTACAGCGGCAAAGTCAAGGTCGGCGACGAAGCCGCCTGTCTGCACGGCGACGGCCGGAAAACCACCGGAAAGATCACGGCGGTATTTCACTTTGAAGGATTGAAACGTATCGAAGTCACCGAGGCCCATGCCGGCGACGTCATTGGCGTGGCGGGCTTCGAGGACGTTTTTATTGGCGAGACCATCACGGACAACGTCACGCGGCAGCCGCTGCCGTTCGTGCCCATTGATCCGCCGACCATCCAAATGCAGTTTGCGGTCAACGACGGCCCGCTGGCCGGTTTGGACGGCAAGCTGGTGACCGCGCGCCATATCTGGGAGCGATTGACCAAAGAGGTTCGCACCAATGTCGCGTTGCGAGTGGGGCCGACGGACGTCCCCAACATTTTCAGCGTGGCCGGGCGGGGTGAAATGCAAATCGCCATTCTGGTTGAACAAATGCGCCGCGAAGGCTACGAAGTGCTCGTCTCCCGTCCCGAAGTCATTTACCGCAAAGATGATGACGGCCGGCAGCTCGAACCGATCGAAAAACTTTTTCTGGAAATTCCCAAGGAAGCCATGGGCGCCGCCATGGAAAATCTTTCCGGCCGCAAAGCCGAGATTATCAACATGGACCACCATGGCGACGGCGTCACTATCGAGGCTTTCATCCCGATGCGCGGCTTGATCGGCTTGGAAACAGACTTGGTCAACATGACGCGCGGCCTCGGCGTGATGAGCCATTTGTTCCACGAATACGGACCCGATCGCGGCGATATTGCGGCGCGCAAAAACGGTTCGCTGGTCAGCATGGAGGACGGCGAAGCGATGGCTTACGCCCTGAACATGGTGCAGGAACGCGGACGGCTCATGGTCGAGCCTGGCGAGAAAATTTACCGGGGCATGATCGTGGGCGAAAACGCGCGCGAGAATGACATTCCGGTCAATCCCTGCAAAGCCAAACGCCTGACCAATATGCGTTCGCAAGGCGATGGCAAAGGAATTCAACTCGATCCGCCATTGAAAATGTCTCTCGAACGCGCCTTGGAATACATCGGGCCGGACGAATACGTGGAGGCGACGCCGAAGAACCTCCGCCTGCGCAAAAAAATCCTGGACGAAAACCAGCGCAAACGCGCCGCGCAATCCCGGTCGGCCAAAACAGTGGAAGCGTAGAGCCGCCCTGCGGATGGGCGTTGCAATCATGCCCAGTGTTTACATCAAAACTTACGGTTGCCAGATGAACGAGCGCGACTCGGAAGCCGTCGCCGCCCAACTGGCCGCCAAAGGCTACACTCTGGCCCCATCCGAAGCCGCCGCAGATGTCATTCTTCTCAACACTTGCAGCGTGCGCGACATGGCCGAACAAAAGGCCATCGGCAAAATGCAAAACATCGCCGCCGAAGTCCGCAAGCATCGCCCGTCCGTCGTGTTGGGCTTCATGGGTTGCA
The DNA here is from genome assembly GCA_035648615.1 of Saccharimonadales bacterium (SeqCode). Lineage (GTDB taxonomy): Bacteria > Verrucomicrobiota > Verrucomicrobiia > Limisphaerales > Palsa-1400 > DASRLE01. The sequence continues at coordinate 1,831 of DASRLE010000345.1, read as the reverse complement.
TGGCGCAAAGTCGCGGACAGCAACTGCTCGATCAATTGCCGGAAGTGAGTCTCGTCGTCGGCACCCAGAAATTTCATCGCACCGCCGAGTACCTCGACGAAATTTTCCAGGGCAAACGTAAAAAAATTGTCGATGTGGGGACCGAAGCCGGCAGCGAGGCGGCCATCAAAGAGCACTTGCCGTTGTCGCAAAAGCCCATTGCGCCAGTCACCGCCTTCGTCAGCATCATGCAAGGCTGCAACCAATACTGCACATTTTGCATTGTACCCTTTACGCGTGGCGAAGAGCGCAGCCGGACCATTCCCGACATCCTCGAGGAATGCCGCCAACTGGCGCAAAACGGCGCGAAGGAAATCACTTTGCTCGGCCAGATTGTGACCAGTTACGGCAAGCGCGACATTCCACTTCGCGAGGGCAGATCTGCCTTTGTGCAGCTTCTCGAAGCGGTGCATGAGCTGGAGGGATTGGAGCGCATTCGTTTCACCTCGCCGCATCCCAAAGGCTACGGCGATGATTTGGTCGAAGCCTATCGCCGCCTGCCCAAGCTTTGCCAAAGCGCGCATCTGCCGGTGCAAAGCGGCAGCGACCGCATTTTGAAGGCGATGCATCGCGGCTACACGCGTCAACGATATTTAGACATTATTAAAAAATTGCGCCAGGCCCAGCCGGGCATGGGCGTGACGACCGACATCATCGTCGGTTTTCCCGGCGAGACCGAAGAGGATTTTTGCCAGACCCTTTCGCTCGTCCGCGAAGTGGAATTCGACAACGCCCACATTTTCAAATACTCGCCCCGCCACGACACCCCCGCCGCCGTCATGGCCGGGCAAGTGCCGCAACCCGTCAAGGAAGAACGCAACGCGCGTTTATTGACCGAGATCAATGCCATCGGCCGCGCGCATTACGATCAGCGCGTCGGGCAAACGGTGCAAATTCTGGTCGAAGGCCCCAGCAAAAAAAATCCCAGCCGGTTAACCGGACGCACCCGTTGCAATAAGATCGTCGTCTTCGAAGGCAGCGACCGCCATCACGGCCAGCTTTTGGATTTAAAGATCACCCGCGCCGGTTCCTTCACCCTCTACGGCGACCCCGCCATCCTCAACCTCGCATGAAAAAACTGCCTAGGAAGCGACCCCTCCTCGATGAGGTCATAGATATCCGTGAATCATTTGTTGTCAGGCAATTCTTGGATTACGAGGTTGCGATACTGGATCTTGGTAAAGGCGCCGCCATGGATTTGGAGGGCAATGATTCCGTGCTGCGGGATGGCTTTGTCGCTCTCCACGTAATCGACCGTCTTTTCCCCATTGAGCCAAAGCTGAATATGCCCGTTCTCCGCCCTGATTCGGTAGTCGTTCCAATCTGCCGGCCTAAGCGCGTTTCTTCGCATCTCTTTGCTCGCCGCTGCCAGGTTCCGTTTTCGCCTGCTTTCGTCATATAAATTCCCATCGGTGTCCGCGCCAAGATCGGCCTGATAGCCGGACACCTCGAAATTGTTCGGGACACGTTGAGACCAAAACTGGACGCCCCCATTCACAAATCCATTGGTTCCTTCCACTTTATACTCAAGCTTTAAATCAAAGTTTCCGAATTCTTTCGTCGTCGCCAGAAATTCGTTGTTCGGTTGCTTGCGCTCCATCGACCCCGCCACTATCGCACCGTTTTCCACCCGCCAATTATTTGTATTCCCTTCCCAACCGTTCAGCGTCCGGCCGTCAAAAATCGCATTCGCCTCACCAGCGCAAACCTCCGGTGTCGCCGAGAGACTGAGACCCAGAATTCCAATGAAGACAACCATCGTTTGTGTTTTCATCGCCGCACGGGGTCAGTT
>DASRLE010000344.1:0-10176 GCA_035648615.1 Saccharimonadales bacterium (SeqCode) | reverse complement strand
GCAGTGGGATGAATGTCGAGTTACTCGGCAACGGTTCCATTTCCTACAGCAGCCAAATCTATCTCGCAGGCGGCTCGGCCTTGATTGCCAGCACTCGCGCCGATGGAACCTTGACCTTGGCCAGCGGGCAAACCTTAGGCGGCAGCGGCACAGTCACTGGCAACCTCACCGCGGGGGCGGGCGCCGTCGTTGCGCCGGGCACCAATGGCCTGGGGACACTCACTGTCAGCGGGACGGCAATTCTTCAAGGGGCCGCGACCTTTGGGCTCGGCGTGGGCAGCAACAATCTGTTGAGCGCGGCTACGATTAACTATGGCGGCGCGCTTAACCTTGTCTTCACGGCGGGTTCTCTCGCCAGCAATAATAGCTTTACGCTATTTCATGCCACAACTTACTCTGGAACCTTCAGCAGTCTTAACCCAGGTACTCCCGGGCCTGGTTTGCAATGGAATACGAACGCTCTTGCCACGACTGGAGCCATTAGTGTGACGGGCACGACGACCAACCAGCCGTCTCCGGCTACCTTCGGCAGTTATACAGTCTCTGGAACCTCGCTGACCTTCACCGGGTCGGGCGGCACTCCGAACGGCACGTATCGCGTCTTTAACACGAGCGATCTCACGATTCCTGTTACAAACTGGACTCAGGTGGCAAGCGGCGCCTTTAACGGCAGCGGCAACTTTACTTTCAACACCACGATCAGCACAAATAACGCGGCGCAATTTTACGTTCTGAAAGAGCCTTAAGGAGGGTTTTTATGGGTAAGTCAGGAAGAATCCGGAGCAAAAACTTCGGGTTCACTTTGATTGAATTGTTGGTAGTCATTGCCATCATCGCCATTTTGGCGGCGATGCTCTTGCCAGCCTTGGCCCGGGCGAAGATGCAGGCCCAACAGACCGCCTGTCTCAACAATATCAAACAGTTGACGGCTGGCTGCTTGATTTACATGAACGACACGGGCGGAATGGTCGATCACCCCATTGTCGGCGATAAGAATTCGGACTGGATGGGCGTGATCAATCCCTACCTCGCGGCCCCGCAATTGGCGTCCTCTCCAACTTTTTTCTGCCCGGTGGCCCCCTTGACGACGCAACTTCCAGCCAAGTCGGTTAACCCGCCGGGGAATATTATCACCCCCTGGGTTTGGCAAACTTCCACGACCAATATTGCCGGCAGTTACGGGTTTAACGAATGGATGTATTCAGACACCGGTTCGGGCGGCGCGGTGGATCCCAGTAACCCGACGTTCGCCTTTGGCCGGCAGTCCAACATTCAAAGACCCGCTCAAACCCCGGTGTTTATGGATTGTGTGTGGATTAATCTCTTAGTGTATCAGACCGATTCTCCAGCACGCAATCTGTTTAGTCCTCCGGCCGAGGCTGATACTGACCAGATCACCCGTTGTTGCATTCCGCGCCATGGTTGGAATGCGCCGGGCAAAGCGCCCACTGCAGTCCCTCCGGGCGCGCCATTGCCCGGCGGGATTATTATGGGTTTAGCCGATGGCCACGTTGAATTGGCCAGATTGCAATTGCTGTGGAACTATACCTGGCATAACTACTGGCCCGTTCCTAATGCCCGTCCGCTTTGAGCGGCTTGGTTGTTGGAATACTTTTGCGCAACGGGAGTTCATCCGCGTTGATCGGTTCGGGGGACCCCGTCGGAAACAAAAAGCTGAACGGATGCTGGACGACCCGCTTTATCACCGCAATGTAAATGGCGCGCCGTTCCATGGATTGCATGCCGCGCGCCCGAACGGCGACCAACATCGCCAAAGAAAAACTGACCACGAGATTCAAGCAGCCAATCGCCACGATACCCCCCATCGCCAGGATGGCCGGCTTCGTTGCCAAAATGCCTGGACCGAGGGAGGCCACCGCGGCGGTCAAGTAACTCGAGGACAAAGTGACATGGCGGATGTCCAGCGGCAACCCAGAGAATTCCGCAAACGCCGGGATGAGTCCCAGCATCACGCCAAAGGAAATGTTACTGGCCAATCCCGCAATATTGCGTGTCCAAAATAAGGCGAACCGGTTGGTGCGGCTGGTCCCCAAAAGGCGAATAAAGCGGCGGTCCGAGCCGAGGGCTTCTCCAATGTGATGGCAGACGTACCAGTTGTCAGCCCATGCCCCGACCAAACTCGAGGCCCATAACAACACCCCGGTGAAGGCGGCGAAAAGAGCGCTCGGGCCTAGAATCGAAAGCGAGCTAATGGTGTGAGTTGCTTTGGTTGCGGATAACATAGGCGCGCCTGTAACTTGCAATAGCACGAAATGAATGCACAACACTGTCGGCACGACCAGCGCGAGGTTGCCGACGATCGAGGCGATTTGGGAGCGAATGAGACAAACGATCTCATCGACCAATCCTTCCATCGCTTTAGGATCGCGCACATGATGCATCCGGGCGGCCAAGGCGGGCGCCGTGTTAGCCGGTTGCTTGGTCGCCAGGATAGAGCCAGTGAGTTGGATGGCAACGAAGCCGGTCGCATAGTTAAAGGAGGCCGCGAGGCCTTGCAACAATCCAGGCAGAAACCAGCTTAGAATAATGACCTTAAACCATGTGGTAAAAGCCATGATGACGCCGCCGCCGGCCGCGCGTTGCAGCATCTTCCAATACTCCTGCGAATTGCGCGCAATATAGTGCTCGCCAACCTGCCCGCTGCGTTCGACAAGCTTGCGAGTCAGGAGTTGGGAATTCTGCCGCAGAAGATCAATGACACTTTCACGGGCCCGGTTCTGCTGAACGAGGGTCGCAACGAACTCGGCGATGTGAGTGAGCGGGCGTTCCGGGGTGAAAGCTAATTCCAACAGCGACTTAAATCGGTCCAGCGACGCTTCGATGAAAGCGAGATGGTAAACAACCTCCGTGCTCACTCCGCGTTTTTCCAAATGTTGCAGAACTTCCTCCGCCGATCGGTGGCAGGTGTCGATCAAGCCTTGCACATAGTTCAATTCGCCTTTGAACGCAGCCTCTCCCTGCGTCTCCCGCGCCGCCAAGGCGGATTGCAGAGCGTCGCCCAATTTGAAAAAAGGCAACTCACGAATACGTTGATGTTTGAGACGCGACCGAATGGCGGCCGAACATCCGGTCACTCGCAATTGGGCGGCCAGGTGGAAGAGAGCGTCTTCCAATTCATCGCCCAGCGTATTCCAATCTTTCTCGTCTGAGCCGACGCCAAATTCCAGCAAGGCCTGAAATCGTTGCAAGGTGACTTCGTCCAGTTTAGCGATCCATTCGGCATCTGCGGAATAAGGAAAAAGCCGGTCAAAGAGCACCCCTAATTCGGCGGAACTGGGAGGCGGGGGCAGAAGCCGCCGCGCGATCCGCTCGCTGGCTTCGATCAGCAAACCAGACTGCCGGGGCAGGCCCGTCTCGGAAAAAAGAGCGACCGCGCGTGTCTCGCGAATGATTGACCGCAACGTGGCTGCCACCGGTTGCTTCCATGGCGGGTTGCGATCCAGCACATCGAGCAAGCGGCGCAAGCGGCCCGATTGCACTACCGCCACCCCCTGGAGCGGAGTTTCATTGCTATGGCCGGGCCGTCGAATCCATTGCACGACATCGACTAGCCAGTTGAGCCGTTCCTCCAGGCTGTTATCGGCCGAAGCCGAGGACGCCAGCACGTCCAGCGAGGGCAACGCCCCATGCCGGCCTGTGTAACGGTCAATCCACGTCTTAAGGTGAGAGGCCACGAGTGGGTCGAACACTATTCCACCTTGAAAAGTTTGACATCTGGCGAAAAGACGGTTAGGCCATAGTGGTTTCGCCGGGTGGAGGCGTCATAGTGGGACTATTGCCTGTAATAAGTCTATTAGTAGATTATTTTTGTAAAAAACCGCAATATGTGGTGGTTTTAGCTTTACTTCGCCTTGGGCGTTGTGCTTTGATTTTCGCCTGCAATGTATCTTAAGAATCTAACTGTTTTGGGCTTTAAGTCGTTCGCCGACAAGACCTCGCTGAACTTTCAGCCGGGCGTCACCGGCATTGTCGGCCCCAACGGCTGCGGCAAATCCAATGTCTCCGATGCCATTCGCTGGGTTTTGGGCGAACAATCCGCCAAAGCCCTGCGCGGCGGCGAAATGGCCGACGTCATTTTTAACGGCACCGATTCCCGCAAGCCGTTGAGCATGGCCGAAGTTTCGCTGACCATTGGTGGCGTGGACTCCGGCCATCTCACCGCCTCGGGTGTGGAGATTGCCTACAACGAAGTCACCCTCACGCGACGCGTTTTCCGAGATGGCGCCAGCGAATATTTTCTTAACAAAACTCCTTGCCGGCTCAAGGACATTCAACAGCTTTTCATGGGCACAGGCGTGGGACGCACCAGCTACAGCATCATGGCGCAGGGGAACATCACCCAGATTCTGTCCAGCAAGCCGGAAGATCGCCGCATGATTTTTGAGGAAGCGGCGGGCATCACCAAATTCAAGGCGCAAAAAAAGGAATCCCTTCGCAAGCTCGAAGCGACCGACCAAAATTTGCTGCGCGTGGCGGATTTGATTCGCGAAGTCAAACGCCAGATCGGTTCGCTCCAGCGGCAAGCCGGGAAGGCCCGGCGTTACAAGCAATTGATGGGCGAGTTGCAGCATCTCGACACCCAATTAGCCCGCCATCAGTTTGATCTATGGCAAGTCGATCTTCGCACTCGCCAGGAACAACTCGAACAAGCCCGCGCCGCCATCGAAAACCTTTCCGCCAATGTCCTGCGCCTCGAAAACGAATTAAGCCTCCGCCGTGAAGAGCTGGCCGGCCTGGAACAAGAGATCAGCCAAATGCAGCAGCAGGGCCTCGAATTGAAAGGCCACGCGGAACGCCACGAAAGCCGCATTCAATTCAACGAAGACAAGCTGCGGGATTTGGAGGGTCAAAATTCGCGAGCACTCAGCGATATCGCCCAAGCCGAAGAACGCCAGCGTGCCGCCCAGGAGGAGCTGGAGATCGTCCTGCAACGTTTGACCACTTCGACCGCCGCGCTGCAATCTCACCAGGAGGCGCTCGAAAAGAAACGGCAATCACTGCACGCGGTCGAAAACGAATTGCGCGGCAATCAGGATGGCTTGCGCCAGGCCCAGGCCCAGGCCTTCGAAGCGGCCCAGCAACTCAGCCGCTCTCGCAATGAAATCAACGCCCTCGATCTGCAAAAGGAAGGCAATGCCGTCCGCCTCGAAAAATTGTCCGCTGAAAAAATCCAACTGGAAGAAGAACGCACCGGCCTGAGCCAGCGTCTCACCCAATTTTCCGCCAGCGTTGAAGCTGAAATTCTGCACGCCCAAACCCATCGCGGCACCGTCGAAGAACGCCAGCAGTGGCTTCGCGAAATCCAACAGCAACTCGCCGAGACCACCCAGCAACTGGACGAATTTTTGCGCCATCAAGCCGAGAAGCGTTCGCGGCTCAATGTGCTGGAGCAGTTGCAGGCGGGGCATGAAGGCTTCGGCAGCGGGGCGCTTTCCGCTCTCAACACCGCGACCCATGTGCTCGGTTCCCTGGCCGACAAAATCCGCGTCCCTGACCAATACGTCGTGGCCATCGAAACTGCGCTGGGTCACAATTTGCAATTGGTCTTGACAGAAGATCCCGAGGCCGCCCGGCAAATCGTGCATGACTTGCGCGCCAATAAAACCGGCCGGGCCAGCATCGCCGCGCTGCATTTGTCCGCGACCGAAACGCCGGCGCCTCCTTTGCCGCCCAACTCCATCGGAGCGGCCAGCGTGGTCGAGGCGGACCCGTTGGTCCAACCGTTGGTGAATCGCCTTCTCGGCCAGACCTTGCTCGTTCCCGATCTCGCCGCCGCCACCGCGGCCTGGCGCGAATTCGGCGGCGGCTTTGATTTTGTCACGGCGGAAGGCGATCTGCTCAATCGGCACGGAATTTTCACGGGAGGAGATCTGAACGGCTCCGGTTCCGGCCATGCCGCCGCCTCCATTCTCGGACGAAAAAATCAGATCGCCGAATTGCAAGTCGCCGTCGCCGGGCTGCACGAAAATGTCACCGAACTGAGCCGGCACAAAGGCGCGTTGCTCAGCGAACAGACCCAATTGCAAGCCGGCCTGCAACAGGCCCAAACCGAATTGCGCACCCAGGAAGTGGCCATCGCCACCCGCCAGGGCGAATTCAACGCCCTGCAAAATTCCTCGCGCATCCTGCAACAGAAGGTTGAAACCGTCGTTTACGAAATCAACAGCCTCGCCGCCCAGGAAGCCGAAGGCCTTCGCAAACGCCAGACCCTCGCCGGAGAGGCCGCCGGCCTGGAAACGCGCGAGAAGGAATGCCAGGGGCGCGTCCTCGACTTGACAGCCGCGCAGGAATCGCTCCGCCAGCAGCGTGACGCCGCCAATGCCAGCCTGACCGAAACCAAAGTCGCCCTCGCCACCGAAGACCAGCTTTGCGCGTCCTTCACCAGCCAAAAGCGCCCGCTCGAACAGCGCATCGCCGAGCTAACCCATTTGGCCGCTCAACGCCGTGGCGAAATCCAATCTTTCCTCGATCGCAAACTCCAGGCGGAAACCGAAATCGCCGAGTCCAGTCAAAAAATCGAGGGACTGCGTCATCAGCGCGAACAGGTGAGCCTTCAGGTCACCGAAATGCTGGCCCGCAAAGAAACGCAGGAAGAACAAATTGCCGAGGCCGACGGCGGATTGCGGGAACAACGACGCAGCCTGAACGAACACCAGGAGCGGCGCGCCGCCATCGAAATCGAACTGGCCCAGAAAAACATGGCGGTGCAAAACCTGCGCGACCGAATCCGCGATAAATACCAGATCGAACTCGATTCCATTCGCAGCGAGTGCATCACCATCACGCTCGCCGACGAAGGGCCGGCCAAAGTCCAGACCCTGACCCCCGAGGAAATGGCGGCCAGCGGCGCGGCGACTGATTGGGAAGCGGTCGCCCAACAAGTCAGCTCTCTGCAAACTCGTATTGACGAAATGGGGCCGGTCAACCTTGTGGCCATCGACGAATATGAAGAAACGGAACAACGCCACCAATTCTTGACCAAGCAAAACGACGATCTGGTCCAGGCCAAAACGCAACTGGTCGAGGTCATCAACCGCATCAACACGCAGACGCGGCAAATGTTCATTGAAACCTTCGAGAAAATCCGCGGCAATTTTCGCGAAATGTTCGTCGAGATTTTCGGGGGCGGCAAAGCCGATCTTATCCTCGTCGAGGAAGGCGACGTGTTGGAATGCGGCATCGACATCGTGGCCCGTCCTCCCGGCAAACAACTGCAAAGCATTTCCCTTCTTTCCGGCGGCGAACAAACCATGACCGCCGTGGCGTTGCTGTTCTCGATCTACCAGGTCAAGCCCAGCCCCTTCTGCGTTCTGGACGAGCTGGACGCGCCGCTGGACGAATCCAATATCAATCGGTTCATCCGCGTCTTGCAGCGATTCCTCGTTCACTCCCAATTCATCATCATCACCCACAACAAACGGACCATTTCTATGGCGGATGTGCTTTATGGGGTGACGATGCAAGACCACGGCGTGAGCAAAATCGTCAGTGTCAAATTCCACAAAACCGATGACGTCGCGTCGGGCCTTGCGCCCGTTGCGGACGAAACGCCCGGCACGACTCTGGGTCAACCCGAAGAAGAGAGCGTCGTCATGGCAAAATAATTGACAAACTCTGTCACCGGCATTTTGGCCAAAGCGCCGGCATCCTGGCAGAGTGCGATGATCCGTTCCACTTGAGACGAGGCAAATTGGGTGCCCAGATTTTCCCGGGCTTTTTTAATCAACAACGGCCTGCCTTCCGCCCGCCGGCGCCGGTGCCCTGCCGGATATTCAACCTCAACTTTGGCCGTGGCGTGGCCATCTCGAAAGATCACTTGCACCGCATTGGCAATCGACCGCTTGTCCGGCGCCAGATAATCGCGGCTGTAACGCGGCTCCTCCCGCACCGTCATCCTGGAGCGAAGCGCGTCGATTCGCGGATCGCGCGCGATTTGGTTTTCGTAGTGTTCCGCGCGAAGTTCGCCGAAAATCAAACCGACCGCCACCATGTACTGCAGGCAATGATCGCGGTCCGCCGGATTATGCAAAGGGCCTTTCTTGTCAATAATCCGAATGGCCGATTCATGGGCGGTTAGTTCGATGCGCTCGATTTCCTCCAGGCGGTCTTTGATTTGCGGATGAAGTTGAATGGCCGCTTCCACTGCGGTTTGGGCATGAAACTCGGCCGGGAAACGAATCTTGAAAAGCACATTTTCCATCACATAACAGCCAAGCGGACGCGCCAGCAGGACGGGTTTGGAGTCGAAGAGCGCATCGCAAAATCCCCATGTGGGCGCAGTCAAAACCGAAGGATAGCCCATTTCATTTTTCAGCGCCATCAACGCATGTTGCACGGCCCGCGCCGTGGCATCGCCCGCCGCCCAAGACTTTCGCGAGCCAGTGTTGGGCGCATGACGATAAACCCGCAATGCGCCGCCGTCGGCCCACGCATTGGAAAGGGCGTTGATAATTTGTTCGCGGGTCCCGCCTAGCAGTCTCGTGGCCACCGCCGTCGAAGCGACCCGCACCAGCAAAACGTGATCCAGGCCGGCGCGATTGAAGCTGTTTTCCAAGGCCAGAACCCCTTGAATTTCGTGCGCTTGAATCATGGCGTCCAACACGGTTTGCATGGTCAGCGGCGGCGTGCGGGCAAAATCGGCCACGGCCAGGATTGCGCCCAGGTTATCGGAAGGATGCCCCCATTCGGCGGCGAGCCAGGTATCGTTGAAATCGAGCCAGCGGATTAAGCAGCCGATATTGAAGGCGGCCGTCACCGGGTCGAGCACATACCCGGTCCCGGGAACGCGCGCTCCGTTGGGTACGACAGTGCCGGGAACCACCGGCCCCAGCAGCTTGGCGCAAGCGGGAAAGTTCAGGGCCAGCATCCCGCAGCCCAGCGTGTCAAGAAGACAATCGCGCGCCGTCTCATAGGCTTCGGCGCTGAAATTCGACGGCGCGCCAACGTAGTCCGCAATCTCAGCCAGGACCGTATCGGCGGGAGGGCGGGCATTGCTGATCGTCGAACTCATCTGGGAAAAGGACGCGGCGCCGGCCCGATATATTCGGCGGTGGGACGGATCAAACGATTGTTCGCCCGCTGTTCGAAGATATGGGCGGCCCAACCCGAAATGCGCGCAATCACAAAAATCGGGGTGAACATCGCCGTTGGAATGCCAAGAAAATGATAGGCAGGCGCGCTGTAGAAATCGAGATTCGGAAACATATTCTTCTCGCGGCGCATCACAGCTTCAAGCCGTTCGGCAATTGGATAAAGCCGGCTATCGGACGCCCCTTCCGATAATTTTTTTGCCCAGGGCTTGATGATATCGGAACGGGGATCGGCCTTTTTATAAACGCGATGCCCGAAGCCCATCACCAACTTTTTGTCCCGCAACATTTGCAGCAAGCCGGCCTCGGCTTCGTCCGGCGTCTGGAATTTTTCCAGCAGTTCCATGGCCGATTCATTGGCCCCGCCATGCAGCGGCCCACGCAACGCGCCGATGCCAGCCGTCACGGCCGAATAAAAATCCGGCAACGTCGAAGCGACCGTGCGGCAAGTGAAGGTCGAGGCGTTGAATTCGTGCTCGGCGTAGAGAATCAGCGAAACATCCAGGGCGCGGATCTGCAATTCAGGGCTGGCCGTGCCGTGGAGCATTCGCAGAAAATGCGCGGCGATGCCCGGGGCGTCCGTCGCAGTCTCGATCCGTTTGCCGCTGCGTTGGAAGTGATACCAATAAAGCAGCATGGAAGGAAAAAGAGCCAAAAGGCGGCTGGCAATTTCGATCTGCCCGTGCCCCGCAGTCTCCGGCTCGAACGAGCCGAGAGCGGAGCAGCCGGTGCGGAGAACGTCCATCGGCTGGGCCGAGGCGGGCAATTGTTCGAGGACAATTTTCAAGGGCGCGGGCAAACCCCGCAGCGAGCGCAGTCGAATTTTGAACTGTTCCAATTCCGCGCGCGTGGGGAGCGCGCCATAAATCAGCAGCCACGCCACTTCTTCAAATGAAGAACGCTCGGCCAGGTCTTCGATGGAATAGCCGCGATAAGTCAGGCCGACACCTTCCTTGCCCACGGTGGAAATCGCCGTTTCACCGGCCACGACGCCAGCGAGGCCGCCTGCTTTCTTAGTGTCACTCATAATTTTCTCTCGCGGCCGAAAAGCTCGTCCAGTTTTGTT
>DASRLE010000343.1:0-3520 GCA_035648615.1 Saccharimonadales bacterium (SeqCode) | reverse complement strand
TCATTATTCCTTTTGGTATTTTCGTGGGTCTGGTGGTCGGTGTCGGCCTGGCCTTCTTCATCGAATACCTCGATACCAGCGTCAAGACCATTGACGATGTGGAGCGCGCCTTGCAGGCGCCCGTCTTGGGAGTCATTCCCCAGAACATTGGCAATATTCTGGAGGCCGGGACGGAAAGCCCGCATGCGGAAGCCTACCGCGTTTTGCGCACGAACATTTTGTTTTCCCGCAAAAATGAAAGCTGGAATTCCATTTCCGTGTTGAGCGGCGGCGCGGGCGAGGGCAAATCGACCACGCTTTTCAATCTGGCCGTGATTTTTGCGCAAAACGGGCAGCGTGTCATGGTGGTTGATTCCGACCTTCGCCGCCCTTCAATCCATAAAATGCTCCATCTTTCCAACACCTTGGGGCTGACGGATTATCTGCTCAAGCATCGGACACTGGACGAGATCATCCAAAAGACCAAAATGCCCACCCTGGATTTTATCGCCAGCGGCAAGCTGCCCAGCAGTTCGATGAGCATTTTGGGCTCGGCCCAGATGAAAGAGACAATCCAGGAACTCAAGCGTCGTTACGAATTTATCTTTTTTGATTCACCGCCGTTGCTGGGCGTCAGCGATGCTTCCATCCTGGCCAGCGAAATGGATATGGTGTTGCAGGTGGTGCAATATCGCCGCTATCCGCAACCGATGACCTTGCGCGCCAAACAAATGATCCTCAAGGTCGGAGGCAACCTTATTGGCATTGTCTTGAACAATATCAATATGAGCCAGGACGAGAATTACTATTATTACAGCGGGTACTATGAATACGGCGGCCAGCCAAAAGAGCCGACGGTTGTCCAATTAAGCGAGGCGGCCAAAGAAGCCAAAATTGACATTAAACAAAAATATTGATCCCCGGCCTGTCGGACCGTCCACCCATTATGAGATTACGCCACGCGATCTGCTCCTATTCCTCTTTATTATCTGCCGGGCTGCTTGCCATTTTTCTGGCAGGCTGCGGCACCATGGACTCCAGTGACAATCAAGCTTCAACAGCGGGTCCCTCAGCGGCATCCTCTCCTTCGGTTTCTCCTTCGCCTGCACAGGCTCCTGTGGTTAATTTGCGAACCGACCCATTCCGGGTTGGCGATAGGGTCAAGGTGGATTTTTCCGGTTCTCCTACCCCGATTCCGCCCGTGGAAACGGAGATTAAGGACGATGGCACCATTCGTTTGGATTTCGTCGGCGATATTCAAGCCGCCGGAAAGACCCCCGGCGAGATGGAACGGGATATTCAGGGCAAATATGTTCCCAATTTCTACACCCACTTGAACGTAACGGTCACTCCGGTAGTCCGCTATTTCTACGTGGATGGTGAAATAAACGGGGGAGGCGCCAGCGGCGGACGGGTCATGTACGTCGGTCCGATCACCGTCACGCGCGCCATCGCCGCAGCGGGCGGATTCAACCCTTTTGCCGCGCGCACAAAAGTCAAATTGTTTCGGGTTGATGGGAAAAAGGCGATCATCATTAATTGTATCAAGGCGCTGGACCATCCGGAACTAGACGTGCCCGTTTATCCCGGCGACAAAATTTTTGTCCCTCGCCGGTATTTTTAAATGGTTCAACTCCATATTCTCTCGGGCCGGAGAACTGGAACCACTTTTGACGCCCCCTGCCTGCCTCTGACGGTCGGGCGTTCCGACCAGGCTGATTTGTCTCTCGACGAACCGGGGGTTTGGCCCGCCCATTGCAAAATTCTCTGGTTGCCAGAAGGATTGATTCTCCAAGTCGAGCCGAACGCCTTCGTCAGCATCAATGGCGCGCCAGTGGAACGCGCTTCCTTGCGCAATGGCGACCTCCTTGTCCTGGGCGGCTTGACCCTGCGCTTCAGCTTTAGCCCCACCCGCCAAGGAAGTGCCGCATGGCGCGAATGGCTGACTTGGATTGGCATCGCCCTGCTTTGCTTATTGCAAGTCGCCGCCGTTTACCTGCTCGATCGCTGAGGAAAGGGCCCTTAATGCCGAAAATGGCGAATGCCCGTAAAGGCCATTGCCATATTTTGCTCATCGGCGGCCGCGATAACCTTGGCATCATTGACCGATCCCCCCGGTTGAATGGCGGCGCTGGCCCCGGCTTGGGCGGCGGTGATCAGCCCGTCCGGAAAAGGGAAAAATGCGTCGCTGCAAACCGCGCTTCCTTGCAGGGACAATCCCGCCTCCTGCGCTTTCCAGACGGCGATCTTGCTCGCGTCCACCCGGCTCATTTGTCCAGCGCCCACGCCCAAAGTTCGATCGCCCCCCGCGTACACGATGGCGTTAGACTTGACATGCTTGACCACCCGCCATCCGAACAGCATGGCCTGCCGTTCCAAATCAGTGGGCGGACGCTTCGTCACCACTTTCCATTCGGCTTCCGAAACGGTTTTTGTATCCCGCTCTTGCAGCAGGATCGACCCCGCTCCGACATCGCGCAATTCCGTCGCCGGCCCGCTCTTGGGCCATTGCAACACTTTCATCAGGCGCAAATTTTTCTTTCGCTGTAAAACGCCGAGCGCCGCCGGCTCGAAATCGGGCGCGACAATGACCTCGCTGAAAATCTCGGCGATTGCTTCCGCGCAGGCCAAATCCAGCGGCCGGTTCACCACGATGATTCCGCCGAAGGGCGCTTGCCGGTCCGTGGCCAAAGCCTTCTCCCACGCTTCGCGCAGGGTCGGCCCTTGTCCCGCTCCGCAGGGGTTGGTATGTTTTAGAATCGCCAGGGTGGGGGGCGCGTCGAGGAATTCCCCGCCCAGGGCGGCCGCCGCTGTCAAGTCGATAATATTATTGTAGGATAATTCCTTGCCCTGGATTTGTTGGAAATAATCCTTGAACGGGCCGTACAAGGCCGCGCGCTGGTGCGGGTTCTCGCCATAGCGCAACGACTGCGCCTGCTTCAAATTTAAGTGGAAAGTGTCCGGCCATGAACCTGCCGGTTCACCACCAAAGGTCTTGGCCAAATATCCCGCAATCTGCCCGTCATAGGCCGAAGTGCGCGCAAAGACCGTCGCGGCCAGGCGCTGTCGCAATTGCAGGGTCGTCTCGCCCGTGGCCGCGATCTGGTCCGCCACCACCGCATAATCGGACGGGTCCGTGATGACTGTGACACTTTGATGATTCTTGGCGGCGCTGCGCAGCATTGACGGCCCCCCAATATCAATATTTTCAATCGCCTCCGCCAGCGTCACGCCTGGTCGCGCAATCGTTTCGGCGAACGGGTAAAGGTTGACCGCCACCAAATCAATCGGCGGAATACCGTGCTGGCGCGCCGCTGCTTCGTGAGTTTCGTGGCCGCGCACATAGAGCAGGCCGCCGTGGATTTTGGGATGCAACGTCTTGACGCGCCCGTCCATCATCTCGGGAAAACCGGTGTAAGCGCTCAACTCCGTGACCGGCAAATTATGTTCGCGAAGAACTTTGGCCGTTCCCCCCGTCGAAATAATTTCAATGCCCGCCGAAACCAGCGCTTGCGCGAAAGGAATCAGCCCGGTCTTGTCA
>DASRLE010000342.1:0-2318 GCA_035648615.1 Saccharimonadales bacterium (SeqCode) | reverse complement strand
CGGATGCCTTTTATGATTTATCTTCTGGGCATTCCGACTCACGTCGCGGTGGGCACGGATCTTTTCGAGATTATTTTTTCGGCGGGCTACGGCGTGATCACTCACGCGATCAAGGGCAACGTCGATATTCTCATCGCCCTTGTCATGCATACGGGCGGCGCGGTCGGAGCACAAATTGGCGCGACCTTGAGCCAATATTTTACCGGCGCGCGTATCCGGATGGCCTTCATTCCCCTGCCATTATTGGGCATTGCGATAATACTGCACGGACTCTTGAAAGGACACATTGTCAAATAAACTTATCCTCTTTTTCATGGCCTTGGCCATTTCGGCTCAGGCAGAAGTCATCGACGGCCGCGTTTCCCTGGCCGCAAACGATCTTCAAGCGGGCAAGCGCTTTGATCTCTCGGGCCAATGGTCCTACAAACCGGGTTATGCGGTAGCTGCCGGGGAACAACCGGAAACAGCGGCGAACGCCGATGGCTTCGGACCCGTCGCCGTTCCCCAATTTCTCAATCGCATTCATTGGTGGCTTGATGACTCCGAGGATTTCAAAAAGCACGAAGACCAGCGGCTCGCCCAATTGGGGTTCGACACCGACAAAGCCGAGGATGGCTGGTATCACTTGCAAGTGGAGCTTCCCGCGCTTCCGACGGGCCGGCATTTGTTCCTCGAATTCGAGGGCGTCGCCATGAAGTGCAAGGTTTTTTGCAATGGCCGCTTTTTGGGCGATCACCAAGGAATGTTCAGCCGGTTTGACTTCGATTTGACGCCGAATCTGCAACCCGGCACCAACCTCATTGCGGTTTTCGTTTCGATGGAAAAAATCGCCCTCGCCACCCTCTCCATGGGCGAAGCGGTCACCGTCAATTTGACAGCTTCGAAAGTCAAAACGATGAGCAAGGGAATGTATGGCCCGCTTTGGCCCGGCGCGGACAATCGAAGTTACGATTTGCACGGCATCTGGCAGCCAGTGAGCCTGGTGGTGCGCGGACCAGCGCAGGTGGATGATGCGTGGTTTATTCCATCGCTAGAAGGCGGCGATCTTCAGGTCAAGGCGCGCCTTTTGGAAGCGCAATCGGTGACTCTCCGCGCCCAATGGACCGATGCCAAAACCGGCGCGCGTTTGGCCGAGGCGCACTCCGGGACTTTGCAACCGGGCGCCGCCGCTTTTTCCCAAACCCTCCGCATCCGCAAACTGCATCCCAAACTTTGGACGCCAGCCAACCCAAACCTGTATCGCTTGCAGGTCGAGTTGGAAGACGCCTCTGGTCAAGTATTGGATCAATGGAATGGGAAGGTGGGCTTTCGCACCTTCCAGATTCGCGGCAACCACTTTTTCCTCAATGGCCATCCGTATTGGCTGCGGGGGGCAGACCATCTGCCGTATGGAAAAAATCCGTGGGATAAGCAATTGCCGCGCAAGCTGATTCAGTACCTGCACGACGCCAACCTCGCGATCACCCGCACGCACGGCATGCCTTGGAATGAAGCGTGGCTGGATGCCGCCGATGAAATTGGACTGGGTGTTAGCATCGAAGGCATCCGTCCCTGGGGGCTTTCCGGCCTGATCGGCTTGACGCCGCCGGACATTTTTCAGCAATGGTTGACAGAGAACGAGGACGTCGTTGAACGCTGCCGCAATCATCCCTCGGTTTTTATCTATACCATCGGCAACGAGATGATGTTGAAGGACACCAAAAATGTGGAAAAATGGAAGCAACTTTCGGACGTTGTCAAACAAACGCGGCAGATCGATCCCACCCGCCCGATCATCGTTTCTTCCGAGTATGAACGCGACCCGAAATTTTACGAAACAGCCCTCAAACCCAATGGTGTTGACGATGGCGATATCGACGACCTGCACCGTTATAACAATTGGTATGCGGAATCATCCTTTGTTTTCGACTCCAGGTTCGAGAAAGAAATGAAAATGAATCGGGGACAGCGGCCTCTGATCGGGCAAGAGATGTCCACCGGTTATCCTGATCTTGACACCGGCCTCCCCGTCGCGCGCTACACTCGCGACCTCCTCACTCCGCAAGCGTGGATCGGCCCCGATTCTTATCCCGGCAGCGATCCCGCCGTCTTCCTGGAGCATCACCGCGCCGTGACGAAGCGATGGGCGGAACAATTGCGTTTCCAGCGCGGCACGAACACCGCCGGCTTCATGTTGTTCGCGGCCGAGTGCTGGTTTTCCCATAGCTACGATTCGCAAACGCTTTCGCCCTACCCCGTTTACGAAGCGATGGCTGAGGCTGACGCGCCGATCGGATTGGCCTGGGAAACCGGCCGCCGCCGCTTCCAGGACTATGAGG
>DASRLE010000341.1:0-9082 GCA_035648615.1 Saccharimonadales bacterium (SeqCode) | reverse complement strand
CATTTGGGGATTCTTGGATCCAACGCGCCGCAGGAAAAACAAAAGCAAAAACAACGGAATCAGCGACAGGGCAAAAAAAATGGGTCCGCCTCGCCTATGAATGGGGGACTCGATCATCTGCGGACCGATATGAACGCACAGCTCTCCTATGACAAAGACGCGAAACCCATTTCTCATGATGGCCAACGGCACGATGAACAGCACGAGCACGGCGCGCTTCCAAACCGCCGGCAAAAACAAGTACCCCCCTAGCAGGCTGGTAATCAACAGCACCACCGTGGAATGAATCCCGCTGCATTCTGGGGCCACCCTTAGAGTGATGTCCGGCAAATGAAGCTGGAGGCCGTCCTGAAAAAACGGCGTGCCCGCCACCGTAAAAAACGCTCCGGCCATGGCGGCCGAGGTGTACTGGAAAAAACCATCAATTACTTCGACCATGAACGGCGGAAGCGGCACAATAAAAGCAAGGAAGGCAATTGGAAAAATAATTTGGCGCACCGTTGCAGTCTTCAAAAAAAACAAACAACCTGCCCAAAAGAAAAGGAGAAAAGCCAGCATCATTACAGACAACGTCTCTTGCTGGACGGGATGCCATCCCGAGCGGGTGGCGGCCCAATAGCCGGCCAGCGCTCCCGCCGCCGCCAAAGCAGGCAGAGCCGCCCAGGAACGGAGGGATTTTCCCTCGGCCGAAATAGTCTCCTTCTTCAACCAAACCAAATAAAGACTGATGCATGGAATGAGAGGAATGTAAGAAAACAGATCGCTTTGGAGACAGAACCGCAATAAATGCCAGAGCGATAGCGCAAAACAAATCATCAGCCCTCCGGCAAACAGCGCCAAATATTTTAATTGCCGCCGAAGGAGGAGAGGAGGAGAGGACGAATTCATGACTTCACATGTCAACATGCATTACCTTTCGACGAACTTCTCTCAATGATCGTGTCGGAAACTATCCAAACATTAAACAGGGGCAGGCGGGTAAACTCAATGCCAAATAACGGGCTTGGGATCCAGCAGCCCGGCTGGCCAAAAATTAAGGATTAAGCCAAAGAAGACACGCAGACGGGGGCGGCAGCGAAAGATTTCACCGGGCGCATCGCCACCCGCAGGCGATCGATGGAATCGGCCAGCGCGTCTTGCACCGACCGAATCTTCACCCCCGCCGCCACGAGTTTGGCCACATCAAGAATACAATGCGACTGGGGCGTTTTGGAATCCAGCCCCCATGGGTTTTTGTGCGAAGGCCGGACGGCGCGATCAAAGCGCGCCCGGGCGACTTGCCGCAAACTTTCCACGATCCCGCCAAACGTCAGGCAGCCAGGGTTGGTCACGTTATAAACGCCGAAAGGCGCATTGATTTCCCACAGGTCCAGACAGGCCCTCACGCAATCTTCGAGATGGGAAAGGGAATCTATATGGTCGTAAACCGTGTCCTCCCGCTCGATGCGCCGCAGCAAATTGCACGGCTCGTCCCGCTCGTTGAAAGGCTCGCGCAGCCGCCAAATATAGCTCTCGCCAATGCCTTGGATCGCTTCGTCGCCCAACGCCTTGGTCCCGCTGTAATAATTGCAGGGCGGACTGCGAAACGAAAAATTCGGTTCATCCGATTCGGTAAAACCATGAAATTTTTCCGGGTGCCGGGCAAAAATCTCGATCAAGGCCGGAGAACTCATGTCCTTCTCGACGCGCAGCTTCCCGTTCTCCATTACTTTGGCCCCCGAATAGATTGAGCCGGACGACAAATGGCCCCAAGGGATTTTAGTCATCAAACAGACCCGGGCGATCATCTGCGGCAAAAGCGCATTGACCGACATCATCTTTTCTTTTTCGCTGTCAGCCACATAGCCATTGCCCGTTCCGGGAAAGCTGGCCGCGTTAATGAGAAACGCCGGACGCATGGTCCGAAGGTAATCGAACAGGAAATCAAACCGCGTGTAGTCAAAGGCCCGGCGCGTCAGGGGAATAAAGGAGTATCCCCGGCGGCGGAGTTCGCTGGCAAAGGTTCTGCCAACATAACCGCTGGCGCCTAACAGGAGAATCATAAATGTTCATTGACGACAAAACCGGTTGCGCCTTTGCAGCACATTACAGAGGATTGCCGTCAAGGATTCTGCCGCAAGTGGCGTGCCACGGCAGACTTTGCATGATACACCGAAGATTAGAGCGCAGAGACAGTAAATCGTATGTAACTGTGGGCAAACAGATAGCAACAATTTCAAAAGGCCGCTTCTTATTTTGTAATACCCTTCTGAATTAATGCCCGCGCTGCGAAAAAGTGTAATGGAAACCGACGCTTTACACAATTGCTTCCGGGAAAGCCTTAGTCGTGCTTTTTCTTGACGCGCCGGGCCCACTCTTGATTATCCAAATACCATTGCACGGTTTCGCGAATGCCCGTTTCGAAGGTATGGGCGGGCGTCCAACCTAACTCGCGCTCGACTTTGCCAGCGTCAATCGCATACCGGCGATCATGGCCCGGTCTATCTTTCACATAGGAAATGAGTTGGCGTGAATCGCCCCCCAAGTGCGGCGCCAATTCATCCATCAGGTCGCAAATCAATTCCACGATGCGAATATTGGCCCATTCGTTATGTCCGCCGATGTTGTAAGTTTCGCCATTGGCCCCGCGGGTCAACACCTGCCACAACGCCTCGGCGTGGTCGCGCACGTAGAGCCAGTCGCGGACGTTCAAGCCGTCGCCATAGACCGGGATGGGCCGGCTGCCGCAGATATTTTCGATGATGACGGGAATGAGTTTTTCGGGAAACTGAAAGGGCCCGTAATTATTGGAGCAATTGGTCGTGACGACCGGCAGGCCATACGTATGATGATACGAACGCACCAGCAAATCGCTGGATGCCTTGCTGGCCGAGTAGGGCGAGTTGGGGGCATAAGGGGTTGCTTCTGTAAAGTATCCCGACATCCCGAGGCTGCCATACACTTCATCGGTCGAGACATGATGAAAGCGTTTGCCCGCAAAATCCCCCGCCCAAGCCGTCCGCACCGCTTCCAAAAGGTGAAAAGTCCCCACAATGTTGGTCTGAATGAAATCAGCGGGCCCGGTAATTGATCGATCCACATGCGACTCCGCCGCCAGATGCAATACATGGGTAACCCCATGCTTCCGCACCACTTCCGCCATGGCCTCTTTGTCCCTTATATCCCTTTGTTCAAAAATATATTTCGGATGCCCGGCCACCCCTTCCAGATTTTCCAAGTGCCCCGCGTAAGTCAGGCAATCAAGATTGACCAACCGCTCGACGAGAGGCTGGCTGATAATATGCTGGATCAGGTTCGACCCGATGAAGCCGGCGCCGCCGGTGACAAGTAAGTTCATTTGGATTTGGACGGCACCCAGTTTTCCAAGGCGTTCGCCAGCGCCGTTTCAACCGGGCGCAGCCGCACGCCGGTCGCAAGGAGCTTTGCAACGTCCATCAGGCAATTGGATCGCGGGGTTTTCGCCGCCACCCGGTAAAATTCCGCGTCGTCGCTCCAAAACTCGAACGACCGGGCCGGACGCAAAATCTTTTGGATCATTTCAATCACCTGTTGCGAAGTAACGAAGCCAGGATTGGTCACGTTATAGATGCCAAAGGGCGCGCGCTTCTGCCACAGATCCAGGCAAGCCGCGACGAAATCAGCGCGATGGGAAAGCGAATTGGCGTTTTGATAAACCTTGGGATAATTTTGCAACTTGCTCAGATAATTGCGCGGGTTGTCAAATTGATCAAACGGAATCCGCAAGCGCCAGATATAATTTTGCCCAACGTCTCGGATGGCCTCCTCCGCCAGCGCCTTGGTCCCGCTATAAAAACTGCAAGGCGGCTGGCGAAACGTAAAGTTCGGCTCGTCCGTTTCGCTGAACCCCCGAAAATTCCCCGGCTTCTCCGCCAACAATTTCTGCAACCGCGCCAAAGTCAAATCCCTCTCCACATGACTTCCATCCGCCCCATTCTTCCCATCCACAACCTTGGCCCCGCTATAAATGCACCCCGAGGAAACATGCCCGAACGGAATCCCCAAACTCGCGCAAGCCTGGGCCACCATCGCCGGAAAAAGCGTATTCCCCTGCAACGTTCCGGCCCAGTCCGTTTCGCAGGCATCGACATTCGGTTTGCCCGTATAACCGGCGGCATTCACCAGAAATTCAGGCTCGGTCTTCCGCAGAAACTCCCGCAGCGCCTCGAAGCGCGTATAATCCATTTGCGAACGCAACGGCGCTTCCACAGGAAGTCCGCGCTCCTGCAACGTTTCTTTAAATTGCCGGCCGATGTAGCCAGTGACGCCTAAAAGAACCATCATATTTTAGTCAGGGACGGAAAATGGTTGATTTGAACCCAATCGCACAGGCAGCGCATCATGGCCGCCAAGGCATCCAGGTTGCTCGGTTTGACCAGGAAGGAAGTCGCTCCCAAATCGAAGGCGCGCTCCAGGTCTTCGGTGCGCATCGAAGCAGTCAAGACGATAATCGCCAGGCGTTTGAGTCCCGGCTGGCTGCGCGTCCATTCCAGGACCTCGAAGCCGTTTTTCTTGGGCATGTTCAGGTCCAGCAGCATGACCGTCGGCAAGGGAAATTTGCTCCGGTCCGAGTATGAGCCTTCGCCTTTCAGATAGGCCATGGCCTCCTCTCCGTTGCGCGCTTCCGTAAGCGTAATGCCGGACTTGGCCATGGTGAAGGCTGCGCGCATCAAAACAATATCGTTCTCGCTGTCATCCACTAAAAGGATGGTGGGCCGCCCGGTCATAAAAACTACGGGGCCTTGCGCAATTCAAACCAAAAACGGCTGCCTTCGCCGAGGGCGGACTCCACCCCCGCTCGACCGCCCATGCGCTCGATGCCTTTCTGGACAATGGCCAGGCCGATGCCCGTGCCAACATACTTCTCTCCATCCAACCGGGTGAAGAGCCGGAAGATTTCGCGGTGATAATCGGGCGCGATGCCGGGCCCGTTATCTTCCACCCAAATGCGGACGAACTCCGCTCGCTCTTCCGACCATAAGCGCACCACGGGCGGCGCGCCGGCCTTCACAAATTTCAAGGCATTGCTGATCAGGTTGAACAAGACCTGGGCAACGGTCGGTTCGTGCGCCAGCACCAGCGGCCACGGCCCGGCGTTCTCGATGCGCGCACTTTTTTCCTGGCTGTCTTTTTGCAATCGGAAGAGCACGGAGTCAATGACCGCCTCCAGGTTGATAGACGTCAGTTCGACTCGCTGCTGGCTGATGCGGCTAAAGTCGAGCAGGTCCGTCAACAGGGCATCCATGAACTGCGCCGATTTATTGATCCGGCCGGCATAGCCCTGGCCCGTCTCATTCAAGGACGCGCCAGCTTCCTCGACCAGCAGCATCGAAAAGCCCTGCATGGCCCGCAACGGTGCGCGCAAGTCATGCGCGATGGAATAAACGAAAGCTTCCAATTGGTTGCTCGTCGCCGTTAGTTCTGCGGTGCGCTCTGTCACCAGTCCGGCGAGTTGCCCGGCGCGATCGGTCAGTTGCGCCTGCGCCAGTTGCAGCGCTTTCTCGACCAGGGTGCGCTCGCTGATTTCCTTTTGCAGCCGGACGTTGGTCCAGTTGGCGATTTCGGTCAGTTCATGCTGGCGGACCGAACCCAGCACCAACGCCTCGTTCATCGCCAGGGTCTTTTCATGGAATTGCGCCGTCTCGGTCACTTGAATAACGATTCCCAGCGTCCGGTCCTTCACCTGGACCGGCCACATGGTATAAGACCAGAAAATCGGATGCGGTTTGGAATCGGCCTGTTCGGTGTGACTTTCCGGCGTTCCACTGCGGAACACGCGGTCCAGCAGCGCCACACATTGGTCTTGCTGCGGGAGTATTTCGCCGAACGATTTTCCCAGCAACTGGTCTTGGGATTTATCGAGCAGGCGGCAGAAGGCGGGATTCCCATAACGCACCAAGTGGCTGGCTCCTTCCACCATGGCCATCGGCACGGGGGCGCGCTCGGCCATGGCCAGGCCCAGATTCGACAAATCGGCTGGCTGGCCTGCTGTCTCGAGTAATGGTTTAGCCGCCATGAATGTCCCTCTACGTCCTCGCCTTGGGTTCCGGCGCGGTTTCGACCTCTTGCGGGCTGCGCGGGCCGCTTTGGTATGGAATTCCTGTCGTCAACCCCAAGTAATCCGTGCGCCGGGGATGAATGATGACCACTCCTTCGTGGGTGATGACATATTCGCGGATGTCTTTGCTGTGATTGCCGCCGCGCATTTTAATCACGACCATCACCTTCCGGAGCTGGCCGTTGATCTCGACATAACGCAGCCGGATAAGGTCATCGGTCAGAAACGAAATCGCGTAGTGGCTAAACGGCAGCCCGGTAAAGGTATCCTCCACTTCGACCGTGCTCAGGATGGTGACTCCCGCTCCTGTCAACGCCCCAATCATACGGTAGAGGGACTCGCGGAAATCAGCGCGAAACCCCGGGGCCAGCGCCATTTCAAAACCGACCAGCGAATCGATGACCAGCCGTTTTGCGCCCACCCTGACGATGGCGTCCAGAATTTCTTGCATCGTTTCATCCACCGAAAGGTCGAGGGGACGAAGGTAAAGGACTTCGAGGATTCCCTTTTCCTCGGCCGCTTTTAAATGGAGGCCAAAGGTGCCCGCCCGCTGGATATAGCCCTTGGGCCGCTCTTCGAAAATAGCCATAATCCCCGGTTCTCCGCGGCGCAGTCCTTCGGCGATAAACTGCGTCGCCAAAGCTGATTTGCCCGTCCCAGAAGGGCCGGCCACGAGGAGACTGTCGCCCTCCAGAATGCCTCCGCCCAACATCTTGTCCAACTCGGCCACGCCGATGGAAAGATGGCGGCGTCGCGCCGGTTTGGTTTTGTTGCCGATCAACCCCAGCGTGCGGGAGAACGCTTGCATTCCGGTGTCGCTGATCCGGACGGTGTGCAACCCGGGCACCGAAGCCTGCCCGCGCAGTTTCATGATTTGCAATTTCCGCACCACGGAATTTCGCTCCGTCACCTGGGAGAGCCATAGAATTCCATCCGCCATGGTGAACAGCGGATTGTCGCGGATTTCGTCGGCCGCATACTCGCTGACGAGAAAAGTAGTGGCTTCCCAACTGGTCAGAAACTGGGCCAGGCGATGGATGAACGATTGCATCTCCACTTGGCTTGCGTCATTGGCCGCCTTGCGCACCACGGTGCGAAAGGAATCCACCACGACCACGCTAGGATTGACCTCGGTGACCTGCTTGATGATTTCGTTCAGCACCGCGTTCAAATCCTGATCCAGCACCACGTCGGAAAGGTTGATAAAGCGGACGTCCTTGCCCAACCGGGATTCATCGAAGAAAGAATATTGTTGTTGATAGCGCAACATCTTCAAGGCGGGTTCGCCGAGCACCGTGAAATAAAGCGCCGGTTTTTTTGCCGTTGCATTGGCGAAAACGATCTGGTGCGCCATGGTGGTTTTGCCGCAACCGGGCATGCCGCCGATAATGTTGAAGGAAAACTCCGGGATGCCGCCCCCGAGGATGTCATCCAGTCCGCGGATGCCGGTGGGAAGCTTGCGGATGATGACCTTAGGCCGCTGGCGCATGAACTTTTCCGGCAACCCCCGTTTGGACTGTTTATTTTGTTTTTTCATTTTGACCTCCATTATCGAACTCCAAACCGTCCAGAGGAACTTTCGGCCAGACCTCCAGGACCAAACGCAACGTCAAGTTTTCGCCGACGAAGGCGGCCAGCAACCCGAGCAACTGGGCCAGCAGAACAACCCCGCCCTCCGCAAATTCCTTGGCGTCGAGTTGCGCGTGAAGTTCCTCCAACCCTTCCAAAGAACCGTCCGCCTTGATATGCACGGCGGCCAGCCATTGAATTTCCGCGCTCGCCACCGCCAGGGCGCGTGAAAGAAGCGCCCGAAAACCACTCTTACCCATGAGCATGGACAGCGCAGGCCGCAATTTCTCGCAAATGCGGTCCATCGGCGGGGCATGGTCCTCGGCCGGTTTTTCCCCATTCGCCTCATAAGCCATGAGGCGCTTGGCGAAATTCCGCATTTGTGGAGTTGCTCGATTCATTGAGAACGCGATCCTGATCTTCGATGATACAGACTATCCGCCATTCCGCCGCAAAAGTCCATTAGCGAAGCGTTTCGCCCAAGATGCTCTGAAGATATTCGCGATATTCGCAATTCGGCATTTGCGCCGCCAATTTTTCCAATTGAGCGCGCGTGATAAATCCCCGGCGGAAAGCCGCTTCCTCCGGACAACCAATTTTTATCCCCTGCCGCTTTTCAATGGTCTGCACATACGCGGAAGCCTCGTGCAGGCTGCTGCTGGTGCCGGCATCAAGCCAGGCAAACCCGCGGCTCAATTGATGGACTTGCAACTGCCCCCGCCGCAAATAAACCACGTTGACCTCTGTGATTTCCAATTCACCGCGCGCGGACGGCTGGAGATTTTTGGTGATCTCGACCACTTGGTTGTCATACAGATAAAGCCCGGGCACCGCATGATTGCTGCGGGGCTTGCTCGGTTTTTCCTCGATCGAAATCGCCTTGCCCTGCGCGTCGAATTCCACCACGCCATACCTCTCGGGATCGTGGACGCGGTAGCCAAAAATGGCCGCGCCCGATTTAAACTCCGCAAAGGCCCGCCGAAAACCATCGGCCCCATAAAAAACATTGTCACCCAAAATGAGTGTGACCGGGTCCGAACCAATAAAAGATTCGGCGATCAAAAAAGCCTGGGCAATCCCGGCCGGCTTGGCTTGCTCGCGGTAGTCAATCGAAAGGCCCCAGGACTTTCCATCGCCCAGCAATTGTTTGAAGCGCGGCAAATCGTGCGGGGTGGAAACGAGGCAAAATTCGCGCACCCCGTTTTCGATCAACGTGGTCAGCGGATAATAGACCATTGGTTTATCATAAACAGGCTGCAACTGCTTGCTGGCCACCAGCGTCAGCGGATACAAACGGGACCCGGCGCCCCCGGCTAATATAATTCCTTTCATAATCGAGGTATCGGACTGCCATGATTTTTCCTAATCTTAATCTTAATCTTAATCCAAGTCGGGGGGAGATTAGGATTAAGATTAAGATTAAGATTAGGATCAGAC
>DASRLE010000340.1:0-27829 GCA_035648615.1 Saccharimonadales bacterium (SeqCode) | reverse complement strand
CGGCCGGCAAGATGGGATTTTCGACTTCAGAGGTGGGCGACCTCGTCGCCGCCGCTTTATGACAAAAATTTAATGTTGCGTTATGGCGCTAATGAGTCCATGTTCCCCCGCGCTCAAATTTGCTTTGCCAAATTTCCGCCTGTATTTAATCTGTGAGTAGTGAGCAACCCATTGAACTGGAGGGGACGATTCAAACCGTCTTGCCCGGGACCATGTTTCGAGTAGTGCTTGATAACAAGCATCAAGTGTTGGCCCACATCTCGGGAAAAATGCGCAAACACTTTGTCCGCTTGACGGCTGGCGACCGCGTCCGCATCGAAATGTCACCGTATGACGTTTCGAAGGCGCGAATCACCTATCGTCTTCGGTAATGTCCGAAACCCTTAACCGAAAGAACGCCCTTGATATTATCATTTTTTCCGTGGATGGCCCTTGGGGTCATTGTTGCCGTCGTCTTTGCCTCCTTTTTCGAGTGGTCGGTCCACCGCTTCGTCATGCACAAGCCTCTGGGCAAATTCACTTATCCTTTTGAACGCCACGCGTTGATTCATCACCAAATTTTCAAGGCCGACCACACCTATCATTTGATCAATGAAAAGGACAAGAAAACTATTCCCATGGCGTGGTGGAATGGTCCTGTGCTCGTTCTGGGGTGCGCGATACCCTTCGCGATTGCCTCATTCTTCGCCCAACGTTGGGGCATTGTTTGCGGCGCGGTGCTCGGTTGCGGCGTCTATTACGGCTTTTACGAATATATCCACTGGTGCATGCATTTGCCTCGCAAACGCAACGTCGAGCGCTCCGGCATTTTCTTTCGGCTCAACGGCCACCACCTTCTTCATCACCGCTACATGCACAAGAATTTCAACGTTGTTTTCCCGCTGGCCGATCTTTGCCTGGGAACGCTGGTTCTCCGTTCCAAAGTGACTTTCAAACAAGCCGAAGGCCCCTCCGTGCCGAACGTCCAGCCCAAGATGCGCGTGCCCCAGCTTATTTCCTAGTCCGGTTCACGATTGCTCAACGGGTGGCATTCACGTACCTTGGAAGGTATGGATGCCAGTGTGTCAGCACGTTCCGCCGTCAGGTGTGAAACGCCGCATTCGATCCCCGAGAACCTGCGTCCCGCCTTGCTGCCCGTCGCGCGAAGAGTGTTCTGGTGGGGCCAGCCTGAGGAGTGGCTGGAGGACGCCGTTCGATTCGCCGCGCAAGTGATGACATTCGGTGACTGGGATGACGTGGCCCTGACTGTAAAGCTGCTGGGCGACTCCTTATTTCGCCAGGTTCTTGCGTCGGCCCCGCCCGGCGTTTTCGACATCAAGTCCTGGAGCTTCTGGCATCACCACTACCGAATGGACGTGCCTCCGCTCCCGACCCGGCGGCTTTAGGTATGTTTCAGCCGCGTTTTGAAATCCTTCCGCTGGCGCAAAAAAACCTCTGGCCAAAGTTGGTTGAAGTCCCGCGGCATTTCGTTCTCTACGGCGGCACGGCCTTGGCCTTGCGGCTTGGGCATCGGCAGTCGCTTGATTTCGACTTCTTTTCCAGTGAAGCTTTTTTCCCCGTCGAGTTGCTGAGAACCCTTCCATTTCTGAAGGGAGCCAAAATCCTCCAGAACGCCAGTCAAACTTTGACGGTAACGCTCAATGAACAGGAGCCAGTCAAACTATCTTTTTTTGGCGGGTTGAGCTTGGGACGAGTGGGCAAGCCAGACTCCACCGCCGACCAAGTGCTGAATGTGGCCTCTCTTCTTGATCTTGCCGGCACCAAAGCCGCCGTGATCGCCCAAAGGGCGGAATCCAAAGACTATGTCGATCTACTGGAAATTGTTAATAGCGGGATCGGACTTCTCGAGGCGATGGCGGCCGCGCGGGCTCTTTATGGCGAGCGCTACAACCCGCTGATGACGCTAAAAGCTCTCAATTATTTCGGCGATGGAGACTTGCACAAACTGACCGAGCAACAGAAAAAGCAACTGCTCTCGATGGCGGACATCGAACAATTCGTCCTGACTCCGATGGCCAGGACATCCAACAGCATCGCCCCACTTTGAACGTTGAAGGTTCTTCGCGGTGAGTTAAACTCACGCCATGATGCGTTTGCGGGGGATTGCACAGTGCGCCATTTTATTGTTGCTCTTGGGATGCGTGGGCGGCTGCCTTCCCGGCGACAATCATCTTGACGAAGAAAAAGATCCGCATTTCCAACGAGGCCGCAACCTGGTCAGCAGCCAGGATTTCAAAGGCGCAGTGGACGAATTTGAAAAGGCGCTCGAAACCAATCCCCGTTCCGCCGCCGCTCATTTTGAATTGGGCTGGCTCTACGACACCAAGATCAATGACTATGCCGCAGCCATCTACCATTATCAGAAGCACCTGCAATTGCAGCCGGATTCCGAGCGCGCCTCCCTCGTCAAGGAGCGCATTCGCGGCTGCAAACAGGAACTGGCCAATACCGAATTTCCTTTGCCCAACAACCAAAATTTGCAGCGCGAAGTCGATCGCCTCAACGCCGAGAACATGGCGTTGCGCCAACAAGTCGATTCGTTGCGCAATCGAGTCTCGGCGGCTCCGCTTCCCACTCCCATTCCTTCGCCCGCGCCCGCGCCCGCCCAACCCGTCCATTACGCGGCGGCACCCACGCCGCGATTGGAAACTCCTCACGCCGCCGGTTCATTCCCTCCGCCGCGCCCGCGCGTCCACATCGTGAAAAGCCGCGAAACGATTACCTCGATCGCCGCCCGCTACGGTGTCAAACCTGGCGTTATTCTCTCCCTTAACCCGCACACCGACCCCCGCCATTTGCGGGTCGGCCAAAGCTTGAATTTGCCCTGATGTCCTCGCGCCTACTCTTCACCGCCATCGTCGCATTTTGGCTCGTCATGAATTATTTGTTATGGCGCTCGCAAGCGGAATCCCACACCCGCATCGGCAATGCCATTCCGGTCCAGGTCGTTTGGGAAAAAATCCTGACCGCGCCGGACAATTCATCTCTCGACATTTACGATCACGACAAGAAGATCGGCCTCTGCCATTGGGTGGTTTCCTCGGGCCGCCCAATGGCGGCTGAAAACAAAAGCCTCGAAGATGACTACGCGCCCGACGGCGCGCTGCCGCCCATTAGCGGCTACAATCTAAGTTTCGAGGGCAACACCTCTCTGGCCGGAACCAATCGTGTCCGCTTTGAATTCACCCTCCGCCTGGCCACCAATCAAGTTTGGCAGGACTTTCATCTGACGCTGCGCTTTCGTCCGACGATTCTGGACATCCGGGCCTTGGCCGCCCCGCAAAAAATCATTCTCAAAGTCCAGGACAATGCCGATGCCTGGCAAAAAATTTACAAATTCTCCGAGTTGCAACATCCCGATTCCCTTTTGGAAGACCTCGGCGCAGGGCCGGTCTTGAGCGCGATTGGGGCCAGCGGCCTTTCCCTCCCAACCAGTTCGCTGCTGCCGCTGGCCGAAGGAATTCGTTGGGAGGCGCACGAGGATTGGATGCAGTTTGGCCATTCGCGGGTGCGAGTTTTCCGTCTCGAAACGCAACTCGTGGGGCAGCATTTCTATCTTTTTATCAGCCGGGCCGGTGAAATTCTCTGGGCCGAAGGGCCGAACAAAATTACTTTTCGCAATGACGCGTTCAGTCATTTTTAAAACATGATCGAGCTGGATCATCTTACTAAAAAATTTGGCGATCTGGTGGCCGTCGATGACCTGAGCCTGGCGGTGGGGCGCGGCGAATTCTTCGCCATCCTCGGCCCCAACGCCGCGGGCAAGACGACGCTCATCCGTGTCCTGGCCGGTTTGCTCAAGCCTTCCTCCGGGACCGCGCGCGTGGCGGGTTTCGACATTCAGACCGATCCGCTCGAAGCGCGCCGCCGTCTGGCCTACGTCCCCGATTTCCCTTTTCTATATGACAAGCTCACGCCCCTGGAATTTCTGCGTTTCACCGGCCAGATTTTTCAAATGAGCGAAGAGCGCATCCAGTCGTCCAGCCGTGAATTGATTCCACGTTTTCATCTGGACGCCTTCATCCACAAGCCCATCGAGGGTCTTTCCCACGGCACGCGCCAGCGCGTCGCCATTGTCTCGGCCTTGCTGCATGATC
This sequence comes from Saccharimonadales bacterium (SeqCode), assembly GCA_035648615.1. GTDB lineage: Bacteria > Verrucomicrobiota > Verrucomicrobiia > Limisphaerales > Palsa-1400 > DASRLE01. The sequence continues at coordinate 23,732 of DASRLE010000340.1, read as the reverse complement.
CAGAGGTGTTTGTGATCGACGAACCGATGGTGGGATTGGACCCGCAGCACGCCCGCGTGGTGAAGGATGTTCTCAAAGAACGCACGGAGCGGGGCGCGACCGTTTTTTTGTCCACCCATCAACTCAGTGTCGCTGAAGAAATCGCCGATCGCATTGGCATCATTCACCACGGCCGCCTAGTCGCCTGCGGCACGCGCGAGGAACTGCGCCAGCGCGGCGCCCTCGAAGAGGTTTTTCTCACTCTGACCAGCCGCCCACCGGCCGGCGCATGACTCCGTGAGCCCGCCTCAAACATTTCTGGCGATGCTGCGCGCCCCCGAGCCGGTTCTGACTCTGGCTCCCATGCAGGATGTGACCGACCTGGCTTTTTGGCGGGTCATGGCCAGTTACGGCGGGGCGGATGTCTATTGGACCGAATATTTCCGCATTCATGGCGATTCCCGCCCGGAAAGGTGGATCCTTGATTCCATCACCGAAAACCCCACGGGCCGCCCCGTTGTCGCGCAAATGATCGGCAACGACATTCCCGCGCTGGTGCGCAATGCCCGCGAACTTCAGCAATACCCCATCGCCGCCATTGACTTGAATCTCGGCTGTCCCGCGCCGGTCGTTTACCGCAAATGCGCCGGCGGCGGCCTCCTGCGCGAACCGGCCAAAATCGACGCGATCCTGGGCGCGTTACGCGATGCGGTGGCCATCCCTTTCACAGTCAAGACAAGAATAGGCTTCGATTCTCCCGCCGCCTTCGACGACCTTCTGGCCCTCTTTGCCAAACACGCCATCGACCTCTTGACCGTGCATGGCCGCACCGTGTTGCAGATGTATCGCCCGGGAGTGCGTTACGATTTAATTGCCCAGGCCGCGCGGGCTCTTCGCTGCCCCGTGCTGGCCAACGGCAATATTTCCGGCCCGCAACAAGCCCTTGACCTTGTCGCTGAAACGGGGGTGCGCGGCCTGATGATTGGCCGGGGCGCAATCCGCAACCCCTGGCTCTTCGAGCAGATTCGCCGGCAACAACGCGGCCAGACGATCTTCCTCCCTACCGGGCGCGATCTTCTCGCCTACATCCACATTCTCTGGGAAGCCGAAGTCACGGCCGACGTGCCCGAAACCGCGCAAGCGCAGCGCATGAAGAAATTTATGAACTTCATCGGCGAAGGGCTGCCGTCCGCGACCGAATTTCTACACGACATTCGACGCGTCACGACCCGCCCCGGCTTTTTCGAAATCTGCGTCCGGCATTTGGACCACGAAGACCCGCTGACCTTGGACCCGGCTGATCAGTTCCACTGCACGCCGGGGGAATTGGGCGACAAAGTCATTTCGCCAGGATTGAACGACTTGTAATTTTTGATGTGCCAATCGGCAAAGAGGACATTGACCCGGTTGTTATGAAAGGGCGCGGGCGTATAATGCGAATCGAACTGCGTATCGACATCATTATTATTTAAGTCCGCATTAATGGGAAACGAGGGATAATTGCAATCGCCCGAGAGCACGTAAAAGGAGGGTGTGGCAATACTGCGCAAAATAACGCTGGCGGGCACCGGGACGGTGGCGCCGGGCGGCAGCGAAAAGCCCACCGAGCCCATAAAATAGCTGAAGCCCGACTGATTGTAGCGGCCATTCAAAGCCGGGCACCGCATGACATTGGTATTTTGGTAGTAAGGTTGCAGCGCGGCCGTCCAGGCGGGCGGACTCGAATTGCTAAAATTGCCCGCCCCCGGTATCAGAATTCCTGCGGAAGATAAGGGCAAGCGATCGTTACTGTCATCCCCGTACATCTGCATGGCCAGGCCAATTTGCCGCAAATTATTGACACAATAAATGGTGACCCCTTTTTCCTTGGCCTTGCCCAACGCGGGCAGAAGCATGCTGGCCAGGATCGAGATAATGGCGATGACCACCAATAATTCAATGAGCGTAAAAGCGCGTCGTTGGGGTTTCACAACATCCTCATTTGGTACACCATAAGCTTACCGCAAAGTCATCGTAATTGCCACTGAATTCCCCGCCGCCTCTCACGATTGTCCTTTGCTGATTTTAGCCCGCACTTTGGCGATGGTTTCCTCCAGCATTTTCGTTTGCGCTTTATTCAGCTTGGCGGCATAAGCGACCCGTCGCAGCGGCATGAGCGCATCCTGATACTTGCCCGCGTCGATATCCGTAAGGGCTTCCTCCAAGCGCGGCACTTCCGCCGGAGTGATTCCCTGCATCACCTTGCGGACCTTGGCCGTATCGACGTTCGGATTGGAGCAGCCAGCCGAAGCAAAAAAAATCAGCGCGATCAAAGCGGCCATCGCGCCCTGAGACAAAAATCTATTTTTCATAGGCATTCTGCGAATGCTCTTCATTCTGCCCGCTCCTGCCCTAAAAGGAAATCAAAACCGTTGGCTTGGAACAAAACCCCGGCCCCGCCCCTCTCACCCAGACGAATAAAAGTATGCCCGCGCTAACACGATTAATTCCACGATGGGAAATGTCATGCTGGCCCTGTGTTGTCCTGCCCATGCGGACCCATAAAGATGAACAAGAAACATCCTTTCCAAGCCGTTGCCGCAATTTTGGCCTGCCTTTTCTTACTGACTCCCTGCGGCCGCGCCGCCACTACCAATGTTACATACGGCGATTACTCGTTTATCCCGGCGGTCGTCACCATTAATGCGGGGGACACCGTGAACTGGGTGGCGAGAAATACCGACCTCCATACGTTGCTGGGAACCGGCGGGGACCCGATTTGCGGCGGAAGCCCATTGCCCTGCGCCCATACCTTCAACACTGCGGGAAATTTTTCTTACGTATGCACTCTCCATGTGCGTTTGGGCATGACCGGCATGGTCATGGTGGTGAGTGCGCCCGTGCCGCAGCCGCCGATTATTCTCACACAGCCGCAAAGCCAGTCCGTCCTCACCAACACGACGGTCACGTTTTCGGTCACCGCCTCCAATGCCACCTCTTACCAATGGCAAAACAACTTCGTCAATCTTCCCGGCCAAACAAACGACTCGCTGACCTTGACCAATGTCACGCTGGACGATTCCGGCGCTTATCAAGTGGTGGTGGGCAATGCAGTGGGTCCAGTCACGAGTTCAAATGCGGTGCTGGTGGTGAAGACTATTTCCGCGCCGGTCATTACCGCCCAACCGGAAAGCCAGGTTGTTCTCACCAACACAAGCGTCACGTTTTCAGTGACCGCCTCCAATGGTCTGTCTTATCAATGGCTGAGTAACTCGATCACTCTGCCGGGCCAAACAGGCGCGACGCTGACGCTCAATGATGTCGTGATCGGCGAGTCTGGTTCCTATCAGGTGATTGTCGGCAACCCTTCCGGCTCGGCGGCCAGTTCCGTTGCGGTTCTCCTCGTCGGTTATCCCGCGAGCTTCGTCCAGCAGCCGGCCAACGTGGATGTTTTGGCCGGAACGCTCGTCACCTTGCAAGCGGAAGCAACAGGATACCCCCCGCCGCAATATCAATGGGCATATAACAACGTCAATCTTCCCGGCCAGCAGTCACCGGCGCTCGCGCTCGATGCCGTCACCACCAATCTCCAGGGGGCCTATTCGGTCAGCATCTCAAATGCCTTCGGCTCGCGGACGAGCAGCAATGCCATTCTGACCGTTGAACCGCTCACTACAACCCTCAAAGAGAAACTCACCATCACCGTCAGTCCTCCCGGCTCGGGCACGGTTTCGCCGAACTACAATGGCCGGTCGCTCATTGCCGCCCATCGCTACACGGTGACTGCGATCGGGGGCCGGGGCGAGGTCTTCGCCGATTGGAGTGGCATCGCCCAATCCCAAAATCGGACTCTTACTTTTGTCATGCCGTCCACTTCCAACGCGGTGTTGACGGCGAATTTCATTCCCAGCCCCTTCACCAACGCCGTTGCCGGAACATACAGCGGCCTCTTCTGGGACCCGGCGAATTTGTCCAATGAAACCGCCGGCTATTTCACCGCGACGATTTCCGCGACGGGCGCGATGGCTGGACAATTAAGACTCGCCGGAGCGACCCTTCCCTTCGCCACCAATCTTTACCCCGACGGCAGCGCCATCGTGAGGCTGAAGCGCCGCAGCCTCAATTCTCTCATATTGACAACACAGGTTGATCTGGCCGGCTTGGCAACGCTTTCCGGATCTGTCACCGACACGAATGGCTCGTTCCATGCCCCGCTCTTCGCCCGCCGGGCGGCCTCTAGCGATGCGCATCGGGCCAGCGGCTATGCGGGTTATTACACATGGGCCATGCCGGGAATATCGGACGGTTACAGTTATGGCACGGCCAGTGTCGCCTCTCTCGGCGCGGTTCGTCTGAGCCTTTTCTTGAGTGATGGCCCCTCCTCCGTCGCTTCAGGAGCGCTCTCGGCCAATGGGCAAATGCCATTGTACCTTTCTCTGTATGGCGGAAAAGGCTCGCTTCTGTCCTGGCTGTCTTTTACCAATTCCGCGATCCGCCTGTCCACCAATGCCGCCTATTGGTTCAGGAATACGGGAGTAAAAGACGCCTATCCCACATTGACCAACCTATCCATCTGGATGGGTGTCTATCCAGCGGCACATCTGGGAACGAACGCTCTCAATGCCGCCAGCGTGTCCGTGCAACTTTCGGGCGCGGACTTAAAACATTTCGTCACAGAACACATCCCTCTCAATCAGAACGGCATCGGCGGCTCGTTCCCCAATCTAGTCGTGACTATTTCGGACAGCGCGGGGGTTTTTACAGGATTGAATGCCGGGATATTCACCGGGTTGTTTAAAGATCCAACGTCAGGCGACATGGTCCGCTTCAATGGGGCCGTCCTGCATCAATTGCCAATGGGCTACGGATTCTTTAGCGGCGGCCATTTGCCCGGGGCTGTCATCATCGGACCCCCATAACCATTTAAACCATCCCGGCGATTAAAACTTATTTATTCAATCCTTGCTGGCGATGGCTGGCCGCCTTTTTGGGCGTGGCCGGCTGCGCCTCGTCGGTTGTTTTACTCGGCTCGTGCTCATCGGAGCGGGCAGTGGACGTTCCGTTGACCATCCCCGGGGCGCATGTGATGGGGAATAAGGCGTGCGCCGAATGCCATTCCGCCATAATCGCAAAATTTCCGGCCAGTCCCCACGCGCGCGCGTATTCGGGCCGCAACGCCCTGGCCGGCGGCTCCGGCTGCGAGTCTTGTCATGGGCCGGGCAGCAAGCACATCGAGGCGGGCGGCGGACCAAAATTCATCATCAATCCGGGCAAGGACCCGGCTAGTTGTTTCCAATGTCATCTCGACGTTCAAGGGCAGTTTCACCTGCCGCAACATCATCCGGTTCTCGAAGGGCGCATGAGTTGCGTGCAATGCCATGATCCTCATGGGTCGGACATTTTCAAAACCAAGGGCGGATTGGCTATGTCCCGGCTGAACGAAAACTGCGCGCAGTGCCACCGGGAGCAAACTCGCCCCGTGGTTTTCGAACACGAAGCATTGCGCGAAGATTGCACAGTCTGTCACAGCCCGCACGGATCGTTGAACCGAAAATTGCTCACGCAAAGCGATCCCAATCTATGCTTGCGCTGTCACGCCCAAGTCCAAGGTTCCGCTGCGGCCCAGGGCCAAATTTATATCGGTAACGTGTTGCACACCCCTTTCCTCAGAATGGGAACATGCTGGACGTCCGGGTGTCACACGGCGGTTCACGGATCCAATGTCGATCCGCGTCTCCGCTATTGAAATCGAGCGCCATGCACTCCGCCCGAAAATATTTGTTGGTGATGATGATCTTATGCTGGCGGACTGATGCCGCCGAAATCCCCGGAGCCCTCTTGCCGCCGCCCGCCAACACGCTGGTTGATTTCGACCACGACATCCGGCCCATTCTCGAGCAGTCGTGTCTCCGTTGTCATGGGACGGAAAGGCCCAAGAGTCATTTCCGCCTCGATAATCGGGCATCCGCGCTCAAGGGCGGGAGCGAGGGCGTTGATATCATTCCCCACAACAGCGCCCACAGCCCGCTCATTCGTTACGTCGCCGGGACGGACGACGAAATCAAAATGCCTCCGCGCGGCAAGGGCAAGCTGACCGAGGAACAAATCGGCTTGTTGCGCGCGTGGATCGACCAGGGGGCAGAGTGGGGAAAATCCAATAACATCGCCGGTCCCCTCTTCAACGCAGAGCTGGCGCTCGGGGGAATCAGTGTCCACGGGAATGAGGGAAAATTTCGCGAACTGGAATGGACGCGGGACGGTCTTTCCGGCGGCGTCAAATCCTTTGCGCTGGAAGAATCCATTAGTCCTGACGAGAAATTTTCCGCCGAAGGCCATTACCTTTCCGCCGACCAGGATGCGCAATTGAAACTCGCCTTCACCCAGGACGAGGTCGGGTTCATCCATGCTGGCTTCGAGCAGTGGCGCAAATATACCGAGAATGGGGGCGGCTACGATCCCATCGTTGCGCCGTCGGAGTTCATGGTTAATTCCAACTTGTTTCTTACCGAGGGACGGGGCTGGATTGACTTCGGTCTGGCGCCGCCCAATTGGCCGGTCATCACGCTGGGTTACGAATACCAGTATCGAAATGGAGCGGAATCCACCTTGGATTGGGGCTATGTTCAAGGCGAGAATATTTACCCTGCCACCACCTCCATCGATGAGGCCACCCACATCGTAAAACTGGACGTTTCCGGGGAACGGGCCGGCTGGGAGTTTGCGGAGAGCGCCCGCGTGGAAATCCATCGCCAAAATAATCACGATATAGAACCGAATGTCTTCGGCGCCGGGCCGGGCCCCGACACTTTGATCCAAACCCAGGATAATTATCATTCCGTCCAAGGCATGAGCACGCTGATGGTGGAGAAACAAGTGCGGGATTGGTGGCGCGCCTCGGCCGGTTATTATTATTCAAGGCTGGAGGGCGGCGATTTTTTTAATCAAACGACCACCAGCGCGGCCAACACCCCCTTCTTCGGCAATTACTGGACCAGCCCGCAAGTGACCCTCAGTACCGAGTCGCATATTTTCAGCGCCGCCGGGCTTTTCACGCCCGTCGAATACTTGACTCTGTCGCTGGCCTCGCAAAACGAATGGACGCGCGAAGAAGGCTTTGGCGAAGCGGACCTTAGCTCCGGCCTGCCGACAGTTCCCGCCCTGTTTTTCTTGTTCCCGGTCTCCAACGATTCCAATCTCGATAAATTCAAAGCCATGCAAAGCGCCACCCTCCGCTACACCCAAATTCCGTGGACGGTGTTGTCAGCCGACCTGCGTTTCTCCCAGGAACAAATTGGCGAATTTCAAGAACAGGCCGGCGGTGTTCCAGAAGCGTTCACGCGCAAGACCGACGCGGACAACGAGCTTTACGACCTCCGCACCGGCTTCAACACCTCGCCCTGGACATGGTTCTCACTCAACACCCAGTACCGCTTCAGCTCCAGCGACACCGCCTACAACCACGTCCTCGACTCCACTCCTCTCAGCGGCTACCCTGCCTTCATCCTGGGCCGGCAAATTCGCACCGACGACCTCGAAACAAAACTCATCCTGCGTCCTGCATCCTGGCTGAAAACCACCCTCACCTACGACATCGTGAAAACCGATTACTCCAGCGACACCGACCCCGTCGCCGGCGGCGTCTCCCCCGGCGGCGCGCTTCTCGCCGGCTTATACAATTCGCGCGACTACGGCCTGAACATCACCCTGACCCCGCACCGTGCTTTCTATTTCTCCGGCGCCTTCACCTACAGCGACTCCAAAACCACCACATTTGCCAACAGCGATCCCAGCGTCGTCCCCTACAAAGGCGCCATCTACACCCTAACCACGACCGCTGGCTGCGCCCTCAGCAAAACCGCCGAACTCAACGCCGCCTATTCCTTCTCCACCGCCAACTACGGCGAAAACAACGCCGCCGCCGGCGTTCCCTTGGGCCTGGACTACAACCGTCACAACCTGACCTTCGGGCTCAGCAAGAAAATCAACCCCCGCCTCTCCGCGACCCTGCGCTACATTTTCTCCACCTACACCGAGCCCAACACCGGCGGCTTCAACAACTACACCTCCCAAGGCGTCTTCGCCACCGTAGCCTACGGCTGGCGGTAGATAGTTCATCCCGATTAATGAGGCGGTAGTCGCTCCGGGATACTCGACGCGTAATCTCCGAAGGGTCGCGGCGCGTTAATCGTTGCGCCCGCCGCTGATTGTTTAACCGCAAAGACCGCAAAGAACGCAGAGAAAGGCGGCAGAGCTTCTGACTCTTTTATCTCTGCGTTCTTTGCGTTCTTTGCGGTCAAGTCTTCAGCGCCACCGCCGTATCAGTTTCTTCCTTCATCCTTCATCCTTCTACCTTTTCTTGACAGGCTAGATATTCATCCCAACAATGAGCGGCGGGCCTAGAACACGCATCCCGTGAGTGCTAAATAACCGGTGAATGGAGTCAATCTGTTCCGCCGTGTAAGTGCTGTTGACCACATCCTCACGCGAGGGCAGGCCCTTCCACTTGGGCGCCTCGCGGAAGAATTCCTCCATCTGGCCTGCCGGTTGATACACATTAATGATTTTGCCCGGCTGCTCGCTCACGCAGGCCCACACATGGGAAACCTTGCGCGGCAGGAAAACGGACTCGCCGGGGCGCACGCGAAATCGCTTGTGCGTTTCGTTCCATGTTTTCCATCTCCTCCGCAATTCAGGCAGTGGGAGAAAGGAAGGAGTTGGCGCCAGTCGTCCTGCTTGTTGTTGCCCACCCTGGACCGCGGTTTTATCGATGGCCTCGACACTGTCACCCATCTGAAAATCAAACTCACCGTCAATGACATAGATCCACTCATCCTGGTCGTAGTGGAGATGGCGCGGCCAGCCGCTTCGGCCAGTGGACTCGAAAACACCCATTGCGCCGTCTGTGTCCTGTGCAGACACTTTGCAATCAATTGGTCCGTCGCCGAGTTTGGTCTGCTCGCCAAAACGGTCGTCTCCTGCGGCGACGCTGAAGCCCGCAAACATTTCTTTACTCTTCATTTTCTTTGTTCCTTTCAAGTGCTGGATGGTTTTGTCGATGGTTTCAATCAACTGGCGCGTCCGGGCGAGGTTCTTTTCCAGAACCTTCCGATGCGATTGGAGGGCGGCGACTTTTTCGAAATCGGCCCGGCCCAGTACTTGTTTGATTTGCTTCAGCTCGAACCCCAACTCCCGGTAAAACAGGATTTGCTGGAGAATCAAAAGCTGTGGCTCTTCGTAGAACCTGTAGCCATTCGCCCCGAGATAGGCGGGCTTCAGCAGGCCCGTTTCATCGTAGAAATGAAGCGCGCGCACGCTGATGCCCGACATCGCGGCCACTTGCTTGACTGTATAAGCCATCGCTATTTCCCCGCGGAGACCACCATGATCCCCGCGTTTGATTTGCACTCTCAGGTATCACGCAGCGTGAGGGTCAAAGAATATTTTTTGCCAGAGAAAGAAATTTGCAAGGAGGAAGTCGCCCCGATGGTCACGCCCGGAGGCAGCCCCGCATAATCCCCGCATCTTCGGGGTCGCCCAGCGTGGCCAGAAATTGCTGGCGCTCCAGATCATCCTTGAAAATATCCTCGGTCGATCACCCCGATTAATGAGATGGTAAATCGCTCCGGGATATTCGATGCGTAATTTTCGAGACATCACCGAACTAACAGTTTGGGGGCTGGCGTTAAGGCAACAAAAGCCGACCGGCCTTGCGCTCCGCAACAAAAAAATCTCCGGGAGTTGATACCCGCAACGAATAAAATCCAGAGCCAAAGAAGCGACCGAAATGCTGTCGATCAAAGGTCAGCAGCACGTCGGACCAACCTGCCGCCGTGAATAACACTGGACGATCCTTGCTCGGTGAAAAAACTGCGGCATAATCAAAACAGGTGAGGTCACGGACAACAGACAGCCGTGCCGCGAGGGCCGGCCACTCCTTTGCCGCGACCGGTGGAAAACGGTTAAGGTTCGCCGCGATTTCCTGCAAAACGTAATTGCTTGCCTGTAACTCCCAACCCATTGCCGGCGCCAGGTCGAAGATGCCACGGGAAGCGCCCGTCTTTTGGCCGGACGCTGCCAATGCCACGCTGGCATCAAGGAACAATTTCACTTCTCTTCCCGCAAACGGCGCATGCTCGCTTCATCCTCCGCAAGCCAACCCTGGATTTCTTCTTCGGTAAATTGGCGGGGCCGTGGCAACTCCTCTGCTGCCACCGGAACGACGCGGAGCAGGAAGCGCAGCAATCGCTGCTGCTCCTCGGCAGATAATTCCACCGCCGCCTGTTCAATCTCCAGCAACTTGCTCATGGTTGCATATTGGACGAACTCGCAATAATTGGCAAGCTTGGACGGCTTGAACGGTCTTTTGCCTTCTTTGGCAACTCTTGATTTCGACTGCGTTTACAAGGGTTTCTCGATTTTGGGGTTCAGACCGGTGAATGGCAAAGAAGCGGTGGTTGCATGAATGAGGGCTTGGGCGCTCGCGCTGTTGGAATCGTTGATGTAATACGAGATGAGCAGACTCGTATCCACGTAGAGGCTCATGCGGCGTTAGTAGCGTTCCTGCTCCCGTGCCAGTAGAACCAGATTGGGCAGAACTTCGTTGCCAAAGATTCTGCGCCGCTGGGCGGCAGCATCAGCCCAACGAACCCGGCGCTTGCGCTTGCCCTTCGATAGCGAGTCAATCGTTGTTTCCAGTTCGTGGACGCACTTGTTTTGGGGTCGGTTCCTAGTGTTTCGCACTTTGGTTCAAATGTTGATACACTAGGAACCGACCCCTATGCGACCCCTCTGCGTCCACGGACAGTCCAACGTCCACCCTTCGACCGGCCTCACAAAACTTGGCGCTTGACATGCAACCTTGTGGTTGCATAAGCTCACGCGAGATGGATGCAGTGTTCAAAGCCTTGGCTGACGAAAGCCGTAGAAAGCTGCTGGACCAGTTGCACAAGAGCAACGGGCAGACGCTTGGCGACTTGTGCGAACACCTCGACATGACGCGGCAGGCAGTGACCAAACATCTCCTGTTGCTGGAGGCGGCGAATCTGATCGCCGTCGTCTGGCGCGGGCGCGAGAAGCTGCATTATCTGAATCCAGTGCCGTTGCACGAGATTTCCGAGCGCTGGATTGGTAAATACGAACGCCATCGCCTTCAGGCGCTCGGCGATTTGAAAAAGGGTCTCGAAGAAAACAAAACAAACAAGAAAGGAAAATGATATGCAAAAACCGAAGTTAGTTTACACAACCTATATCCGCTCGACCCCGAAAGAAGTGTGGGCGGCCATCACCAAACCCGAATTCACCCGTCAATATTGGGGTGGACTCGCGAACGTCTCCGACTGGAAGAAAGGTTCGACATGGCAGCACATGACCGCGGGCGAGAAGCCTGAGGCCTGGATCACTGGTAAAGTTTTGGAGTGCAATCCACCCGAACGCCTTGTGCTGTCCTGGGCCGACCCGGACGATCTCGCGGATAAATCGCGCGTCACATTCGAGATTGAAACCATCAAGGACGCGGTGTGCCTCACGGTTACGCATGACCAATTCAAGGCGGGTTCGCCGATGGCCGCCAAGGTGAACGGGGGTTGGCCGCGCGTGCTCTCCAGCATGAAATCCTTCCTGGAAACCGGCAAAGGTCTCGCCGCCGCGGATTGCAGATGACCCTGCGAGTCCCAGAGCGCGGCTGTGCCGACTGGCTCAACCGCGCTCTGTTTCATTTGCCGATGCTGGTTTACTTCGGCATTTCCAATTTCACCCTTCGCCGCCACTTGCGCCACGTCTTAAAAGGAGTGAGTCCTTAGTGTTGCTTAACGTCTTTGGGGTCGGTTCCGAATGGCGCTTAGTTAAGGCGTAATACTTTGCAAATCAATGTGATGCAAAACCCATTAAAACGTGGGCAAATTGGGTCTATGTTTTGGTCCCGAGGACGTTCATTGGGAGTGAATTTCGCGCCCTTTGGCGGGTTGAAATTGGATCCTTTATAACATTCTGTAAACTAAATACTTCCGAAGCAAATTCCTTATCTAAGCGCCATTCGGGTCGGTTCCTAGTGTAGTGTATCATAATTAGCTAGCAGCCTGTCGGGCTTAAGCGATCACCATCTGGAACACAAATTACGTATCGCCAAACAGGCGGCGCTGGCGTGTCTCATTCTTCTGGCCGCTGGATTTGCGTTCGTTTATCCCCTTTATCGTCAACATCAAGCAAAGATTGATCTTCGGCATCGGCAAATAGGCGCAACCATCGCCTATGGAAATCGCTCCTTGGACTCGGGCGACCTTCTCGGTTCGTTGCCATTTTTCGCAGAGGCGCTTCGATTGCATCATGAAGATCGTGCCGATGAATCTGCGGACCGGCTCCGCCTTGGTTTGATCTTGATGCAGTGTCCGAAATTAATCCATCAGTGGTCCGAGAGTTTGGAAATAAACGATGGCGAGTTCAGCCCGGATGGGAAACGACTCGTGATCGCTTTTGCGAGCGGCCATGCAAAAATTTATAATCTTGACGACAACTCTGCTTCAGGCCCGTTCGCTCAATCCGATTTCATTGAAACTGCAACTTTCAGCCCGAATGGCAGGCTTGTAGCAACGGCGAGCGATGACCACACTGCCTGCATTTATGACGCTTCAACATTGGCCATCGTTTCTAAATTAATTCACCCTGATCGCGTCAAAAGCGCACGGTTCAGCTCTGACGGCCTCAAACTTGTTACCGCGTGCCGAGATGGCATCGCGAGAATTTGGAATCTTCAAACCGGTACGGTTGAAGTCTCGGTATCTCATGAAAAAAGATTGCATTTTGCCGAGTTCAGCCACAATGGTCGCTTCATTGCGACAGCCAGCGAGGATTGCACAGGCCGAATATGGGACGTAAAGACGGGGCGGCTGCTGGCTACGTTCCCGCATCCACAGTGGGTAACCCATATTTCCTTTAGCCCCGACGATTCGGAAGTCGTAACCGCTTGCTCAGATCACAAGGCTCGGGTCTGGACTATAAATGGGCAGCCAAGATTCCCTGTTTTGGCCCACGAGGATATAGTGCCTAATGCCGATTTTAGCCCAGATGGCCGTTGGCTGCTAACCGCCTGTTTAGATGGGACGGCTAGGCTATGGCGCGATGATATTTTGCAACCTGTCGAAATCAATTCCATTTTGCCAAGCGGTGAGCGGATAAATCATGCCGGCTTCAGCCCTGACGGACGCTGTGTTATAACAACGGGCGTCAAAGGCACGGTTCGCATTTGGGACTTCAGCGGCGGTGATTTGCCACCGAAAGCTGAGTTTTGCAAGGTAAGCGCGGACGGCAAACGGCTCGCTCTGCTAAAGGATGGAAGTATTGTGGTTAGGGACGCGGCAACTGACAAGCCATGGGGCGTCGCCAGCAGCATAATGCGCTCCTTCACACAAACAAAGCTGACTTCAAACGGAAGGTACGCGCTCGCCAGTAAAACCCCGCAGAATTCGCCTCCACAGACGCTTAGAATACTGGATTTGTTAACGGGCCTCCCACTGGGGAATGATTTTCAACTTGACCAGCGCAACTGTAAATTTTCGTTGAGCGACGATGGGCACTATCTGGCTGTCGTTAGCGACAAGCTTATTAGACTGATTGACACCCGCTCCCACCAACCGCTTGGCCCCGCCATGAATGCGTCAAGCCCAGTCCACTCTGCTTTCTTCGATCCAAGCGGGGAACACCTGATGACGTGGGGCGGTAACGTTGTTCAGGTTTGGAATGTAACAAATGGACAAGCGTGTTTTCCCCCGCTCATATTCTCAAACTCGGTCAGCAGCGTTTCGTTGCGTGGGGACGGGCGGCAGATTGTCGGCAGTTGCTGGGACGATCAATTGACCCCATGCTACGGTCAGGTGTGGGATTTAACGACGGGGCTGCCCATCGGTCCAAAACTGATGCAAGGTGATGGAGTGCTTTCTGTTTGCTTCAGTCCAGACGGCTCACGGATTGGAACTGCCAGCGAAGATTTCACCGCGATTATTTGGAACGCGATCAGCGGCGCACAACTCACGCCACCTATGCAACATCATGATCGAGTGGAAAGCATCGCGTTCAGTCCCAATGGGAGATGGATTGTGACTTCAAGCGCCGACCATACGGCGCGACTGTGGGATGCGGAAACGGGCGACCCATTGTCGCCCCCACTTCGAGATATTTCGGGATTGCAGGGCGCGATGTTTCTCTCTTCTGCCACCAGAGTGCTGACCACAACCATGGATGGAGCAAGTCGCGTCTGGCAGTTTGAGCCGGACGAGCGCCCGGTTGATGATATTTCTGAACATGCCAAGCTCCTGTTTGGCAGCACCAAAAGTCGCTTTGGCGAGTTTGCATCTGACCAATCGACATCATTAGGCGCAGCCTGGGAGCGTCTGCGGCGAATCTATCCGTCCGAGTTTAGGACATCTGAAACAAACAGGTGCCGTTGGCATGAGTTTGCTGCCGACGAAAGCGAAGCAAGTGGCGATTGGTACGCCGCCGCGTTCCATCTCAAGTGGCTCACGGCAAACAACCCGGCGAACTCCTCCATTCGCGCTCGCTTCGCCTCTGTATCCAAGAATCTTCAACGCAAGAAATGAGAGGTTCCCATTGGCAACTTATATAAACCCGCAACCCCGCCGCCACCGCATTTGAAAGTATGCTTGATCTATTGCAAATTCACAAACCGCACCTCTCGATTATTCTGCCCACTTATAATCGGGCAAATTTTCTGGGCCAAGCAATTGAAAGCGTATTGGAACAATCGTTCACAGATTTTGAAATTATCGTCATCAATGATGGGAGTACCGACGCGTCGGAAGAAGTCATTAATTCATACCGCGATTCGAGAATTGTTTACGTTCGACAGCCTAACCAAGGAGAGTATTCGGCGACTAATACCGGTCTTCGCATGGCTCAGGGTCAACTCGTTACCTGGATTCATAGCGACGATATTATGACGCCGCAAAGTCTGTCCGCCCGAGTAACCTGCCTAAATGACAATCGTGAAGTCGACTTTTGTCATGGCGACATTGCTGTCAGCGGGCAGTGAAAACCGGCCAGGGATGGGCACTTCAAAACAGGCCACTTTGAGGGACGCATTGCGTATTGGGCAGCCAAGGCTGCTCTTGAGCGCAATGAATGAACTCAACGTGAGCTTGCAACACTCGATATTGACTTTGGCGGCGCAGGGCTGGTCCAACCGGCGGATTGCGCGCGAACTGGGCCTCCACCGGGAGACGGTGGGCCGACATCTGCGACTGGCGGCTTCAAAACCGGCCAAAGTGCCCCCCGGCTCGAATGGAGAAGTGGAGCCAAAACCGGCCAAAGTGCCCGCCGGCATTCTTCCGCTTTCCCGCAGCCAATGTGAACCTTGGCGAGAGTTCATTGAGCAGGGATGCCAGGCGGGTTTGTCAGCCCAACGTCTTTACCAGGACCTTGTCACCGAACGTCAATTTGCCGGCAGTTACGATGCGGTGAAGCGCTTCGTGCGGCGGTGGACTCAGACACAGCCGGTGCCCTTTGTGCGGATGGAAGTCGAGCCGGGAGCCGAGGTGCAGATCGATTTTGGACAGGGCGCTTGGGTGATGGTGAACGGCAAGCGAAAACGACCGCATCTGTTCCGGGTGGTGTTGAGCCATTCGCGCAAAGGCTATAGCGAAGTGGTGTGGCGGCAGACGACCGAAAGCTTCATTCGGTGTATAGAAAATGGGTTCAGGCATTACGGCGGGGTCGCCAAAACTTTGGTCATCGATAATCTTCGGGCAGCAGTCACACGGGCAGATTGGTATGACCCCGAAATCAACCCGAAGATGGAGGAGTTTTGCCGGCACTATGGCACCGTGGTCCTCCCAACAAGACCAGCCATGCCCCGCAACAAAGGAAAAATTGAAGCGGGTGTCAAGTATAGCCAAAACAACGCACTCAAAGGGCGAGTGTTCACCAGTTTAGCCGAGCAAAATTTGTTCTTGGCGGAATGGGAGCGCACGGTGGCCGACATGCGCATCCACGGCACGACCCGGCAGCAGGTCATCAAAGTGTTCAACGAAGTGGAGCGGGGTAAACTGTTGCCGTTGCCGTCCAGTTTGTTCCCGGTCTTTGAAGAGGCGCCGCGCAGTGTCCACCGGGACGGTTACGTGGAAGTCCAACGGGCTTATTACTCGGTGCCCCCAGAGTATGTCGGGCGGCAGGTCTGGGTGCGCTGGGAGTCCAGACTGGTCCGTGTCTTCAACCAGCGCCGGGAACAAATCGCCCTGCACGCATTGGCCGAGCCGGGCAAATTTACCACCGACCCACTCCACCAGCATTCACCGTATCGGCGCGTCATTCAACGCAATCTGGATTACCTGTTGGATCGGGCCCGGCTGATTGGCAAACAGACCGGGACTTGGGCCGAAGCGATGATTAAACAACGCGGCCCCATCGGCACGCGAGTGTTGCATGGCCTGTTGTCCCTGGCCGGCAAACATCCCGTGGCCGCGCTGGAAGGCGCTGCCGAGAAGGCCCTGCATCACGGCACCTGGCGCTTACGGGATTTGCGCCTGTTGCTGGAACGGGCCGGCCCATCGCCACAACTGGATTTCCTCGAAACCCACCCCTTGATCCGATCGTTGGATGCCTATGAGGCACTGACGCCGGATTGTTTTAACCCTCAACCCAAAACTGTATATGAGCACTCTTGAAAACACCCTGAAACAACTCCGCCTCTCCGGTCTGCTGCAAACCCTGGACGTGCGCCTGCAAGAAGCGGTCGCCAACCGGCTGGGCCACGCCGAGTTCCTGGAACTGATCTGCCAGGACGAAATCAACGTCCGCCAACAGCGGCTGATCGAACGCCGCACCAAGGCCGCTGATTTTCGTGGCCTCAAAACGCTGGAAGACTTCGATTGGAGCTTCAATCCGGCCGTCCACCGCAAAGAGATTTTTGATCTGGCCACGGGCAACTTCATCCGGCAGGCCAAGGATGTCCTTTTTCTGGGACCACCGGGCGTCGGAAAAACACATCTCGCTCAGGCAGTGGGGTATGAAGCCATCAAGATGAACTTTCAGGTGCTTTACCGCTCCATCTTCGATTTGGTGCGCGACTTCATGAAAGACGAAGCCTTCAGCCAGCAGGACCGAACCCTGCGCCGTTACCTCAACCCGGAGCTTTTAATTATTGACGATTTTGGCCTGAAGCAGTTGCCCAAGAACTCTGGCGAGCATCTTTTTGAGGTGATCATGCGCCGATATGAAAACCGGTCCACCATCATGACGAGCAACCGGCCGCTGGAGGAATGGGGCAAACTCCTGGGAGACGTGCCTACAGCCGGCGCGATTTTGGATCGTTTCCTGCACCACGCCCAGACCATTGCCATTACCGGGCGGAGTTACCGGCTCAAAGACCACGCCGCCATTGCCGGGAAGGAGGACAAAAACAAGAAGATCAAATCCAAGTCCAACGAACCTTCGACCGCAGAACCGGCGAGCTGAATGGCTCGCTACCGGTTCTGCTCGATTTACCTCGCTGCTGGGCGATTATGGAAAACGCTCGATTTTCCCCAGGAATCAGCCATATTGATGCATAATAATATTTAGATCCCTGCGCACGACATGCAGCAAGACGAACTAGTCACGCCACTTTACGAACGCGAACCAGAGGCCGCGCCGGGCGCGTTTTATGTCGTCAAGAACATGTGTATCACATGTGCGTTGCCTGTTGCGACGGCTCCGGAGACTATTAAATTTAAAATGATACCTTGTGGGGATCCTCCCAAACCGTGCGCCGACCGCTGTTTCGTGAGTCGCCAACCTGAGACACCGGAGGAACTGGACCGGATGATTCAGGTCGTTGCCACCTCATGCATAGCGGCATACCGTTACTGCGGAACGGACCCTGATGTTTTGCGTCGGCTGACTGAGGCCGGCAGCGCGGAGCAGTGCGACGCATTGATTAAAAAACCAACGTGATCTAAAGGTTGCTGGATCGCACGAACCGATTACGCCTTGGTTTCAGCAGAAATTAAGCAACGGAAAACCCCTTGCTTGGATCAAGAAAACTGATATGAATAAACCACCTTGGAGTGGCCGGTTTTGAAGTGCCCGCGAGTGGCCGGTTTTCAACCGCCCGGTGACAACATTGCAAACATTGATGAAACCGGACGCATTTTCAGGACCGTTTCAGCCGTTGATGCGGATGGGGTTTCCGCTTTTTTGGGGTACTTCAAACCTAAGGGTTATCGAACGGACCCCAGTTCAGTCCATCACACCACAATCATGTTCCGAAGAGACTTTCTCAGCAAAGTTGGCTTGTGGGATGAGCAATTGCCCTACGCTGGGGATCTCGATTGGCTCCTAAGAGCGTTGAAATGTGGCCGAATTAAAAAGCTTCCTGGAACATTATATTTGTACAGGCATCACACCAACAGCCGAAGGCAAATTGATGCTCGTAATGGCGTTAACTGCCGTGCGGTGGTTCAAAGTATTTTGAAACGCCACGCTCTCCGAACAGAGGAGGCTCATTTAAAGTCCTGCTATGATCCAATCGTGGCATTGTGCGGTGATGAGAAAAACCTCGCAAAGTGAAATCGAATCCGCGATCCAAGACACCTATCTCATTGTTTGTGGTATCGCTGCCACGATCAATGTCGTCTTGGATATACCACGTATGTCGGCACTCTCTAGGACTGCACGAGCCAAGTTGGACATCGGATGGAGAGGTTCTAAATGCCGATAGATTCGCACTGCTCCCCCAACCAAACAACGATTTCAGCAACAAGTTTACCCAGGAAACCACAGAACGGGACACATTTCAAAAGTTAAGCGAATTTCTCGGTCAGATCGTGGTGCAGCGTGGATATGCGTATAAGGATGTTGTCCAACCTTTTGTGGTCGGCGCCTGGCTCAAGAAAAATCGACCACCGACAATTCGCATAAAGCGCAATGTGGCCGATGTTGCCTATTCGATGCTCCACAACCAGTGGCATTATCCGAGGCGAATTTTTCCAAATACGGTTTGTCTGGAATTGGCCGTGGTCCAGGGATTGCTTCACGCCGAACGCGTGCTCGACTCAATTCCGGCGCAGGAGGTCGATTTCGAGAAGGTGATTTATGATGAGAAACCGCTCCGCTCCGCTTTATGTGCGCTGTATGGGGATTTCCCGAATAGAAAAGTGAAGTTTATTGACGATGAATTTCTTCTCAAACGCGAGCAAATCATGGAGCGCCGGAGCAGTCGTCAGTATGAATTGATCCTCCAACACATTCAGAACGCGAAGCAAACGCTCGGTGAAGACCATAATTCTTCCGCAAGTCCGATTTGACGCCAGTTTAAGTTTTTCGCGGATCAGGCTGAGATTTTAGCATGCCGGGTGCAAAAGGCGGCTCGTAGCGACCAAACCCATTGCGGGATATGTCGGTTAAACTTTCAACGAAATTGCCGCCTTACAGTGTCATTTTGGATGAATGATTTTGCCTGTCCATTCACTAAAAACCAGTTGCCTCGAAAATTTTTGAAAGAAACGAGCTTGATCTTACGAATATTTATCAGGCATGTGCGCTTGTGAAAGGATCGACCAGAACTCGGAACTCGGCAATTTCCGCGCCAAGGCCGTCGCTTTGAGAAAAATCTATCGACTCCAATCCCGCGTCGGCTCATTCACTCGACTATTCGCTTGCGTATGAACCCACAGGCGCCCGAAAACATCCCTTCGAGAGCGTCACTTGTGGATCGTGCATTGCGGGTTCTTCATCTGGAAGACAACGAAAACGACCGCAATCTCATCCGCGATTGGATGCAGGAGCAAAAATTCTCTACTGAAATTACGCATGTTGAAAATCGGGCGGATTTCGTCAAGGCTCTTGAACAAAAGCCCTTCGACATCATACTTTCCGACAAAGCCCTCCCCGGGTTTGATGGTCTGATTGCTCTCCGATTTGTCAGGGCAAACTTTCCGCATATTCCATTTGTTTTTGTGACCGGCAGCATGGGCGAGGAGGCGGCAATAGAAACGATCAAAGACGGCGCAACGGATTATGTGCTGAAAGATCGTCTTACTCGCCTTATCCCAGCAGTCCAGCGTGCCGTCCGCGATTCCGAGCAGGCGCAGAAATCCCGCGAAGCGGAGGAAAAAATCCGCCAGCAAGCTGCGCTCCTCGACAAGGCGCAGGATGCCATTTTCGTCAAGGATGTGGAAGACCGGATTGTGTACTGGAACAAGAGTGCGGAGCGAATATACGGCTTGCCGTCCGCTCAAGTCGTCGGTCGCAAAGTAACAGAACTGCTGTCCAGCGATCCGTTCAAATATGAAGTGGCTAAACAAGCAGTGCTGGAAACCGGAAATTGGACTGGGGAATTGCTGACCCGGAAGGGGGACGGACGAGAGCTGATAGTGGAAAGCCGCTGGACCTTGGTGCGCAACGAGAATGGAAGTCCCCAAAGCATCTTGGTTATCGACACCGACATTACTGAGAAGAAACACCTGGAAGCAAACTTTCTGCGATCCCAACGCATGGACAGCATTGGAACCTTAGCCGGAGGCATTTCGCATGATTTAAACAACGCGCTTGCCCCGGTCTTGATGAGCGCCGAGATCTTAAGGGACTGCAAGGATGAAGCCAGCCGAAAGAAGTTTTTGGACATCATTTCTTCAGGTGCGCAGCGGGCGACAGATCTAGTCAAACAAATCCTCAATTTTGCTCGCGGTTCAGGTGGCCAAAGCGGACCCGTCAAGTTAAGCCGTCTTATCCGCGAAATTGGAAAGATGATTCTAGACACCTTTCCCAAATCCATTTCATTTTCAGTGAATATGTCAGAAAATGACCTGTGGACAGTCCAGGGGGACGCTACCGAGTTTCACCAAATTCTTCTTAATTTGTGCGTCAACGCGCGCGATGCCATGCCGACCGGCGGGCGGTTGACCCTGTCGGCCCAAAACCTTACCGTGACTCGAAAGGTCACCTCCTCGAACGTCGTGCCGGGGTCATACGTTGTGATTTCGGTGAGCGATACCGGCACCGGAATTCCGCCCGCCGTTGTGCCGCATATTTTCGAGCCATTTTTCACAACCAAACTGGGGGATAAAGGCACTGGCTTGGGATTGTCCACCGTGGCAGGAATTGTCAAAAATCACAACGGTTTTATTGAAGTTGAAACTCAACCCGGAAACGGGACTCAATTTAGAATTCACCTGCCTGCCAGCCCGTCAGTTGCACCGGCAGAAGCACAAACGCACGAGATGCACTTGCCGACAGGTCACGGCGAATTGATATTAATGATCGAGGACGAAGAGGCAGTGCGGGAGTTAACTAAAACCACATTGGAAAGTTACGGGTACCGCGTAGTAACTGCGCAAAACGGCGTGCAGGGAATTGACCGATTTAAAGAACATGAAAGCGAGATTAGGTTGCTAGTGACCGATACGGACATGCCGTATATGGATGGGATGGGGGCGATTCGCGCCATCAAAGAGTTGAAACCGACTTTGCCAGTGATCATCGCTAGCGGCTCCAAGAGCGATGCGGAGCAATTACGGCAAGCCGACGTGGAACAGATGAAAAACTTGGGTAAGCCCTATAGTCTTGAACAACTGCTGATCGCTGTGTCCGAAGGGTTACGTCGCTAAACCTTCCAGCTATCGCATTCAAAGCGGCGACAACCATCTTTACGAATCTATTCTGATGGATAAACGCCGGGCACCCTGTTGGCTAGTGTAGTGTCCCGGAAATGACTAGACATATAAAAATCGTGGATTACGAGGGAAATGGCCCGAACCAACGAAGCCGTCCTCTGATAATATGTCTAGTTAATTGCGAGACACTACACTAGGGATTTTCCACCACCCCCGAAAATTGTTATAAAATGCTTAACGTTATCATAGTACCCGAACCCGCGCCACAAGTTGATAATGGGCCAATCCGACTCTCGCCTGCCCCCCAACTTGACGCCGTCGACCAACAAATCATCGCGTTCGTTCGCGATCACGAACCGGTAAATGTTCGGACGGCGCTCGACCGAGTGGCCGAAGATCAGGGGGCGCATAACCGCTGGAGCCGTCACTGTCACCCGCTATTTTCCCCTCTGGCCAATCGGAACACCGTAAAATGGCCGTGATTAAGTGCCAGAAGAATTGCCAGAAGAAAATAGGGCTGGATTAAAAAAGATAGTGATGAATTAAGGCGGATTGTGCTTGAAACCGCTGCGAAACAGGGCATTATAGGGGCGGAAATGGTTCGAGTCCTACCTTTGGAGCCATTCCATAAGCCGTTGATGTCCAACGGCGCTCTCCAGCGGCAGGCCAGCAAAAAGGTAAAAAACACCCGATTGTGCGGCAAACTGTGCGGGACGGCCCATAGACGAGCCTCACTCCGTCACAATTCGCGCCAATCCGGTGCCGGGTCGCGGCGTACACGATAACGCCCCGTACTCGAAATCGCTTACCCTCCGAAAGCGGTTATGAAACATCGTTACTGGATTTATCAACGTCACGGGGGCCTCTACTACATAGAGGATGCAAAGACCGGCAAACGCCGGAGCTTGCGCACGACTGACCGCCGCGAGGCGCAACGATTGCGCGACGCCGAAAACCAGGCCGTTGAGCAGCCGATGCTAAATTTGGCGCTTGGGAAAGCTTACCTTGCCGCCATCGACCCGACAATGGCCCAACGCACCTGGCAAACGGTGATCCAAGAATTTTGTGGCCGGGGTCAATCCACCACTCGCGCGCGCAATAGCCGCGCCACATGCAGCAAGGATTTTGCAGCGCTGCGGAAGAAGAAACTGGTCGAAACCGGTCCCGGTGATCTGCGTCAAGTCCTGAAAACCACCGGAACTTTTAACAATCACGTCCTGCGCTGCCTCCACAATCTGGCCCTTGGCTTGGGATGGCTGCCGTGGCCGATCATCCCGCCAAAACTCTGGCCAAAACCCAAGGAAACCCCGCGCCGCGCCATCACGCTGGAAGAGCACCAAAAAATCCTGACGAGCGAGCAGGACCGGGAACGCCGTTTATTCTACCAGATGCTGTGGGAGATCGGGTCGTCGCAGAGCGATGCCGCCGGGTTGACCGCCCAGAATATTAACTGGGCAAACCGCACCCTGTCTTATGTTCGCCGCAAGACCGGTGAAGGAGCGTGCCTGGTGGAAAGGCCGAATCGTTGGAGTCGTCAACCGCTTCTTCCAAAGGTGCCGGAAGCTCAAAGCCGCCTATTGCGAATAGATGCGGCCAATTCTCGCAACCGCCCACGCACCCCTTCGGCTGGCCGTAGATGATCTGGTCGCTGGGTCGCCAGGCTCCTTTGTCGCGCAAGATAATTGCGCACGTCCCCCCAGTGGTAGCGAACGGTTCGTCCAATTTTTTCAAAGGGCACTTTGTTCTGCCGCATCCACGTTTCGATAGTGCGAGTGCTTACATTCATGCGCTCTGCCAATTCCGCCTTCGAGATATATCGGTCGTCCAACGGGTTCGGCTCTATGTTTAATCCGTTCATTAAATGCCGGATCGCCAGGCACACGACCCGCACGATCCAGCTGTAAGAACGAAGTTTTCGTGGAACGACACGCCGGGCGAACGAGGCCAGCGACCAGAATTAAAGGACTATCAACGCCCAGGCACGTTAAAATCTCGGTTCAAGCGGGAAAATTATCCAACCTGACGAAGCTGGTCTGTTTTTGCCCCCGCCGCATCCGGCAGCAAAATAAGCTGGCTAGTGTAGTGTCCCGGAAATGACTAGACATATAAAAATCGTGGATTACGAGGGAAATGGCCCGAACCAACGAAGCCGTCCTCTGATAATATGTCTAGTTAATT
>DASRLE010000339.1:0-5977 GCA_035648615.1 Saccharimonadales bacterium (SeqCode) | reverse complement strand
CGCCGCCGACTCGCTGGCGCTGGATGCCAGTTGGGTGGTCGAAGCCACAATCTCGCCGGCCGACGAACCCAACACGTTGACCCCTTCCGTGATGTCGCGGATCTGGCTGCGCAGGTTGTCGGTCAGCCGGGCAAAAGTCTGCGCCAGAAGGCCGACTTCATCCTGACGGTTATCCATGGAAACAATGACGCTAAGGTCGCCGGCGGCGATTCGTTCCGCCGTTGCGGAGATTTCCTTGAGCGGAACTGCAATGATTCGGCTCAAGAACATGACTAACGCCACCGAGATCAGGATGGCCAATAGTCCAACCACGGAGAAGGTGATCACCGCCTGACCAGCCAGTTGGCTGGCCCGATCCTGCGCTTCGGTGGCCAGGCTCATGTCTAGGTCGCGCATTTTTACGTAGCGTTCCTGGTTGATGCCGAGAGACAAGGCTCTCGCTTCCTCGATCTTGCCCTCGAAAATCAGAGGAATGGCCTGTATGTCACGGGTCTGTTTGAAAGCATCTCGGATCGTCGTCAATTCCCCAATCCGGCTGAGAATTTTCGGGTCATCGCGGAAGAGATCGGGAAGTTTTTGCAAGAGATCATCATTGGCTTTCGACATGTCCTTTACCTCCTGATGAGCCACCTCCTGGGCCGCGCGGTTGGTGCTGGACATCATCGTCAGCACCGCGGCTCGCTGGCCGTTGTTGTTCGCCTCGAAATCTGCCAGGGTTACGGCGGCTCGATAATTCCGCTGAATGGCGGAAATGCTGGAGTAGGCCGTCACGACCACAATGGCCAGGAAGAAAATAATCAAACCGAAGGCCGCCAAAAGTTTAGCCCCTGTTTTGAGATTGATAAACCATTTCATGTGATAATTCGTTTTGTGATTTGTTTTTCTATTCGTTCATATTTCAACCTCTTCATGCACAATGATTCTCCGGTCCGACATAATCCGCGCGGCATCGAGAATCACCAGCCTCTCCGCCGTCACTTCGCGAGCGGCGACGGTGGCTTGCCGGCTTTCGGTTTCGGGGCGAGCGCTTTCGCCTTGGCCCGAAGAATTTCGGATTTGGATGGGTGGATCATTGGATTGGATCGTCATGATTTGGCCCCCTCCACTTTGTAGCGCTCGACCAATTGTTTGAGTTTTTGTCCCAAGTCCTTCAAGTTTCGTGCCGCCGTCTCCAGTTGTCTGGCGCTGGCCACGTTCTGCATGCTTGCCTGCTTGATGTTTTCCATGGCTCCCGCCACTTGATCCACCCCGACCAACTGCTGCTGGGTCGAAGCCGCAATCTGCGTCGCCGCCTGCGCCGCCTCCGTCACACTGTTGGCCAGCGCTTGAATCGATTCACCCGCCGCCTCTGTTTGTTTCGCTCCGGCTTCGACGGCCTTGCTCCCCTGCTCAGTCGCCAGCACCGCGGCCCCCGTTGCTTTCTGTATGTCGCTGAGAATCGTGCGTACTTGGTTGGTCGCCTGCCGTGATTGCTCGGCCAGGCTCTTGACTTCCTGCGCCACCACCCCAAATCCCTTGCCGTGCTCCCCGGCTTTGGCCGCTTCAATAGCGGCGTTGACAGCGAGCAAATTAGACTGCGATGCCAAGTCTTCCACCGTGGCCACAATCTGTCCGATGGTCTGGCTCTGCTCGCTTAAACGCACCATGCTGGCGGCAATGGCTTCCATTTGCTGGCGGATGCGGCCCGTGCCCGCGACCACCTCCTCGGTGGACTTGCGGCCGCTTTGGGAAATCTGCGCCGCCTTTTGCGCGCTGTCGGAAACAGCCTTGGCCTTCTGACTGGCGACCTGGGCCGTTTGCCGGACTTCTTCCACCGTCGTGGTCGTCTCGCTGACCGCCGCCGCCGACTCGCTGGCGCTGGATGCCAGTTGGGTGGTCGAAGCCACAATCTCGCCGGCCGACGAACCCAACACGTTGACCCCTTCCGTGATGTCGCGGATCTGGCTGCGCAGGTTGTCGGTCAGCCGGGCAAAAGCGTTGCCCAAAACGTCTTTGGAGGACTGCGGTTTGACAGTGGCGCGCAGATCGCCGTCGGCAATCTTGCCGGCGACCTCGGCCATTCCTTTCAGTGAGTCTGTCATCCGGCCAAACGTCCGGGCCAACACGCCCACTTCGTCCTTACGTTGGTCGGTCATAACCGCCACGCTCAAGTCGCCCGAGGCAATTCGATCCGCAGTCGCGGTGATCTGCTTGAGCGGGTTGGCAATGTTGCGGGTAATGACGAACCCGGCTACAGCCATAGCGGCCAGCGCCACCAACGTACCCAAGATGATGGTGAGCGTTGCGTTGCGAGCGCTGGCTGCGGCTTCGTCCGCGCGCTTTTTCAGAAGCGTGGTCTCTTCGTTCTTCATCTCGTCGATGACTTTTCGGATTTCATCCATGATGGTCTTTCCCTTCGTGCGCACCATTTCCAAAGCCGCGTCAAGTCCTTTCGTCTTGTCCTTGCGCAACTCAATGGTTTCCACAAGCACGGCAAACTTGCCATCTTTGCCGGTCACTAGCGGTTCAAGCTTGTCAATATTGCGTTGTTCGACGCTGTTGTCTTTGGTCAGTTCGCGGAGCGTTTTGATCTCGTCGGCAATGGCTCCTTGGGCGGTCGTAAAGGGCGCCAGGTAATTGTCTTCGCCGGTCAGAAGGAATCCACGCTCGCCGGTTTCGGCGTCCGTCATCGTCAAAAGCACGCTTTCCAGGGTTCCCAGGACTTGGTGGGTGTGATCCACCCAGTCGGCGGTCTCAGTGAGTTTGGCGATGCTTTGGTAGGCAACCAAGCCAATGACGGCCAGGATCGCCAGCGCCAGTCCAAACCCCGTTCCAATCTTCATTCCAACATTCCATTTCATAATCGTAATTTCTGTAGGTTTCTGTTCACGCCTCGACTTCCTCATGCACCATGATTTTCGGGTCGGCCAGGATGCGGGCCAGGTCAAGTACCACCAATCGTTCCGCAGTCACGCCCTTCAAGTAGTCGCTGCGAACGCCCGTGAGCGTCGGCAATGAACTTTGCAAGTCGGCCGCCGGAATGGTGCGCACACCCACGATGGTGTCTGCCAGGAGGCCCAGTTCGAGATCATTGCCGCCGACGAGGACGATGCGGTGCAGGTCGGTCAGACCTTTCTCCGGCAAGTCGAAAAATTTCTTGAGATCCAGCACCGGCAGGATGCGGCCCCGCACATTGACAATCCCCAGCACGAAAGGCGGGCAGCAGGGCAGCGGTGTCAACTCCTTGAAGGCGGAAACCTCCCGCACCCAGCGGGTTTCCAGCGCATAACGCTCTTGCGCCAGCCGGAATTCCAGCAATTCGAGAATCCCTTCCGCCTGCGCCGGACGCGCCAGTGGCCGCGCCAGCGCCTGTGCCCGCGTGCGCAGGATCTGCCTGTCGTTATGGGTTCGGTCGTTGATAATTTCCCTGGTCATGGCGTTGTTCCCAAAGCCGTGATGGAAGAAATGATTTCGATCAGCCGGCCTGCGGTCAAACCATCGGATTCGGGCAGAACATCGTCCGGTTGACAGCTCCTCAGCAGACGGGCGGCATTGGTGAAGTGCTTGTCCGCCTCGTCGTTCCTGCGGCCGGCGCGCGCGAGGTTTCCCAAGGCGAAATGAGCCAGTGCCATGTCCGGGCGGAGATAGATCGCCCGTTGCAATGAACGGCGCGATTGCTCCTGGTCGCCGAGTTCCTGCAAAACGACGGCGCGCAGATAGTGCCCGGACGCGTCAAGTTTGTCGGCTGCTACCCACCGATCACACCAATGCGAGGCGTCTGCCAGTTCACCTTGATTGGCCAGTGCGCGCGCCAGCAGAGAAAACGCCTGCGGATTGGGCGCGTCGCGCGTTGAAATGGAGTTGCGCAGCGTCTCCGCCGCTTGCGCATAACGGCCCTGCTGGTAAAGTGAGGTGGCTGCGGCGAGCGGAGTTGCTGGCACGTCCGGCGGAGCGGGTTCTTCGGCCACCGCCGGGGACATCGCCCACGCAGGCATGTCAAGGGCGGGCGCGACCACGGCCGATGGTTCGCTCCACAATGGCAGCGTCCACGAGGGCGCGGTTGGAACTTTCGCGTTGGTCTTTTGATAGAGGGTGGCGCCGGGAAAGTTGGCTGGCGCAAATCGAGAGAATAGCGTCTGGGATACTTCGCAGGGGCTGACCGCCAGCCAACCGTCATCCACCAGCGCGCGACGCAGATGGCACACCGCCGTCGCGGCTTGCGACGGAGCAAAATACATCAGCACGTTGCGGCAGAAGATCACGTCCATCGCGTTGGTGTCCGTTTCCAGCGTGGGATAACAATCCTCCACCAGGTTCATGTGAGCAAACGTCACCAGTTTCTTGATTTCTGGCGCAATCTCGTATTGGCCTTTCCCGGTGCGCTGGAAGTAACGTTCCCTGAACCAGGACGGCGACTCGCGGAACGACCATTCCCCATAAACCCCGGCAGCGGCTTTTCGGAGAAATCTCTCGTTGATATCGGTCGCTAGAATCGTCACATGCCAGTCCTCCAAATCAGGGATGACCTGGTGCAGCAAGATGGCCAACGAATAAGCCTCTTCGCCCGTGCAACAAGCCGCGCTCCACAGGCGCAAGCGGCGCCCGTTGCCCCGCCGGAGGCGGATTAACTCAGGAAGCGCCGAATCCGCCAGCACCTCGAACGTTCTTTTCTCCCGGAAGAAATAGGTTTCGCCGATGGTCAAATGGCTCGCCAGAGCTTGAAATTGCGCCTTGGTCAGCGGCGCGGACAACAGCCAGTCCACACACAACCGGACATCCGCAAAGCCGAATTCCTCCGCTGCGCCGGTCAATCCACGTTGCAAATCGCTCCAACGCTCCGGCGGGAAATGCAGCCCCATTCGGTCGGCGATGAGTTCGCTCAGGCGCGACCAGTTGGTTTCTGTCATCGGGTTAAGTCCCATGCATTACCTCCTGACTCATCGCTTTGTCCAAGGCATGCGCTTCGTCCAAGGAAAGAAATTTTTCCAGATCGTGGATCAACACGAGTCCATCATTGAATTTGGTGACGCCTTGGATTTGTTCGAGGCCCGGAACGATATGAGCCGCACCGATGATCTCTGTTGGCAGGCGTTCAATTACGCCCTGAGCTTCATCTATCATCAAGACCACCGTGAGCCGCGCCGTCCGTGCGATCAAAAACTGATTGTCGGGGCTGATTTCCCGCTCCGGCAGGCGGAATCTTTGCCGGATGTTGAGCACGGGCAGAACGCGGCCTTCGACCTCAATTACCCCAAGCACGATGGGCGGCGCTTTGGGCAATGGCGTGATTTCCGCGGCCCGGACGACGCGCTTCACGAGTTCCAACGGCAACGCGTAGCGTTGTTCGTCCAAACGGAACACAAGAAGTTGAATGTAATCATTCATGACAAATGGATGAAAAACATCTCCAACCTCATGCCATACACGCGTGCCTTCCAACCGCCGTCCTGAAAGCCGTGGCTGACAGATGCGATGGGATCGCCGCAGCCATGCGCCACATCTGCATCGGTTCCAGGCCGGTCCTCGGACGCTCGAAACAGGACAAGTGGACTTTCGCCACGCGCGGAACCAAACCTGCCCTTACTATTAATTCGGATCGAGCAGCGCCAATCTTTCAGAAATCTTTGTTTTTCGATCCATCCGCCTAAAACTGGGCTGCCATACCTGGCATATTGGAAGGCTTGCCAACCGCGCCGGTCGAGTCCTTTTTCCCGGGTCGATTGGGATTTCACACGACACGGGGGCATTTCGGTCAAACAGGGGTGTTCATTGGCCTTGGAACTTTGAATGATCAGCAGGAAAAACTCCTGCTGCTTCCGGAGGATGTGCTCCAAATGCGCACCCACGGCAATTCGCCGATGTAAGTTTTCAGAGGCACACGGCCAAAGGCATCGATTCGATGGTGATCTGCTGGCGGGTAAAAGCGGATGCGTCATCTTTTCGTTGAGTCTGGCCGACGCTGGCTGGCTGGCTGGCTGGCTGGCTGGCTGGCTGGCTG
>DASRLE010000338.1:0-5332 GCA_035648615.1 Saccharimonadales bacterium (SeqCode) | reverse complement strand
ACTTAGACCACCTGGTTCAAGTTATATTCGATACGCTTACTTTAATTATTAGTTTTAAGTCCGACAGGCTGCTAGGCGATAACGCGCCATTTGGGGATAAGATTTATCCTGATGGCGCTCGGCGTCGTTTTGCCTTACTGTTGCCATGAGTTCCAAGGACCTCTATGGCCTCGAAAATCCGATTCATTTTATTGCTTTGTCTCGTTGCCTTCCGCCCTGCGGAAGCAATGACGACGCTGGCTTCGTTCCGCGCGGGCAACGGGGGTTGGCAAATGGGGACCATCGCGGTCGGCAATATCGACAGCGACCCGGAATTGGAAATCATCGTCCCCTACCGCGATTCGGATGGTCTGTGGCATATAGACGCCTTCAAGTGGAATGGCGCACACATCGCCGGTTTTCCCTACAATAGCGGCTACAATGTCATGAACACCTCGCCGACGCTGTATGATCTCAAGGGCGACGGGAAAAATGAAATCATCTTTACCGCCGGCAACGCTTTGATCGCGCTCAATGGCGACGGCTCGGTATTCTGGTCCAACGCCGTCACTTCCCAGACTTACATCCCCCAGGGTGGATTCCAAACGGTCACCAACGGTTTCTATTTGACAACCGACAATCAATTTCATCCTACTCTGCCCACCAACGCGGATTTTTACTCGGAGGTTTCCTCCCCTATCGTCGCTGATTTTAGCGGGACGGGCCATCCCGAGATTGCCACGGCCTGGAAAATCCAGCCGGACCCGCCCAGCAACAATCAGGATTACAATCCATTCATCAGCGAGATTTTTGGCGGAGGCGAATGGGGCACGGTCGGCGAGGATTGGTCGGGCGGGGTGGTCTTCTTCGATGCTCTCACGGGCCGGCAGGATTTCGTTTATCACATTGAGCAACTGGTCGAGACCGGCCTTGGCGTCGGCCGCCCCGGCAATGCCGCGCCTCTCAATGTCTATGTCTTGAACGATAGCGACACAGTGGTTTCTTTCGATAAGACCCAGCCGTTCGGTCTTTATGGCAACGGTGAGTTAACGGGAATGTTTGGCCATGATCTCCACATGACGACTGGTTTCTACGAGCAGGGCATTGATACGTATGCGGCCGACATCGATGGCGACGGACGCGATGAACTCCTCTCGGTTACGACGCAATTCAACTGCCTCTACAATCCGCATGAATCCGTCTTGGATGACGATGGCGCGCTGCTCTGGCGGCAGTGGAAAGAGGCGGTTCAGTTGACCAATAACGAAGGCTGGCTGAACAATGCCTGCATGATCCCGGTCAACCCCGATCATACCAACCGCGTCAGCATCCTTAGTTTCACCCATTCGACGCAGATCAACTTTCGCCAATGGAACGGGATCAATTTTCAGAACCGCCCCGGCTGGCCCAAAGATTTCGCCCCGTATTTGCCGACGCCGCCAGTGGTCGGTGATGTCGATGGAGATGGCCGGCAGGAAATTATTATTGGCACATACGATCCGTCCGGCGCCTTGGGCGATGGCAATTTGTACGTGTTCGCGCTGGATGGCACATTGAAAGATACGGTGCCTGTTCCCGGCGGCTTGAAACACATTCCATTCCTGGCTGATGTCAACAATGATGGCTCGCTGGATGTCGTTTATCGTTCCATGACAGGCCAGGTCTATGTGCAAAACTTCGGGGCGACCAGTGCGACGAATGTTTCGTGGGCCACCCATCGCGGCAACGCGCAACGCAATGGCAACCTGGGCGTCTCCTTGTTTCCTCCCAATACTCCGTTGATTACGCAAAAAACCAGCGGCACCCGCAAAACATCCTTTCAATGGGGCGGGGGCGTGACCAACCTCGCGTCGGAATATCGTATTTACAGAGCCTCGGATACCAATGCTCCTTTCCAATTGATTGCCGAGGTTCCAGCAAGCGTCACTTCCTTCACGGATTTTGGATTGACGTCCGGCTGGATGTATTTCTACGAAGTTTCCGCCTTGGTCAACGGACAGGAAATCTATTCGTCGCCATGCGCCATTCTTTCTTACCTGAATAGCAACCTGCTCGCCAATCCCGCCTTTGAAGAAAACGACAACAGCCACTGGGACAAATGGAACACCGGCAACATTTCATGGACGAATATGATCGGATCGATCAACGCCCATCAAGGCCGCCAATCCATGCGGATCATTTTTCAAAGCGACGCCACCACCGATACCATCAACCAATACGCTCAATACGGCATCCCGCGCGCTTACATTCCCGTCACGCCAGGCACGCTCTATAGCTTTGGAGGTTTCATGCAAACTGCCCTTGACCAGCCGACGACGAACTGGTTTGAGTGGACCTCGACGCTCACGGGGGAAGATTACTCGTCCCGGCCCCTCTTTCCCTATCCCAACTATTTCACTCCTAATCTGACGACTCCGGCCGGGACTTCCAGTTGGGTTTATCTCAATCGCGTTTTCGTCATGCCTGCGGGTTTTCCGAATGTCGAACTGCGTCACCGCTTCTCGACCACGTCGCCGGCCACCGGCTCGGTTTATTTGGACGACATGTTTTTCCGTGCGCTGCCTGCCCCCGGCGATCCGCGTTGGAAGGCCTTGGTGCCCTTTGGCGCCATGTGGCGTTATTCGTTCCTCCCGCAGGCGGGCAATTGGTACGCGACTAACTTCAGCGACTCCCTTTGGCCGCTCGCCCCGGCGAAGTTTGGGACGGGTCCCAGCCCGACCAATGTGGCCACTCCGTTGCCCGGCTACCTGCCGGCCTATTATTTTCGCGGGACCTTCAATGTGGCGCAAACCAACCAGGAGGAGTTGCTGCTGGCGGCCACCTGCACGGATGATTACGGCGGCGTCATTTATCCCATGCGCGTCTGGTTAAACGGAGTGGAAGTGATCAGTTCGGGCGTTGACGCGGTTTCCTTCGAGGGCAACGCCGTGAATTACTTCGACTTGACGCCGTTTCAGAATCTTTTGCACTCGGGCGCCAATCTAGTCGCCATCCAGTTGAGCAACACCTGGGAGGACCTCACATGGGACAACGTGGCCTTTGACGTCAGCCTGCAAGCCATTCCTTCTGTCGGCGGGGCCGCAAAAGTCCTGGCCTGCCGTCCCGGCTCGGGGACGATGAGCGTGGAAATTTCCGCGCCCATTGGCTGCTCCGTCCGCCTGGACTCAGAGGATCGCCTCGGGGGCATCTGGCAGGAAGTGCAGACCATCTCCAATTTACAAACAAACATTATTTGGATCACCGACACCGGCCAAAACGGCCGCCTGCCGCCTCCCGGCACAACCGCCCGGTTCTACCGAGTCACCCCGTTTTGAAGCGCAGCCTGAATTGGGGTCACGTCTCAACATTCAACATTTGCCACCCCAGAAAGAAAATCGTCGGTCTAATTGTTGAATGTTGAGACGCGACCCCGCACTGGTCGCACACTTCCTCTTCCTCCCATTTCGGCATGGTGACTTCTGAGGAGTTCGGATCTTTCCACGAGAAAGCGGCTTGCAATCGCGTTTGTTCTGGCCCATTCTCTCACGGACTAGAACTGCATGAAAGCAAACGCAAAAGGGCAGCGGGTTATCTTGGGTGAGTTCATCATAGCTGACCCCGCCATTTGCCACGGCAAGCCTACTTACAAGGGTACTCGTGTTATGGTCTGGCAGGTTTTGGCTATGTTGGAACGCGGCGAATCCTGGGACTACATCCGGCAGGCGTGGCCGGGCCATATTTCGGACGATGCTATCGCAGAAACGATTCGTCTCGCCCGAAGCTCTCTGCTCGACGATCATGGGCGGTTGATGAAAGAGCCAACCGGCACACTCGTTGGCTGATGAACGTTTTGGACGAGAACCTTGCCAGTCAACAATCTGACAAATTGAAAGGATGGCGGATTCCGTTCCGGCAAATTGGCCGGGATCTTGCCGCGCATGGGACTCTCGACGAAAATCTATTGCCACTTCTTCATCGGTTGCCCCAACCAACTTTCTTTACCCACGACAGGGATTTCTTTCAAGCATCGCTCTGCCATTCGCATTACGCATTGATAGATCTTGACGTGGGCGACGAGGCGGCCGCGGAATTTATTCGGCGATTTTTGAAACATCCGGCCTTCAACACGATCGCTAAAAGATTGGGCATTGTAGCCCGTATTCATACCAACGGCGTCCAATTCTGGAAAAAGGGGACGCCAAGTTCACGGTTTGTGGCATGGAGCGAATAAAACGCGAATCATCCCGTAGGCTCACGCCTGCCATGCCGGCACGGCGCGGACCATTTTCCACACCATTTCGTCCATGTTGAAGCCAGGGGCGATGGTATTGGTGAAGGCCGCCCAGCATAATCCACTGGCGGTGCGCACCATGATGGTAAGGGTGCCGGGCAGACGGCCGCCATGCCACCAGTTGGGCGCTTTGTTGACGTTCCAGCCACAAGCGTAATTAGGATTGGCGGTGGTGCCGGTCGTCATTGTTTTGAGAGTGGTGGCCTTCAGTATATTGGGCGTGGTTTTGAAACCATCCACATGCATGGCGAATTGCACCATGTCGCTGGGCGTGGCAATCCATCCGCCGTGCGAGTCCATGCGCGTGACATTCATAGAGTAGGGAACTGAAGACGGTCCACTTTGCCCGTAATAAATTACTTCGCCGGGGGCTCGCTCTGCTCGGGTGTTTCCGCCGATGCGCATATCTTTAACGCCGCATTTGGCCAGGACGGTCTGTTGGACAAACTGCGCATAGGGTTGACCCGTGATTTTTTCTATCACCCGTCCCAGGATGCAATAGCCAAAGTTGGAATAGGCGTAGTGTGTGCCGGGTTCATACTCCAATGGCAGAGTCCGCAAAGCCCAAGTGATGAGTTCCGTGTGATCCATCTTTACGTTGCGGAACATGGGGTCTTTGTCGTTATTTTCCCAGCCTCCGCAAGTATGGGTAAGCAAGTGATGCAGCGTTATTTTTTTGACGAGTTCGGGATAGTTTTCCCCGTAGTCGAATTTTAGAATTCCCGGCGCGCCAAAAATCAAATCGTCCAACTTCAAACGGCTTTGTTCGATCAGCGAGAAAATGGTGACGGACGTAATCGGTTTGCTCATGCTGGCAATGCGGAACAAACTCTTGGGAGTCGCTCGTTCGCCAGCCTCCTTATTCGCGTAACCAAAACTTCGTTGATGGACAAAACTCCCATGCCGGGCAATCGCGACCGATAAGCCCGGGGCATTGTGTTTCTCCAAAAAATCCTGCGCAATGGCGGCAATGGCAGCCGCCTCGCGTTCCGTGGGAAGCGGTTGCGGTTCAGCTTCCGCGCCAAGGACTCGCACTGAAGACAAAGCGGCGGGCAAAACAGTGGCAGCCGCTGTCAATAATGC